>CAYVUR010000009.1:0-25704 GCA_964455185.1 uncultured Gammaproteobacteria bacterium
ACCGCTTGTGCGGGCCCCCGTCAATTCCTTTGAGTTTTAGCCTTGCGGCCGTACTTCCCAGGTGGGATATTTAATGCGTTAGCTATTTTAACCGCCACTGGCAGGGTCGATACTGCCAATAACTAATATCCATCGTTTAGGGCGTGGACTACTGGGGTATCTAATCCCATTCGCTCCCCACGCTTTCGTGCAACAGCGTCAGCTATGTCCCAGTTAGCCGCCTTCGCCTCTGGTGTTCTTGCCGATATTAACACATTTTACCGTTACACCGGCAATTCCGCTAACCTCTTCCATGCTCTAGTAAATCAGTTTCCACGGCAGTCTCGCAGTTGAGCTGCTAGATTTGACCGTGGACTTAACTTACCGCCTGCGCACGCTTTACACCCAATCAATCCGGATAACGCTCGAGGTCTCTGTATTACCGCTGCTGCTGGCACAGAGTTAGCAACCTCTTATTCCTCAGGTACCGTCATAGTTCTTCCCTGAGAAAAGACCTTTACATCCCTAAGGACTTCATCAGTCACGCGGCGTCGCTCCTTCAGACTTTCGTCCATTGAGGAATATTCTTGACTGCAGCCACCCGTAGGTGTCTGGGCAGTGTCTCAGTCCCAGTGAGACGGGTCGTGCTCTCACACCCGCTATCCGTCATAGCCTTGGTAGTCCATTACACTACCAACTAGCTGATAGACCATAGGCCCCTTTCCAACCGATAAATCTTTATTACTTAATCTTATGATTAAGTAATTAATGGAGAATTATCTCACCTTTCGATGAGTTATGCTCCAGTTGGAAGTAGGTTACCAATGTGTTACTCTCCCGTTTGCCATGGGTCTAAACCCATTCGACTTGCATGCCTTAGACACGCCGCCAGCGTTCATCCTGAGCCAGGATCAAACTCTTATGTAAAAGAATCAGATTGACTCTTACAACTAGATTACGATCAGTTGCCAACCGATTGATTGTTTTAAGTCTTTTAAACTCAAAATTGACTGTTTGGATTTCAAAAAGAAACCCACCAGTTTTTAACTTGATGCTTGTTTATCACTATTTAATTGTCAATCTACATTTCTTAACTTTTTTAAAAGTTAAGAAAAAACAGCGGGATCCGAATTATACGAACCAAAATCTTATTTTGATTCTGTCAGATACCTCTGTTTTTTCTTAAAAATTTAGATTTTAATTTTACTTTTGTAGAATGCTTTTGAGCATTAATAATTACTTTATAATTTTATACTTTAAAAATATATTTGTCAAGAGTAAAAAATAATTTTTTATTTAATTATCTTTTTATCTAAAATTAAATAAAATAAAAAATATTTAATTAAAATTTTATCTAGTTTTACACAAGATTTACACAAAAATTAATTATTTTATTTTTTTATTAACTTTTTTTCTTTATTTTTTCTCCAATTATCTATTTGGGCATGGTTACCAGATAGTAAAACTTTGGGTACTCGCATTTTTTTTCCATCACAAGTAATAAAAACTTCTGGCCTAGTATAATGAGGGTATTCAAGATAACCTTCTTCTTTATGAGAATCACTTATTACTGATTCTTGTTTTCCTACAAACCCTGGAATATAACGCGCTACTGTTTCTATTATAACAGCGGCAGCTAATTCTCCGCCGGCTAAAACATAATCGCCAATTGATATTTTTTCATCAACTATTTTTTCAACTCTAGCATCTACTCCTTCATAACGTGGGCAGACAAAAACTAATCTATCATATTTTGATAAACGCACCGCATCTTTTTGAGTAAATCGCTTACCATTAGCCGCTGTTAAAATAATTCTTATATTAGTTTTCTTTTTTTTACCAACAACTTTACATAACGCTTTGTAAATAGGTTCTATTTTAAATAATAATCCGACTCCTCCACCATAAGGCTTATCATCTACAGTTTGATGTCGATCATTAGTAAAATCACGTAAATTATGTGTTACTATTTTAAATAATTTATTTTTTTGCGCGCGTTTAAATAATGATTCATTAAAATATGAATCTAAAATTTTTGGAAAAATGGTAATAATATCAAATCTTTTCATGTTATTATTATATTGTAAAATTAATAAGAAAACAAAACCCCGCTTGAGGCGGGGTTTTGGGTTTAAAATCTTATTTAGATGCTTAAATCATCAACAACATCAGTATTAATTTCTTTTTCTTTAGAAGCACGTTTTTCGCGTGATCCTTGTGGTTCATCAATTTTTAAATTAACTCTGGCATTGTTTTTGGCACCGATGATTTTTGCCAAAGTTCTAATGGCTTTTGCAGTCTGACCTTGTCTGCCAATAACATATCCGATATCGGATGGATTAACATGAAGGGTCAAAAGCACGCCTCTTTCGTCGACAGTTCTGTCAACTTTAACGTCATCAGGATTGGCAACAATTGCCTTGACGACGGTTTCAACAAAAAGTTGGTCTTTCTCAGCCATATAACTTGATACTCTTATTTTTAAATCCGACTAAACAATTGTTTGTCGGTAGGTTACAAGAATGTAAATAATCTTGCTACCTGTTATAATAATAACAAAAGAAAGTATTTATGTCAATTAGTTTAATTTAAAAATATGGCTCATTTATCTGGTAAAAAAATAAGCAAAAAACACTCAACGGTTATTGACGCTGCCCAAAAAATAATATCTTTACTCGTTAACAATCCTTTAGTTAATAGATTATCAATAGGAGAAATTAGAGTTATTGGTAATGGACCTAAACGTATTAAAATTGTACATTTTCCAGCAGGAATAAAACTTACTATTAGAGGAAGAAACAGTGTACAATATTTCTTTATTTATACAAAAAAATCTCAAGAAGTAGAAAAATTAATTAATAATTTTTGGAATAAAAAATCTAACTTGTAAAAACACTTCATAAAAATTATAATTAATAATATAGTATTGCTATTATTTTATAATATTTTTTATGACTAATTTAGGGCCATCTTTAGAAGATTTACTTGCTAAAGATGCTAATGAAAAATCAATTACTGGACAATTACAACAAAAGCTTAATGAAATTAAATTAAAAGAAAAAGAAGAAGAGGTTTCTAATAAAGCAGATGCCCAAGGTTTGGGTTACATTAATTTAGTTGGTTTTCCTATTAGTCCAGATGCTTTATTAACAATAAGCCAAGAAGATTCTGAGCGGCTGAAATGTTTATGTTTTTTTAATAATGGAGCAGAAATAAGAATTGGTACTATAGAATATACTAATGATGTTCAAGTATTAGCTGATAATATTCAAGAGAAATATCATGCTAATGTTTCTATATATTTAATTTCGGAAAATAGTTTTGAACATGCTAAAAAATTTTATGATACCTTACCTAAAATTTCTAGGTTACCTGGTGGAGTAAAAATTAACAAAAAAGATATTGAAAAATTTCAAAAAGAGATAAATACTTTTAAAGATCTTAATGAAAAAATAAATAAAGTTAATATCACTGATGTTGTAGCTATTATTTTGGCAACAGCTATTAAATCAGAGGCTTCAGATATTCATATTGAAGCAGAAGAGCAAGGAATTGTTGTTAGGTTGCGTATTGATGGATTACTTCATGAATCAGCAATAATAGAAAAAGAAAAATGGAAAAAAATTATTGCCCGCATGAAAGTTTTAGCAAAAGTAAAAATTAATATCGAAGACAAACCTCAAGATGGAAGATTTACTATTTATTTTGATAAAAATAAAATTGAAGTTCGTACTTCTTTTTTACCAACAGCTTTTGGAGAATCAGTAGTAATGCGTTTATTGCGTTCTGAATCAGTTGCTTTAAATTTTGAAGATTTAGGATTATTACCACAATCATATAAAATACTTGAAGCTGAAATTAAAAAACCTAATGGTTTAATTCTTACTGCAGGGCCAACTGGTAGTGGTAAAACCACTACTTTATATGCCATACTTAATAAATTAAACCAACCAGATGTAAAAATTATTACCTTAGAAGATCCAGTTGAATATAAATTAAAAGGCATTAATCAATCACAAGTTGATCCAAAAAAGGATTATACTTTTGCTAAGGGTTTACGTTCAATTTTACGCCAAGATCCTGATATTATTATGGTTGGTGAAATTCGTGATGGAGAAACTGCTGATATTGCTATTCAAGCATCATTAACCGGGCATTTAGTTTTATCAACAGTTCACACCAATGATGCAGCTGGTGTAGTTCCTCGTTTAATAGATATGGGAATTAAACCGTTTTTTATTGTGCCATCGATTAATGCTGTTATTGGACAACGCTTGGTACGTAAACTTTGCCCAAATTGTAAAAAACCTCGACAATTAACAGAAGAAGAAAAAGAAATTTTAAGAAAAATTTTGGCTACTATCTCTCCTAAGTCAGGAATTAATATTCCAACGACTTTACCAACAATGTTTGGTCCAGGAGAAGGTTGCTCTACCTGCCGTGGTATTGGTTATAAAGGAAGAATCGGCATCTATGAAATCTTTACCATGGATGATGATATTAAAAAATTAACTATGGAAGGAGCAGCGGCCTTTCAAATACTTAAACAAGCCATAGAAAATGGCATGTTAACTATGCTACAAGATGGGGTCGTAAAATGCTTACAAGGCATTACTGATTTACAAGAAGTTTTTCGTGTTATTGGTAAATTAGATTATGTCGAGGAACTTTATGATATTGTAATTTCTCAAACAATTGGCCGAGGAATTAAAATTAGTGACGAAGATTTATTAGAAGCAGAAGAATTGTCTAAAAATTTAAGTAAAATAGAAGAAAAATTACAAAATTTACCAGCAAAAGAATTAATATCTATAATAATTGCTGTTGCTCTTAAAACTGAAGCTGGAGATATTCATATCGAACCAACAGAAAATAATGTTAAAGTACGTTTTCGCATTGACGGAATTTTACATGATATTGTTAACCTTGCTAAAGAACAGTATCTGCCAATTTTATCAAATATTAAAATATTAGCAGGCATGCCTACTAATATTAAAAAGGCAACTTGGGATGGTCGTTTTGCAATTTTTACTAATAATAATAAAATGGATTCTCGTATTTCTATTATTTCTGGTGGTTATGGAGAAACTGTAGTTATTCGCTTACTATCTTCACAAGCAGCAAGTTTAACAGTTGATCAATTAGGCATGCGAGATTATACTTTAAAATTATTAAATCAATCTATTGTTAAAACTAAAGGAATTATTATTACTACTGGACCAACTGGCAGTGGTAAAACTACAACTTTGTATGCTTTACTTAATAAACTCAATCAACCAGATGTAAAAATTATTACAGTCGAAGATCCAATTGAATATCATTTAGAAGGGTTGATGCAAACACAAATTAATGTTGAAGAGGGTTATACTTTTGCAGCGGCAATGCGATCTTTATTGCGACAAAATCCTAATATCATGATGATAGGAGAAATTCGTGATGCAGAAACAGCGGCTATAGCAATTGAGGCTTCTCTAACCGGACATTTAGTTTTATCAACTATTCACACTAATTCTGCAGCCGGTGCGGTACCACGTTTTGTTGGTCTTGGTGTTGATCCTCAAATGTTAGCTAACTCTTTAGAATGTTCTATTGGTCAACGCTTGGTACGTAAACTTTGTCCTAATTGCAAACAAGAAACAGAATTAGATCCAGTAATCGCAAAAGAAGTAGAAGAAATAATTGAAAAAATTAATCCTGAAATTAAAAAAACATTACCTAAAAAAATTCAATTCTATAAACCAGTTGGTTGTGATAAATGTGGCGGTATTGGTTATAAAGGCAGATTAGGAATTTATGAAGTTATTATTAATACTCCAGAAATGCAAAAACTAATTCAAAAACCAAATATTACTAACAACGAAATAGAAGAACAAGCTATTAAAGATGGCTCTGTATTAATATTGCAAGATGGCATTATTAAAGCAATAAACGGAGAAACTAGTATTGAAGAAATTTTTAGAGTAGCAAAATAGAATTAATTAATATAAAAAACTTCGATTAATTTCGAAGTTTTTTTATATTAATTTCTCTCTGATTTTTATTATTTTCAATAATTTTAAAATTTATTCTAATAATATTTTTAGGCCAAATATCTTTAACTCGATCAGCCCATTCAATAACTGTAATACACTCCTTATCTGTAAAATAATCATCAGCACCAATTCCTAAAAGTTGCTTACCATTTTCTAATCGATAAGCATCAATATGATTAAAATATTTAATTTTACCTTTACTAATTTTATAATTTTTCATTAGAACAAAAGTTGGACTAGTAATAATGTTTTTTACTCCTAGCCCATTAGCCAATCCTTTAGTAAAAGCGGTTTTACCAGAACCTAAATCACCAATTAAACATAAAACTTCTCCACCTTTTAATTTTTTTGCTAAATTTTTAGCAAAATTAAATGTTTGTTTTTCTGAATTTGATAAAAATTTCATAATTAAACTAATTCCCAATTAGGATCAACAACTAATTTTTTATAATTATCTAATTTCATTTTTTTCTTCTGACTTAAATAATATGCGGCAATTGCTACCATAGCAGCATTATCAGTACATAATTTAAATTCTGGCACCATAAATTCAAAGCTTGCTTCTTTAACTTTATTCTCTAATGTCTCACGCAATTTACGATTTGCCGCCACACCACCAGCCATCATTACTGTCTTAACCTTTAACTTCTTAGCTGCCTTAATTGTTTTATTGGTTAAGACATCAATTACTGCTTGTTCAAAAGAAGCACAAAAATCACGAATTGTCATTTCATTTTTTAAATTCTCTTTTTGAGATTGATACAGTACTGCGGTTTTAAGTCCTGAAAAAGAAAAATTAAAATTATTAGCGTCTATCATAGGGCGAGGAAAATTATATTTTTTAGAATTTCCTTCTTGAGCTAATTTAGAAACAATAGGGCCACCCGGATAACCAAGCCCTAATAATTTTGCTACTTTATCAAAAGCTTCTCCAGCGGCATCATCAACGGTTTGTCCTATTTTTTTAAATTGCCAATAATTTTTCAAATAAATAATTTCAGTATGGCCGCCTGATACCACTAAACAAACAGCGGGGAATTTAATTTGATTATTTAAAAAATTAGCTGCTATATGACCATACATATGATTTACAGCTAATAACGGTTTTTTCCAAGCAAAACTTAAAGCTTTAGCTGTTTCTAAACCAATAATTAATGAAGTAGAAAGTCCTGGACCAGTAGTACAAGCTATTAAATCAATTTGTTCTGATTTAATTTTAGAAATAACTAAAGCTTCCATAATTACAGGTAAAATATTTTTAATATGCATTCGTGCCGCAACTTCTGGCACTACTCCACCATATTTTTTATGAATATTAATTTGTGAAGAAACGATGTTAGCAAGCAATTCTAAATAACCACGTGTAGATTTAAGTACAGCAGCAGAAGTTTCATCACAAGATGTTTCAATAGCAAGTATTATCATATATTTTATATCAAGTAGTATTATATCTAATATTTTAATTTTTCTCAAAAAATAATCTTGACTTTTATTAAAAAATAATCTAATTTATATTTCAGTATAGTTATTTATGTTCTTTAAAACCCTAAATTAGGAGGATAAACCTTGAAAAAAGGGAAAAAAAGATTTAAAAAATTTAAAAAGAAGAGTGTTTCGCCTAATAAAAAGACGAAACATCACATGATTCCTGTTTCTCGTCTTCGTCAAGAAGAAAAAGGGAAACATAGTCATGTTATCATTAAAATAGTAGAGCGGTTTCGCCATGATGCTTGGCATTATATTTTCGACACATTAACTCCATATGAAGCTCTAATATTTGTAATTCTACGTTTAGCTCCTAACCAGTTTTCTCAAGCTGAAATAGTAGCTAAATGGGAAAATCAATCTTACCGATTTAAACTTGGTAGAGATATTGATGGAGAAACTTTAAAATTAATTGAATCGGTAAGAATTCCCTGCGGAGAGAAGTTTGATAAATCTTTACGAATTCTGTTCGGCGGCCGTAATTGGTGTAATGTGATATCTACTATTGTAGAAAAATGGTCACCAGAAAATTATTTTCGGTTTGTTAATATTAAAACTGAAGTAAAGGGGACTATTAATTCATACAAATATAATGCACAATACACCAAATCAAAAAAAAAGAAAGAAAAAATAAAAAAACCATAAACTAACAACCCCACTGTGATATATTTACAGTGGGGCTTAATTTTTTATTGACAAAACATAAAAAATAATTTATAGTAGATATTACTTTTAATAAATTAGCCGCCATCGTCTAGTGGTTAGGACGTCAGGTTTTCATCCTGGTAACCGGAGTTCGATTCTCCGTGGCGGTACTAAAAATTTTATTAAAAAAATAAAAACAGATTTATATCTGTTTTTATTTTTTATTTACATTTCTAATTTAAATTATAATATCAGTTGATGTTATTAAGTTATTATTATTATTATTATCAATAGTAGTATTAGTAGTGGTAGTAGTAGTGGACGTTGTTGAAACACCAATTAAACAAACGGCTTGCCATGGTTTATATACAGAAGTAAATGTTTGTTTTTTAACTGTACCATCAGTTGAAGTTACAATATAATCAAAGGATGCAGTAACTCCTTTATGTGAACTTTCAGTACACTTTTTAACTCCCGGAGCTAATTCAGTAGTTTCAATATATTTAGTTGGCGGAGGATCTTTCCATCCCCAAGTTTTTGGTTTAGTTCTTTCTGCTTGGCGACCATCTTTAGTACCCCAAAATTCAAAAAATAAATTATCTCTTTCAATTCTTGATTGAATTAAAATATAATGTCCGGTATCATTTTTAAAAATTAAATCTGGTTTAGGATCATAAATAGTAGCATCAACGCCTGGCACTCCATTCTCTAAATAATAAGTAACACTATAAGAATGATTCTGTCTTTCTAATATTGGTAATCCAGAATCAAGAGCAGCTCTAAACATTGTAGTTCCTATTTGACACAATCCGCCTCCATATTCTGGTACAGTTTTATTTCCTTTAATTACTAATTCTTGAAGATATCCATTACTAGCATCAATTGGCAATAATTTACTAATTAAAGAAAATTCTTCATCTGGTTTAATTAAAGTTCCATGTAAAATTTTAGCTCCATTATTAATATTTTTACGACGATTAATAGGACTGCCAGAAAAATTAGATTTACCTACACCAATAATTTCTTTAATTCCTAAATCATTAATATTATCAATTGTTACTTCGGGTTGTATTTTTTTAATTTTTATTTCTATTGTTATATTTTTTTCTTGATTTAAAAATTTTTGATTTAATTCTTGATAAAGAACTTCATTATCAATCTCAATTCCTTCTTGTTGAACATTTAAACTCTCTATTTTTCCATTTTTTATTTCTAAAGTAGCATTTTTAGCTGGAATATTAATTTGTGGAGCAATATTAGTACTAATCCAAGAAATAAATTCTTCTTTATTTATACCAATAAAAATATCATTATTAATTTTTTGAAATTCTAACATTTTATAAAGTTTTTCTTTTTCTAATTTCCATTCTTTTCCTTGATAAGAAAAAACTATTACTGTTGAAGTAGTAGTTAAAATTTTTTCTGTTAAATTCAAAACATCAACTTTTTTTATTTGAGGTTCAACTGCTTTTAGTGAAAATTCAATTACAGGATCATTAAGTTGAGATAAATTTATTTTTAATTTATTTATAACTTCTTGATAATTCAAAGCTAGGCCATTTACTTCGGGTAAAATTTCTACTCGACAATTATTTTTAAAACAGCTTATTTGAGGACGAGCGTTTAATTCTTTTTTTTCTAATTTAGAAAATTGATTTTTTAATTCTTGCTCTAAAATAATTTCATTTAAAGAATAATTAACTGGTATGTTTTTACCAAAAAAAAATAAATTTAATTGTTCTATTAAAGCAGAAAAAATATTATGATTATGACCTATGTTATAAGCATTATAAACAGTTTGATAAATATCAAAAGAAATAATTTCTCGAGATAAATCTGGATCACTTAAATTATCTAAAGAAATAATTTCTAATTCTTTATTAGATTTTTGGTTATAAAAAACCTTAATTCCTTGTTTAATGATGGAATCTGTTTTTTTAGTTATCAATTGAAAAGCTTCTTGTCTAGTTAAGCCTGATAAATTTAAATTACCTATTCTTACTCCAAAAAAAATTTTTTCCTGATACTTAAATTGAAGCCAAATAATAATTATACCGCATACTAACAATATAAAAATAGCGGTTACTAGGCCTATTGCCAACCACCGCGTTTTTTTTAATTTTCTATCTTGATAATTCTCTTTTTTAATTACTTTTTTTATACAAGATAAATCAAACATCTTTTTTAAATATCTGTTTTAATATTTCTTTAGCTTTAATTTCATTATCTGGCTCACTTTTAGTAAGAAAAATATTTAATTCATCTCCTTCTTTAGCTCCAACAAAATCATTTTTAGGCCAAAATAATTCCTGTCCTCCTTCAATTTCTAAAACCAAAAAATCTCCTTCTATTCTATCTATTATAGCTTTCATTTTAATATAATTTAATCTTCATCTAACTGTTTAACTTTTATATCTGAAGTTTTATATTTTTTAGGTAATTTTATTGTTAAAATACCATTTTTAAGTGTTGCTTCTATTTTCTTTTGATTAATTTCTCTAGGTAAAACTATAGAACGACTAAAAGACCCCCAATAACATTCGCGAGAAAAATAATTTTTTTCATCTATATTTTCTTCTTGATAACGTGAACCTCGAATAGTGAGCAAATCATTACTAACTGATATTTCTAAATCTGATGGTTTAACTCCAGCAACAGTTGATTTAACTATTATATTATCTTTATCTTCCCAAATATCACAAGAAAGTTGTGCTTCACCAGCAAACCATTGGCCGCTGGTATTACTTAAAAAATCAGAAAAATCCACATTTTCCTCTTTTTCTTGGCTTTTTTTAATTAAAATACTTTCTTTTAAATTTTTTAAAGACATTGTATAATTTTATTTTGTTTTTATTATAACACAAAAAATAAAAAATTAAAAATTTTGCCAAATAACTTTTTTTATATTAAAATATAAACAGAAAAAACAAAATAATTTAAAATTATGTTTAAAGAAAATCAGTCGGGAACTCAAGAAACCGACACTATCATAGGTCCTTCAGTAAAGGTTGAAGGAGATTTTGTTACAGAAGGAAATATTATAGTAGAAGGAATAATTTGTGGCACCATTAAAACTAGCCAAAATCTTAAAGTTGGCCCAGAATCAAAAATCTTTGCTAATATCTCTGCCGCAAATGCTCTAATAGCAGGTGAGGTTCAAGGAAATTTAAATATTAGCGGAAAATTAGAACTTACTTCTACCGCAAAAATATTTGGTGATGTTAAAACTAATAGTATCTCAATTGCTAATGGAGCAGTAATTAATGGGAAATATCAAATGGGTGATACTAAAAACAAATCTATTAAACCTGAATTTTCTAAACAGAAAAAAATAGAATTAAAACAATCATCCGAAAAAGATATTGAATAAAAAAATGTATTATTACATTTACGATAATTATCTTAATGAATCAAAATATAAAGGCGCGCTTTTTAAGATAGAATCGCGCCTTACTGATTTAGGTATTAACGGTAAAATTGTAAAATTATCTGTTTTAAAAAATTTACAAAAAAATATTTCCGAAGAAATTAATTTAGGAATTAAAACTATTGTTGTTGTTGGTGATGATAAAACATTTAATCAAGTTATAAATTTAATACCAAATTTAAATATTATTATTGGTTATATACCAGTAACTAATACTAGTAAAATAGCTAAAATAACAGGGATTCCACCTTATAGCGATGCTTGTAATACTTTATCAACTAGAATAATAAAAAAAATAGATTTAGGAAAAATTAATGATTTATACTATTTTTTTACTTCATTAGAAATGCCGGGTGATAATTTAAATATTATTTGTGATAATAATTATTTTATTAATGTTGAAGGTAAAAATAATATAATTACTGTTAATAATATTTCTTTTGAAAATAATAGTGATTCTAAAGTTTTAGGAAATGACGGTTTAATAAAATTAGGGATAAAACATATAGAAAAGAAATGGTTTAAACCACCTAAAGAAACATTTAGTAAATTTAAAGCAAAAAAAATAAACATTACTAGTGATAAATCAATCCCAATTTTGATAATTGATGAAAAAAGAATAATAAAACCGCCATTAGAAATAAAAATCACTGAAAAAAAACTTAATCTAATAGTTGGTAAAAATAGATTAATTTAAAAAACACTATAAAATATAGTGTTTTTTAAATTAAAAATTATTATTAAATTTAATTATTGCCTAATTGGCATAATTAAATAAAGATAATCTTTATTATTTTCTGCTTTTATAACACAAGGATTATTACTATCTGTTATTTCAATTTCAATATTTTCTGATCCTATATTTTGTAAACCATCTAATAAATATCGATAATTTAAAATAATTTCTCCTGAATCTCCTATTTTTTCCATATCAACAGAAGAAATATTTTCTCCTGTTTGTGATGATGATATTATTTTTAATTCTTTATCTGAATTATAATCTAAACGAATATCAAAAATGCCTGATTTTGCAAATAAACTAGTAACTTTAATAGCTTTAATTAATTCTGTAACATTTATTTTTAATTTACTTCCAAATTTATCTGGAATTATTTGTGTATAATCAGGATATTGGCCTTCTATTAATCTAGAAACTAATTCTACTCCATTATAAACAAACATTATTTGATTTTCATTAAGATAAATTTCAACTGTATCAATAATATCCATTGATTCATCTTCTTTTATTAATCCTAAAATTCTACTTAATTCTTGAAGAGTTTTAACTGGAACTATTATTTTTTCTTCTTGAAAATCAACTAAATTATTTTGTTTTTCATTAGAAACTAATTTAATCTTTCTTTCAGCTAAACGATAACTATCTGTAGCGGCTAAAATTAAATTATCTTTATTAAAATGTAAAAATACACCTGAAAGCTCTGGTCTAATATCTGAATTAGAAACCGAAAAAGAAACTTCATAAATAGCATCTTTTAAATCTTTTGCTAATAAAATATAAGGATTTTTTTTGTTTATTTTAGGTATTAAAGGAAAATCACTAGTTCCTTGAACTTTAATTTTAGTTTTTTGTTTTTGACATTGTATTTTAAGTTCATTATCAATTAATTCTAAATCAATTCTTTCTTTTGGTAATAAAGTTATGTAATTAGATAATAATTTAGCATCAATACTAAATTCACCATCAATTTCAACTTTTCCGCGCATTGTTGCAGTTATACCCATTTCTAAATTAGTTGCTGATAAAGTAATATTTTTATTCTCTGCTTTTATTAAGATATTTGATAATATTGGTAAGTTAAAATTTTTAGAAGCAATATGACTTACAATATTTATTGTTTGGTTTAAATTTTCTTGAGTGCAGGATATTTTCATATAATTTTTTTAAATATATAAATATATTCAATACTTATAATAATAACTGTGTAAAACTGGAAAACTTATAAAATAGTAATAAATAATTAGATTATTTTAAAATTAAATTAGGATAACTAGTTTAAAAATTGAAAATAATGATTTAATTAGTGGATTTTTATTTTATTATTTCAATATTATCAACTAATAATTAACTTTATCTTATTCTTTTTCCACTTACTTTATTACAAATTAATCACAAGTTGTTAAGTATTAAATAAAAATTTTTTTATTCTATAAAATATTTTTCACAAGCAATATAATATTCTCCACAAATTATCAAGTTAAATATATAATTTTTGTTTTAAAGTATTAATATCTTGTCTTAATTTATCATTACTACGAATATTGGTAATTATTTTTTCACAAGCATGAATTACTGTAGTATGGTCACGTCCTCCTAATTCTTGACCAATTGAAGGGTAAGATAATTTTAATTCCTCTCTCATTAAATACATAATTATTTGTCTTGGTTCGGTTAGATTTTTTTTACGGCAAGGACCAATAATATCTTCAATTTGTACATCAAAATACTCTGCTACTATTTTAATTATATTTTTAGGAGTTAATGAATTTTTTTGGCTATTTACTACAATTGAAGAAGTTATTTGTTTTACTTCCTCAAGGCTTAATTCTCTGTTTTGAAGTTGGCTCAAAGCTATAACCCTATTAAGTATACCTTCTAATTCTCTAATATTATTATGAACAGCTGAAGCAAGATATTCTATTATTTCAGATTTAAGTGAAAAATTTTTTTCTTTAATTTTTTCTTCAATAATTGCTATTTTAGTTTCAACATCAGGAACAGAAATATCAGCAATCATACCCCATTCAAAACGAGATATTAATCTTTGTTCAATTCCCGGAATAGCTTTGGGCGTGCGGTCAGAAGATATAATTATTTGTTTATTATTTTGATGTAATTCATTAAAAATATTAAAGAAAACTTCCTCTGTTCTTTCTTTTCCAGAAATAAATTGAATATCATCAATTAAAAAAACATCTAATGATCGATATCTATTATTAAATTCTTCCATAGCCTTATAATAGCTTTCAGAATTGTTTTTTACAGCATTAATATATTCATTGGTGAATTTTTCACAAGTAATATAAAGAACTTTAGCTGAAGGATTTTCATTAAGAATTTTATTTCCCACAGCATGCATTAAATGAGTTTTTCCTAATCCAACACCACCGTAAATAAAAAGAGGATTGTAAGCTGTTCCTGGGGATTTAGTGGTTGCTAATGCTGCAGCATGAGCTAATTCATTGTTTTTTCCAACAATAAAAGTAGAAAAAGTGTATTTAGGATTAAGACCGCTATTAATAATTATTTCTGAATTAATATTTATTCCAGAGCTATTAATTTTTTTTTCGATTAAATCATTAATATTATTAGTTAAAATTTTTGTTTCTTTAATTTCTGTGGTTATTTTTTGATTTGTAGAATTAATTTCAATATTTAACTCTTTTTCAATAGATTTAATTGGATTATTTTGAAAAAAAGTTGGCTTATTTTGTGTTGAAGTTTCTATTTTATATTCAATTTCTTTTAAATTTGAATTTTCAGTAATATTTCTAAGAGCCTTAAGTATAACTTGATGATATTTTTTAGCTAAATATTCTTTAGTAAAAACATTAGGAACATTAATTACAACTTTTTCATTATCATAATTAGCAATACTAGTATTTCTAAACCAGGTTGTAAAGTTTGCTTTTGATAAAAGAATTTCTAATTCGCCTAAAGCGGCTTGCCATAACTCCTGAGGTGTCATAATAATGTTGATAATTATATTAAAAAAACCTTATTTTTATTAGGTTTTTGATAACAGGTTTATTTTAACACAACTTTTTATAAATGAAAAACATTATATTTTAAATAATAAGTATATAACTTGTTAATTAATTGTTGATAACTTTTTAATATAAAAAAATTAAAAATTATATTGACCAAATATTAATAAAATGTTATATTTTTAATTGTTAATAATTATTAAATATTAAAAAAATAATAAAAATTAAAAATGCCAAAAAGAACTTATCAACCTAAAAAACATAGAAGAGCTAAAGTCCACGGTTTTTTAAAAAGAATGCGAACTCCAGGGGGTAGAAATGTATTAAAAAATAGACGTAACAAAGGTAGAAAAAAAATTGCTATTTCTGTTAGAAAAACAAAAAATAAATAAAATTTTTATGATAGCTCAAAAAAATCGCTTATCAAAAAAAGCTGATTTTGAGCGAGTATTTAGAAACGGCAATAAAGATTTTAGCCAGTTTTTTACAATAAGATTTTTGCAAAATGGCTTGGATTATTGCCGTTTTGCTGTTATAATTAGTAATAAATTTAGCAAAAAAGCAACAGAAAGAAATCGCTATCGTCGACAGATAAAGGCAGTTTTGCTAGATAATTTATCTAATTTTAGACAAAAAATAGATTTAATTATTACAGTTTTACCAACAATAAAAAAACTTAATTTTTCCGAAATAAAGGCAGAACTTGAAAAACAATTTAAAAATAAAAAATTATTAAATTAATGATAAAATTATCTTATTTTAGCCGTTTTTTTGTTCTAAAATTAATTAAAGTATACCAAAAAACAATTTCTTTTGATCATGGTTTGTTTAAAAAAATCTACCCTAATGGCTATTGCCGATTTGTTCCAACTTGTTCTGAGTATGCTTACCAAGCAATTGAAAAATATGGGGTAATTAAAGGCGGTTTATTATCTTCTTGGAGAATTTTAAGATGTAATCCTTTTAATAAAGGTGGTTATGACCCACTTAAATAAAATATAATTTATGGTAAGTTATTTATTTAATTTAATTTGTTATCAGCCAATACTTAATTTATTAGTTTTAACTTATAATTTTATCCCAACTCAAGATATTGGTTTAGTTATTATAATTTTAACTTTAATATTTAAAATAGTTTTATATCCTTTTTCTAAAAAAACTATTGAAGCACAAAAAAAATTAAAAGATTTACAACCTCAAATTGATGCTATAAAAGAAAAATATAAAGATCAAAAAGAAAAACAGGCAGTAGAGATGATGAATATTTATAAAGAAAATAAAATAAATCCTTTATCATCTTGTTTACCCCTTTTGATACAACTTCCTTTTTTAATTGCTATTTATCAAGTTTTTAACACTGGACTTACTAATGGTGACCTTTCTGGGCTTTATCCATTTATTACTAATCCCGGACATATTAATACTTTAGCTTTTGGTTTTATTGATTTATCAAAACCACAGTGGATTCTGGCGGTATTAGCTGGAGTGGCTCAATTTTGGCAAGCTAAAATGATGACAGTTAATCGTCCTGAAATAAAAACTAAACCGGCAGAAGATGAGGATATGGCTGCGATTATGAGTAAACAAATACTTTATATAATGCCAATAATGACTATAATAATAGGTATTAATTTACCTAGCGGTTTAGTTTTTTATTGGTTATTGTTAACAATTTTTACCGGAATACAACAATTATTAGTGTTAAGAAAAAGAAATAATAAATAATTTTAAAAAAAATAATATAATTAAAAAAAATAATTAAAAAAATCGGAACTTCCGATTTTTTTAATTATTGAACTGTTACTTTTAATTTTGTGCTATTATATTTTTTATTTTTAAAATCAAATATATTAGCAAATAATTGATAATTTGCTGGACTAGGTTTTTCTCTCCAATTAAAAATTAATAATTCACTAGAAGGATTAATTGAATCAATAAAAAATTCATTTCCATTTTTTTCTATTCCATAAAGGTCAACTTGTTTTACTAATTCCCAATTTAAAAGAGAAGCTTTAATTTTAATTGGAAAATTAGTAATCTGTGAATTATTAGTTGGGTATTGCCAATCAAAAACTGGTTTAGGTGTATTTATTAAAAGATTAAATTCCATTGAAGCTGAACCAGTATTTTCTAAATCATCTTTAACATTTATTTTTAAAGTATGATACCCACTAGATAATTGAGATATTTCTAATTCTTTTTCTAAAGAACCTGATTGATCTACCTCAATCATTTCTCCATCAATTAAATATTCTATTTTTTTTATTCCTCGGTTGGCGTGAGCTGATATTTTAATATTAAGATAATTTTCTTTTATGGTTTGTTGATCGGTTGGTGTAATAATTGAGACGGTTGGTTTATCTTGAGGTAAATGAACATCATCATATTCTGTAGGAATATCATAGTCGTTTTTTAAGTTTATGCCATTTTTTTCTGCCCAATTTTTAACGCCTAATTCCCAATTATAATATTGAGGGTCTTCAGCTGGGTTTTCTGGTTCCGGTCCTCTAGGGTCATCTTTATTAACATAATGTAAAATATCATGGATTTCAGTTATAGGAATTTCTTTAATAGTTGATTCAGGAGTATATTCAGTGGCTAATTTTCCTGATATAGTATCTATTTTTATTGTTTTACTTCCTTCAATCTGCCCATCAAGTATAGGTTTTCCTGTAACTATTTTTTCTGGCTTAGTAAAAGATTCAACTGGAGTATTTTTAAGTGCTTCTCTCATATATTGATTCCAAATTGGGGCTGCTACTACCGAACCATCAGCTCCGCGTTTCATTTCTTTATTATCAGTGTTTCCTACCCAAACACCACAAACTAATGAAGGAGTATATCCCATAGTCCAAGCGTCTCGATAATCATTAGTAGTTCCAGTTTTTGCCGCTACAGGTCGATCTGGTAAAGTTAACTTACTACCTGGACCGAAAATATAAGAGCGTGCAGTGTCATCAGATAAAATATCTGTTAAATTTCTAACAAATTCTGGTTCTATAATTGCTTTGCTTTTATCTTTATATTCTTCTATTATTCTTCCATTTTTATCTTCTATTTTAAGAATAGCACTAATTTCATGTTTAACTCCTTCTTGAGCAAAGATAGCATAAGCTTGAGCGTGTTCTAATAATTTTACTTCAGCTCCACCTAATACAATAGAAAGACCAAAACGATCTCTATCCTTAAGAGTAGTATAACCAAGTTCATCCGCAAGATTTAAAACATTATCCATGCCCGTAAGGTAAGTTACTTTAACTGCCGGAATATTAAGTGAACCTGCTAAAGCCTTACGCAGAGTTACCGGTCCATTTTCTTTGAGATTATAATTTTTTGGTTGATAAGGAGTACCGCTACCAGTATCAAAATTAGTTAAAGTATCATAAACAATAGTATCAGGAGTATAACCTTTTATAAAAGAAGCTAAATAAACAATTGGTTTAAAAGAAGAACCTGGTTGTCGAGGACGAATAGAAACATTAACTTGTCCATCAATTTCTTCATTAAAAAAATCTGCTGAACCAACCATAGCTAATATTTGTCCAGTTTTAGGATCAAGAGAAACTAATGAAGCGTTATTAAAGCCATATTTTTTAGAATTATCTTCCATTCCTTTTTTAATAGCTTCTTCAGCTATTTTTTGTTTTTCTAAATCTAGTGTTGTATAAACTTTTAATCCTTCTTGATTAATAAAATTCTCACCATATTTTTCTGATAATAATTCTTTAACATACATAACAAAATGCGGCGCAATAATAGATTCTTTTAATGGTTTAAAAATAATCTTTTCATTTTTTGCGGCCTCAGCTTGTTCTTTAGTGATATAACCCAATTCAGCCATTGAATCAAGAATATAGCGTTGTCTAATTAAAAGTTGATCTTTATGACTACCATAAGGCGAATAATAGGTCGGTCTATTAGGAATAGCTGCTAAAATAGCCGCTTCAGCCAAACTTAAATCTTTAGCTGGTTTACCAAAAAATGATTGAGAAGCAGCTTCAATACCGTAAATAACAGAGCCATAAGGAATTTCATTAAGATACATGTTTAGAATCTCATCTTTACTAAAAGTTTTTTCAATGCGATAGGAAATTAATAATTCTTTTATTTTTCTAGTATATGTTTTTTCATTAGTTAAAATAGCATTTTTAACAAACTGTTGTGTTAAAGTTGAACCACCAACACGACTTCCAGTAAGAGTGTTAATGATAATAGAACGAATAATTCCTGTTATACTAAAACCTTTATGTTTATAAAAATTACGATCTTCAGCGGTGATTACTGCTTGTTTAGCATATTCTGGAACTTGATCTAAACTAATCGCTGTTCTTTTAATGTCGCCATAAATATCATAGAGTACGGTTTTACCAGTGCGGTCATAGATTTTAGTAGAAAGAGTTACTTGTCTTTTAAGAACTCCGTCGGGAGATGGTAAATCTTTTGATATCCAAGCTAACATTCCAATTATTACTAAACCAGTTAAAAAAATACCTAAAATAATAAAAGGCATTAAAAAACGAAAAAATCTTTTTAACCAATGATTTTTATTTTTTTTCTTAATTAAATAAGGAGTTAATTTAATATTTGATTTTTTTATTACTTGATGAGAAGTAAAATTTTTTTCAGGATTGCGCCAATTTAGCATATATTTTTTAATAAATATTTTTTCATAGTTGTACCACAAATGGCCATAGCTAAAGCATCAGCAGCATCATCAGGTTTTGGTATTTCTTTTAAATTTAAAATAGCTTTAACCATTTCTTGTATTTGTTTTTTATCAGCTTTTCCATAACCAGTAAGTCCTTGTTTAATTTGTAGAGGAGTTAATTCAATTATTTTAATTTTCATATCATCTAAAGCAACTATAATTACTCCTCTAGCTTGTCCTACATTTAAGGCTGTTTTGATATTTTTACAAAAAAACAATTGTTCAACTACAGCTAATTCAGGATTATATTTTTTTAATAATAAAATAAGTTTTTTCTTTAAAACACCAAGACGCTCCGGCAAAGTTTTTTTTACTGGAGTTTTTATTGATCCATATTCTAAAATTGATAACTTACCATTTTCTTCTTTAATTATTCCATAACCTGTATCAGCTATTCCGGGATCAATACCAATAATAGTTATTGGCTTGTTTTTACCAATTAGCATTAGTATAAACATTAGAAACGTCATCTATATCGTCTAAAAGATTATAAAGACGTTCAATTTTTTCTTGGTCTTCTTGATTATTTATTTCTAATTTATCTTTAGGAGAATAAATTAATCCAATTTCTTTTATTTCAATTCCTTTTTCTTTTAATGCTTTACTAATAGAATTTAATTTTTCAACAGCTGTATAAATAATCCATTCATTTTCTTCTTTATTAATATCTTCTGCTCCAATGTCAATTATTTCTAATTCTTTATCATCATTAAAACCAGTAGCATTTATTATTATTTGTCCTTTTTTTTCAAACATCCAAGCCACACTATTAGTGCTACCTAATTGTCCTCCATTTTTATTAACTATTGTTTTTAAATCAGCTACAGTACGATTTTTATTATCAGTAATAGCTTCTACAATAAAAACTGAACCAGCAGGACCTATAATTTCATAAACAACTTCTTCAAAATTATTTCCATCTTTATTTTTTCCCGTACCTCTATCTATAGCGCGTTGGATATTTTCTTTAGGCATATTAGCGGCTCGTGCTTTATCAAAAGCAAGTCGTAATTTAAAATTATTTTCTAAATCACCGCCGCCTTCTCGAGCAGCAACTGTTAATAAATTAGCTAGTTTAGTAAATAAAATTCCTTTTTTAGCATCAGCGACTGATTTTTGTCTATGAGTTGTCGCCCATTTACTATGTCCAGACATGATTAATTTATTTAATTAAATAATTAAATTAAAGTAATATTAGCTACCGTATCACCTTCTTCTTTAAAACGCATAACACGGACTCCTTGAGTGTCTCTGCCTAAAACACTAATTTCTTTTATTAGTAAACGGATAACTTGTCCTTTATTAGAAATAACAATCATATCAGAATTGTCAGCATAAACTAATTTACCAGAAACAATTTTTCCAGTTTTTTCTGTAATTTTAGCAGTTTTAATACCACTTCCACCACGTTTTTGTATTTTATAAGCTTTAAGTTCAGTTTGTTTGCCATAACCATGATCCATAATAACTAATAAATTAGCAACTTTTTCATCTTTAGGGTCAAAGACAGCCATACCTACAACTTCATCCTTACCTTTAAGTTTTATGCCACGCACTCCAGAAGAGGCCCTACCCATTGGGCGAACATCAGTTTCTTTGAATCTAATAGCTTGCCCTTCTCGTGTTACTAGTATAATATTTTCTGTCCCCTTAGATGGCTGTACCCATTGTAAATCGTCATTTGATTTTAATTTAATAGCAATTAAACCACTACGTCTAACATTAGCAAAATCAGTTATAGGAGTTTTCTTAATAGTTCCTTTATTAGTAACCATGACTAAAAATTTATCATTTTCAATTTCACTTGATGGTAAAATAGCAGAAACCTTTTCTGCTGGAGCTAATTGTAAGAAATTAACTAAAGCTTGTCCTTTGGCAGTACGAGAAGCCTGCGGTAAATCGTAACCTTTTAATTGAAAAACACGACCACGATTAGTGAAAAACATAATATTAGCATGAGTATTAGTCATAAAACAATGTTCTACAGTATCTTCTTCTTTAGTTGTTAAACCAATAACTCCTTTACCACCGCGTCCTTGAGTTTTAAAAGTATCTGGGGGCAAGCGTTTAATATATCCATCAACCGTAACCATTACTATCATATCTTCATCAGGAATTAAGTCTTCAGCTTTAAAGTTATCTACTCCATGAGGAATAATTAAAGTACGGCGTGGTTGCCCAAATTTTTCTTTAAGTTCGTTTATTTCATTTTTAATAATATTTAAAATTTTAGCTGGTGACTTTAAAATAGACTCTAATTCTTTTATTAATTTTTGTTTTTCTTTTAATTCAGTTTCAATTTTTAATTTTTCTAAATTAGCTAATTGTTGTAAACGCATTTCTAAAATAGCAACAGCTTGGCGGTCACTAAGTTTAAATTTTTTAATTAAATTAATTTTAGCTTCATCTTTATCTTTTGATTTTTTAATAGTATTAATAATTTGATCAATATGAGCTAAGGCCATTACTAATCCTTCTAAAATATGAGCTCGATCTTTAGCTTTATCTAAATCAAATTGGGTGCGACGACGAATTACTTCTTGACGGTGTTTAAGATATTCTTCTAAAACCATCTTCAAATTAAGTACTTTAGGTTGAATACCATCAACTAAAGCTAAGATATTAAAATGCAGAGTATCTTGTAATTGAGTAAATTTAAATAATTGATTAAGAATTTTTTGTGGATAAGCATCTTTTTTAATTTCAATTACAATACGGACTCCGTCTTTATTAGATTCATCACGTAAATCTTTAATGCCTTCAATTTTTTTATCTTTAACTAATTCAGCAATTTTCTCTAAAAGAGCCGCCTTATTAGTTTGATAATTTATTTCAGAAACAACAATACGATAAGTACCTGATTTTGTTTCTTCAATATTAGTTTTGGCGCGACAAACTATACCACCGCGACCAGTTAAATAAACTTGTTTAATATCATTAGTATTATAAATAATACCGCCAGTTGGAAAATCAGGACCTTTAATAAATTTCATTAAATCTTCTACTTCACAATCAGGATTATCAATTAAATAATTAATGCCATCAATAACTTCTGCTAAATTATGTGGAGGAATAGTAGTAGCCATACCAACAGCAATACCTTGAGTTCCGTTGATTAATAAATTAGGTAGTTTAGCTGGTAAAACAGTTGGTTCTTTATGGGCTCCGTCATAATTAGGAATAAAATTAACAGTATCTTTATCAATATCAAACAACATTTCTTCGGCAATACTAGCTAATTTAGCTTCAGTATAACGCATAGCAGCCGCTCCATCACCATCCATCGAACCAAAATTTCCTTGACCTTTAACTAAAGGGTGCCTTAAAGAAAAATCTTGAGCCATGCGAACTAATGTATCATAAATAGCGGCGTCTCCATGTGGGTGGTATTTAGCCATTACTTCGCCAACCACATTAGCTGATTTTCTAAATTTAGCATTAGCACGTAAACCAATATCCCACATAGCATATAAAACGCGACGATGTACTGGCTTAAGTCCGTCACGAACGTCAGGTAAAGCACGAGAAACAATAACTGACATTGCATAATCAAGATAACTTTGTTGTACTTCTTCGCTAATTGGTTGTTCTATAATTTTTTCTGGATTATTATTAAAATCCAGATATTGTTGTTTTTCTTCTTTTTTTGACATATTGAAAATTAAAAATTACGCTCATTATATTCGATTAAAATCGTTTACTAATAAACGTAATTTCATATTATTTTAATATTTTTATAGTTTTAATTATTTCCTCAATAATTTTTTTATCTTTTTCTGTTGGATTTTGAGAAAATGCTTTTATTAAATAAATTGATTTTGTAGATGTTGAATTAATTAAGTAAATAAAGTCGATAGTAGTTGTAGCTTTTTCTTTAATATAATACAATGTTTCATCTTCTTTATTTTGGTCATTAAATTTAAAAATAGAGTTTTTAATTGAATAATCATTAATTATTTCTGGTTTATTTTTTTCTACCCAAGAATTAAGAGATAATTTATTATTATTTTTTATTAAAAAAATTTCTATCGTTGAACTAGAAGAAGTTGTAGTTAAAATAGCTTCATTGTTTTTTAAATCAGCTACCCAATCATTTGGTAATTGTATAGATAGTTTAAGTTGCTCTAATTGTTTAGTTGGCCATAAAGAACTATCGATAGATTGTTTTAATTCTTCAATTATTTCTTCTTTTAATTTATTTATATCCTCTGCATCTTCGGACATTTTAGTAAGATAACTATCTTTTAATTGATTATCAAAGTTTTTAATACTTTTAGAAATTTCATTTATTATTGATAAAGAAGTTAATTTTTCATTATTTTTTATTATTTTTGTTTTTAGCAATACGAACCAAATAGAAATTATAATAAAAGATAATGCCATTATAGAAATCCAAAGAATAATTTTTTTAGCAGAAGATTGAGAATCAATTTCTTTTATTAAAACATATTTTTTTTCAGCTAAAGAAGAATTTTTTTCAATATTATTCTTTAGCTTTTTTGTTTTTCTAGGCATGGAATTAAATAGATAAAATTACTAATTTAGTATCTTCTATTTGTAAATCTTTACGAGATATTTTTAATTTATCAGTAGTTTCTGATTTTAAGCCGCAATGTTTAATAAAGTCTTCAATTCCATTAAGATTAATTTTTTGACCGGCAGTTTTATAGTACATAGGAATAACTATACGAGGTTCAATTTGTGAAATAACTTCAGGTGCTTTTTTGTAATCTAAAGAACCATTGCCTCCAACTGGAATAAGTAAAATATCTACATTTCCTAAGTTTTCTAATTGTTCATCAGATAAAATCTCTCCTATTATTGAAAGATGAGCAATTGATAAATCTTCGCTAATTAATTTATAAATAGTAGCCCGATCTTTTTTACCTTTGAGATCAGAAATTATAGCTGGAATTCCGTAAATAAAGACTCCTTTAGTTTCATATTCCCCCGGATTAACAATAACAAATGGTTCACCTCTAATTGCTTCAGCATTATTATGCAATTCTTTATTACAAGACATTGTTAATATGTCAGCTTGAAATTTAGGCATTTTAATTCCAGAAGAATCATTAAAAGGGTCCATACAAATAACAATATCTCCAGCTTGATTTTTTGTTTGGATTTTAAATCCAGTGTTTCCTAACCATTGAATTATCATAATAAAAATGATATGCTATATAAGCATTTAAATAGCTTAAATATTATTTTTTATATTTTAATTTTACTATAATTTAACTTTAATAGCAAGTATAATTTAGTTAAAATTAAGAATAATTTTATCTAACAAAAAAGAAATATTTTTTGAAAAAGATTAAAAATTAAAAAATAAAAATAAAATATAATAATATAAAAAATAGTAAAGAAATAGTAAAGTAAGCTTGAGATAAAATGTTCCCGTAGTTCAGTGGATAGAACAAGGGACTCCTAAGCCCTAGACACAGGTTCGATTCCTGTCGGGAACATAAGGTTAGATAATTAAATAGAAAAAATTATTTGTTAGATTGTGAAAGTAATTTTTTATACTTATGTCTAGACATGTCTAGACAGAAGTAGATATTTGGTTAATTCGAGTGGCTTTTAAGGGCTACTTTTTTGTTTAAAAAATTGAAGCAAAAAAATATTTGTCTAAATTTAGACAAATATTTTTTTAGACTTTTTAAAAAAACTGTGGATAACTTGTTACTATGTGGGATAAATGT
>CAYVUR010000010.1:0-13077 GCA_964455185.1 uncultured Gammaproteobacteria bacterium
CCCCACTTTTTAAGTACCTTATATATACTAAATTCTATTTATAAACCCCGAAATTACTACATTATCATAAATATAATAAAATTATACTGCGAGTAATTTCGGGGTATTTTTTTTATTTAATTTTAAACAAATAAAATAAATAATAAACTATAACTATTGACAAAATTAAATTACTATGCTATAATTATAAGTTAAATTATTTAATACAATTTTTATTAAATATATGAAAATTGCTTTTATCGGCCAAAAAGGTATTCCTACTCAACAAGGAGGAATCGAAAAACATGTTGAAGAACTGTCTATAAGACTGGCTGATTTAGGTTTTGATGTAACCGTCTATTCTCGTCCCCACTATACTGGTGATACTCGTAAATCATACGAATATAAAGGTGTTAAAATCATTAACCTACCCTCAATAAAAACAAAAAATCTTGATGCTATTTCTCATACTTTTATTGCTACTATTCATGCTTTATTTCAAGATTATGACATCATCCATTATCATGGTGTGGGACCATCACTTTTATCTTTTATTCCTAGAATCTTTAAACCAAAAACCAAAGTTATCTCCACTTTTCATTGTATTGATCGCCAACATCAAAAATGGGGCTTATTTGCTAAAATAATGCTAGCTATGGGCGAATGGGCCGCTTGCTATTTTCCTCATGAAACTATTGCTATTTCTCAAATCTTAAAAAAATATTGCTATTATAGATTTGATAAAGAAGTTAATTACATTCCTAATGGGGTATTTGTTAATAATACTAACAAAAATAAGGACGCAAAATGGTTAAAGAAAAATAATTTAAAATCAGGCAATTATATAATTACTGTTTCTCGTTTAATCAAACATAAGGGCATCCATACCTTAATTGATGCCTACAACAAATTAGGAAAAATTAACAAAAAATTAGTAATTGTTGGTTCTGGATCTAATACTGATGATTATGTTAAGCAAATTAAAAATCTAGCTAAAAACAATAAAAATATTATCTTTACTGGCTTAAAATCTGGTGAAGAATTAGAAGCTATTTTTCGCAATGCCGAACTGTTTATTCAACCCTCTGAAACTGAAGGTTTATCTATCGCTTTATTAGAAGCTATGGCTTATGGTGTTCCTGCTATTATTTCTAATATTGAAGAAAATTTAGAACCAGCTGGCGGATATGCTATTGAATTTATTAATAAGGATTCTAATGATTTAGCTAGTAAATTAAAATATGCTTTAACTCATAAATCTGAAATGAAACAATTGGCTATAAAAGCTAAAGCTCGTGCTAATAAAGATTATAATTGGGATAATATCGCTAAAAATACCGCTAAATTGTATTGTACTCTAGCACATAAAGTTGAAGCCTTTTATAAAATTTAATAAAAATTTAAATATAAAAAAACCTCGTGTTAAGCGAGGTTTTTTTTTTTTAAATAATTTTGTTTCAATACCTTTTTTATGTTATAATAAATTTAATTATAATCAATGGGAGGTATAATTTATGTTAAATTATAAAGACTTTGAGAAAATTTTAAAATTAAATAAAATTCTTGATGAAAAACAACTCAAAGAATACAAACAAAAAGCTAAAATAAATAATAAAAAATTAGAAGAATATCTTTTGGACCAAAAAATAATTTCCTCTATCCTACTTTATGAAGCGGCGGCTAAATTTTATAATTTGCCTTTTGTTGACTTAAAAAATCAAGCTATACGTAAGGATGTTTTATTTATCATTCCTGAAGTAACTGCTCGAGCTCATCAAACAATTGCTTTTGATAAAAATGATAAAGAATTAAAAATAGCTACATTAGATATTTCTAATCTTGAATTATTTGATTTCTTAAATAAAAAAACTCAATTAGAAATTAAATTACATTTAACTTCTCCAGAAGGCATAAAAGAAGCTCTTAAACAATATCATAAAGGCCTTTCTGCTGATATTAACGCTTTAGAAGAAGAAAATGAAGAAAAACCAGAAAATCTTAAAAATTTAGCGCAAGATTTACCTATAGTTCGGATTGTTGATACTCTTTTAGAGTATGCTATTTTAGAAAAAGCTTCAGATATTCATATTGAACCATCTGAACAGGAACTTAATGTCCGTTATCGTATTGATGGCATTTTGAAAAAAGTAATGACTCTACCAAAGTCAGCTCATGCTGGTATTATAGCTAGAATAAAAATTCTTTCTAACTTAAAATTAGATGAACATCGTTTACCTCAAGATGGTCGTTTTAAAATAAAAAACCAAGATTATCAAGTTTCTTTTCGTGTCTCTATAATTCCAACTTTTGATGGAGAAAAAGCAGTAATGCGTTTATTACCTGATACAGCTCAACAACTTACTTTAGAACAATTAGGTTTTCAACCTCAATCTTATGAGATTGTAAAAAGAAATATCTCCAAACCTCATGGTATGATTTTAGTTACTGGTCCTACTGGTAGTGGTAAAACAACTACACTTTATACTATCTTACAAATTCTTAATAAACCAGAAGTTAATATTTCTACTATTGAAGATCCAATAGAATATAAAATACCTGGCATCAATCAATGTCAAATACAACCTAAAATTGGCTTTACTTTTGCTTCAGCTTTGCGTGCTTTTTTGCGTCAAGATCCTAATATTATTTTAGTTGGAGAAATTCGTGATAATGAAACAGCAGATATTGCTATCAATGCGGCTATGACAGGACACCTAGTGCTTTCTACTTTACATACTAATGATGCCGCTACTACTATTCCCCGTCTAATTGATATGCAAATTCCTACATTTTTAATTGCTTCAACTTTAAATCTTGTAATAGCTCAACGTTTAGTTCGTAAAATTTGTAAAAATTGTATACAAAGTTATAAATTAGATAAAAAAATGATTAATGAATTAGAAAAACAATTCAATATCCCTGAATTAGAAAAAAGTCTAATTAAACTTGGATATTTAACTAAAAATCAAAAATTTACAGATGTTTTATTTTATCATGGTAAAGGATGTCAACAATGCGATAATAGTGGTTATAAAGGGCGTATTGGTATTTATGAAACATTAGAAATTACTGAAGAAATTTCAGAAATGATTACTAGAAAAGCAAATAAAGAAGAAATCAATGCTATTGCTATTAAAAATGGTATGTTAACAATTCTTCAAGACGGCTTTATAAAAGCTAAACAAGGCATTACTACTATAGAAGAAGTACTTCGAGTAACTAAAGAATAATTATGAATAAATTTACTAAATGGTTTTATAATCTACAAAGAATACCAGCGGCAGCAAAAATTTTTACTTTACAAAACTTAGCAGTAATGATTCGTACTGGTTTACCATTGGCTGATGCTTTAGAAACTTTGGCTAAACAAAATAAAAATGTAAAACTTAAGTTAATTCTTGATGATGCTCAAAAACAAATACGTACTGGTAAAACTTTTTCTGAATCATTAAATCCTTATAAAAAAGATTTTGATGAAATGTTTATTAATATGATAAAAGCTGGTGAAATATCAGGTAATTTAGAAAAAGTTTTAAACCATCTTTATATTCAAACTAAAAAAGCAAATACTTTAAAAAACAAAATTCGCAATGCCAT
This sequence comes from uncultured Gammaproteobacteria bacterium, assembly GCA_964455185.1. Taxonomy (GTDB): domain Bacteria; phylum Patescibacteriota; class Patescibacteriia; order 2-01-FULL-39-33; family 2-01-FULL-39-33; genus CAISTG01. Next base: position 3,577 of record CAYVUR010000010.1, read on the forward strand.
GACCTACCCAGTTATAATTGTCTGTGCTATGTTTGGTATTGGAACCTTTGTTATGATTTATGTTTTGCCTAATATTATTTCAATCTTTAATGATATAGGCAGTGAATTACCTTTGCCAACTCGTATTTTAATAATGATTAGTAATTTTATTTCTTCTAATGGAATAATAATTGGATTAGCGATTTTATTATTTTTAGTTATATTTTTTCGTTGGATTAAAACCAAATCAGGAAAATTTTTATGGCATCGTTTTCTATTACATCTACCAATAGCTGGAGAAATTATCAAAAAAATAAATATTACTTCAACTGCTCAAAATTTAAGTTCCTTAATACAAACTGACATTTCTGTACCAGAAAGTTTTCAGATAACTTCTAAAATTGTTAATAATAATATTTACAAAAAAGCATTAGAAGAAGCCGCAGAAAATGTTAAAAATGGAAAAAAAATAGCAGAAATATTAAGTAATTATCCAGAAATTTTTCCACCTATTTTTATTCAAATGATTACTGTTGGAGAAGAAACTGGTACGCTTGATGAAGTATTAAAAAATTTAGCTGACTTCTACCAAGAAGAAGTTGAACAAACTATGGAAAATCTGCCCGTAATTATTGAACCATTACTTATGATCTTGATGGGGCTAGGTGTAGCAGGATTAGCAATAGCAGTCATTCTACCTATTTATTCTATGACTCAAAATTTTTAATAAATGAAAATTTTAAAAAGAAATAATAACAATGGATTTACTTTAATAGAAATAATAGTAGTAATTACTATTATTTCTTTAATGACTACTATTAGTTTACCTTTTTATCGCAATATTAATATGAATTTAAATCTCTCTGGAGAAATTAGAGATTTAGCTTCTGATTTACGTCAAGCTCAACAACTTTCTGTAACTGAACAAACAAATTATCAAGTAATAATCAATCAAACAGAAAACAGTTATTCAATTGTTAATTCTAAAACTTTAAAAAAAATTAAAGAAAAAAAATTAAAAAATGATATCACAATTTTAGCTATTAGTGGATTAATTAATAATACTATTGAATTTAACGCTACTGGAGCAGCTATTTCAACTGGAAATATTATTTTAACTAACCCTAATCTTAAACAGGCAATTATAGAAATAAAACCTTCTGGTTATGTTAAAATCTATAATTAAAACTCAAGGATTAACTTTAATTGAAGCAACTATTGCTATTGCTGTGTTATCTTTAGGTTTATTAGCTATTATTCAACTTTTTCCTTTTGCAATAAAAATTTCACGTACTGCTGAACAAAGCACTATTGCTGCTAATTTAGCTCAAGCTAAAATTGAAGAAATGTTTTCTTTAGGTTATGAAAATATTGGAATTGGAACAATTGAACCAAAACATCGCTTATCAACTAATCCAGAAAATCCTTTTTATTACTATCAAAGACAAACCATTATTGAATATGTTGATGGTAATTTAGCAATTACTCAATCTGATACTGGAATAAAAAAAATCAGTGTAACAGTTTATTGGCAAAGTCCAATTACTGGCGCGGAAAAAAGCTTACCAGTATATGTTTTAATTAGTCAAAAATAAATGTTAATTTATTTAAATAAAAAGGGATTTACTTTAATAGAAATAATTATTGTTATAACTATTTCAGTTATTATTTTTGGGCTTATTACTTCTATTTATGTTATCGGTCAAAAAGCTTATTTAAAAACCGATACTAGGGCTGAAATAATCCAGAATGGACGAGTAATTTTAGATAGAATGGTTAGAGAGATTAGGCAAACTCCAGATATTATCACACAAATACCCATAGATAATTCTAACCCTTCACTTTTACCTTCAGAAATAAAATTTCAAGATGGGCATGATACTAATCAAATTCGTTATATCCGTTATTTTTTAGATGGAACAGATATTAAAAGACAAGAAATTGTTTATTATTTTCCCAGCGCTCCTAATTATTATGTTTATTCTTACGATACAGATAAAGATCCACCTCACGATCCACCAATAGAACAAATAGTAGAAGAAAAAATTATCGGAGAATATGTTGATGATTTAGAGTTTTGGGGAAATAATTTAATTAATATTAATCTTTATCTCTATAAAAATGGGGAATCTTCTATTATTAATACGGCTGTTTATGGTAGAAATATGTAATAAAGAAAAACAACAAGGATTTATTTTAATAACTTCTCTTTTTATTATGTTGCTACTATTATCTTTAGGATTATATGTAGCATCTTTTACTTTAACAGAATTACATATCTCGCAATCTCAAGCTTCTTCGATTCAAACTTATTATTTAGCAGAGTCAGGAATAGCAGAAGCAATCTGGAAAATAAAAAATGATACTAACTGGAAAAATGGTTTTGAGGGCTCAGAAAATTGGTCGGTTGATTATACGAGACAATCAGCATTATATCCTAATGGATCTTATCGCATTCAAATAAATAATTATGGGTTAGCAAAAGGAGAAATAATAGTTACTGCTTATTTAAATTTAACTAGCGGAGGAACAGCGCAAAGAATAGTAAAAACTAATGTTTATAAAGCTTTAGGAATATCAGCTATAGGACAAAACGGGGAATATGCAGATGGAAATATTGATATATCTGGGACGATTCTTAATGTTTATAATGGCGGCTTCTTCTCTAATAATAATATTATAATTAATTATTGGAGTGTTATTAACGCTAATGGACAAGTCGGCGCAGTAGGCAATATATTATTAAATAACAGTTCGCATATTGTAGCCTCATCAACTCAGGCCCATAATTATCCTCCAGCTCCTAATCCTATACCTATGCCTTCTGTATCTTTTGATAATGCTGGTGATCCAAATTCTTATAAAGCGTTGGCTAATAATATTTATACTAAAAATCAATTTGAAAATTTACTTTGGGAAAATAGAAATAAAACATTGACTCTTAATGGCATCACCTATGTTACTGGCGATGTAAGCATTAAAGGTAATATTAATTTAGTCATTAATGGAGCACTTGTTGCTGACGGCAATATTACCCTAGGAGAAAATACTTTATTGTGTTGTTGGGGCCTAAGTTGTGGTAGATCAAATATTAAAATAAATAGAATTAGCAGTACTACTCCAGCTGGATTATTAAGTAAAGGTAATATTAATTTTAAACTATGTTTAAATGAATTTAACGGTCAAGGGTTAATTTATGCTAATGATAAAATAAATATTTTAAGTTTGCCCTTAAAAATTGATATAGTTGGTGGTTTAATAGCCAGAAAATTAACTTTAACTAGTCTTTGGCAAGGAGTTAATATTACTTATGATAATTCTATTGTTAATTATACATTGGGCAACCCTCAATTTTCTCCTATTGTAACAGTTGAACATTGGGAAGAAGAATACTAATATGGTATAATAATTATATTAATAAATAATTTAATCTCAAAATAATGTCATTTTTTTCTACTAAAGAAAAAGCCTTTGGATTAGATATTTCAGACAAAACTTTGAGATTAATTCAATTAACTCAAAGAGGTAAAAAAATAAAAATACAAAATTTCAATGAAATTGCACTACCCATTGAATGTATAGTAGATGGCAAGATAAAAAAAGTGCAACCATTTATTGAATCTCTTAAAAAATTAACCAAAACCAGTATTGGCTCTGGAACTATTTCTAATGAAGTAGTAGCAGTATTACCAGAAGCAGAAACATTTTTAAAAACTCTTTATATTAGAGCCAATGATGAAATGGTTTTACCAGATAAAATAAAAGAGGAATTACCACTTCATCTACCATTAGATATTGAAGAAATTTATTTTGATTGGCAAATAGTTGAAAAAAAAGATGAAATTTATACTATAATTTTAGGAGCTTCACCTAAAAAAATTGTTGATTCTTATATAGAAGCTATTAGTTCTGCAGGATTTACTCCAGTTGTTCTAGAAATAGAATCAGCCGCAATATCTCATTTATTAATAGAATTTAATCAAGATTGTCAAACTCAAATTATAATAGATATTGGAGCTAATCGCACCGGACTTTTTCTATATGATCGTGGTTTAATAAAATTTACCATTTCTCTACCAATATCTGGTAAACAATTAGATCAAACTATTGCTGAATCATTAGATTTAGAAATATCAAAAGCTGAAGAAGCTAAGATTGCTTTTGGTTTAGATCCTAATAAAATTAATGGCGCTTTACTAGAAATACTTAATCCCACTATCGAAGAATTAATTCAACAAATAGATTTAGCTATGGATTTTTATCACGATAATTTTAATGATACTCAACCAATAGAAAAAATAATTCTTTGCGGTGGAGGTGCTAATTTTATTGGCATTCAAGAAATTCTATCTAAAAAACTAAAAATAAAAGTTTTTAAAAGTGAACCTTTTAAATTATTAAATAATCCTAATCCTAATTTTTTTAATGAAAAAAGAATTCAATCATTTATAACTGCTATTGGTTTAGCTATTAGAGGCTTAAATCCAAAATCTTTTTATGATCACAATTAATTTAATACCTAAAGAACAAAAAGAAATTCTTAAAAATGCTAGAATTTTAAAATTAATTAAAGAAAGTATTTTACTACTTTTTATTTTTACTGCTACTGCCGCTATTATGCTTTTATTATCACGCTATTTCTTAGAATATCAATTAGCCGATCTTTATGAAAGAAACATTACTAATATTAAAAGCAATGAAACAATTAATGTTCACGTTTCTCAAATTAATTTCAAAATAGCTTCAGTTGAGACAATTCAAAAAAATTTCCAATCACTATTTTCAATAATCTCTAAAATTTCTTCCATAACACCACCTAATGTAAAAATTAATCAAATTAAATTCTTTCGACAACAAGCAACTTTAGAAATATCAGGTTTAAGCAAAACTCGAGATGATTTATTAACATTTAAAGAAAAACTAGAACAAACTGAATGGATAAAATCATTTGATTTGCCGCTAAGCTCTTTAATTGAAAAAGAAAATAATAAATTTACCATAAAAATATTTCTTGATCTGAAAAAGTTATGAGTTTAATTTATAAATTCAAAAAACAAATAATCTCAGTTATTTTAAGTTTAGTTTCTCTTTTAATTGTAATAATTTTAATAATTATTCCAACTTTCAAAGCTATCAATTCTCTTAATAAAGAGATAAAACAACAAGAAAAAGAATTAGAAAATCAATTAGCAAGGGGCCTTAATGCTAAAAAAATAAAAGAAAAACTTAATGAAATAGAAATTTATATTAATGATATAGATAAAATTTTTTTAGAAAAAGAAAGTGAATTAAAAATAATAACACAATTAGAATCTTTAGCTTCAACTAATGGAATTGAAATATTAATTAAACCTGATTTTAAAATTCAAAATTTTAATAATAATATTGGTATATTTCCTTTATCTATGACTATTTATGGTAATTATTTATCAATCATGAAATTTCTAAAAGACCTTGAATGCCAAGAATATTATTATAATATTGATAATGCTAATCTTTCGAGAATTGATAATAAAAACTTTAGTATTATTAGTTTAAATATTTCAGGAAATTTCTTTATTAAGAAATAGAAAAATATGTCTAAAATAAAAACAAAAATAAAGCCCTTACTTAACAATAATTATTTATTAAAATATATTTATCTAATTTCAGTCGTTTTAGGAACAATAACCCTTTTAAGTGTTATGTTATTTTTATATCATAATGTTTATGAAACATTAGCTCAAGCTGAATTAGTTAATAATTTAAAAACTGAAGTAGTTAATGAAAATATTAATCTTAATAAATTTAATGAAATTATTGAAAAATTAAAAAAGAAATCTTCTTGTACTGAATTAAAAATTTCAGAATTACGTGACCCTACAGTTTTTGTTGAAAATCAATAATCAAAAACCATAAATTAAAAATTGACCTTAATAAAGACAGGTCAATTTTTAATTTATATTTTACGATTTAATTTTTAAGAGGAGACATCTGCCTTAATTTCTCTATTATTGATGGTAAATATTTTAGCAAAGCCTCAATATCTGATTTTTTTGTAAATCTACCCAAAGTCAAACGTAAACTACCATGGGCATATTCAATCGGAACACCAATTGCTAAAAGTACATGACTAGGTTCAAGAGAGCCAGAGGAACAAGCTGAGCCAGTAGAAGCACAGATTCCTTGTTGTGATAACATTAAGACCACACTCTCCCCTTCTACTCCAGGAAAAATAAAATTAGCATTATTGGGTAATCGATTTTCCAAGGATCCATTAAGGAAGCAATTCGGTATTTTTGTTAAAACTTGTTTAACCAAAAAATCACGCAATTTTTTAATACTTTCAATTTCCTTTTTTCTCTCTAATTTATCAGAGATAAGCTCTATTGCCTTACCAAAACCTACAATGCCAGCGACATTATATGTTCCGCTTCTTGCTCCTTGTTGTTGTCCTCCGCCATAAATTAATGGTTCTAATTTTATTCCGGGACCAACATAAAGAACTCCTACTCCTTTTGGTCCATAAATTTTATGAGCTGAGAGAGACATCATATCAACACCTAATTTTTTAACATCACAATTAATATAAGCTGGGGCCTGAGTAGCATCAGTATGAAATAAAATTTTTCTTTCGTTTCTTTTAGAATTAACTTTATTTATAACCTCTGATAGTTTAGCAATTGGTTGAATTGAACCAATTTCATTATTAGCTAACATAATTGAAACTAAAACAGTATTTGTTTTAATGGCATTTTTCAAATCCTTACAAGAAACTAATCCATTTTTATCAACTTTTAAATAAGTAGCTTCAGCTAAACCATTTTTTACTAATTTACGTACCGGTTCAATTATTGCTTCGTGTTCTATTGCTGAAATAATAATATGAGGTTTTAATTTAAAATCTAAATTACTTATAGTTTTTATAACTCCCCAAATAGCCCAATTATCGCTTTCAGTAGCTCCACTAGTAAAATAAATATTCTCTGACTTGCAATTCAAAAAAGAAGCAATTTGATTTCTGGCAGTCTCCACAGCAACTCTTGCTTCAGTTCCTTTATTATGCAAAGAGGAAGCATTACCAAATTTTTCTATAAAATATGGAGACATTGCTTTTAAAACTCTAGAATCAACTGGAGTAGTAGCAGCATTATCTAAATAAAAAAATTTTTGTTTTGTCATAATTTTTTATACAGCAATTAATTCTTTAACTTCAGGAACTCTTTCTTTAACCACCATACCAATACCATTCTGTAATGTCATTATCGACATTGGGCAACCATGGCAAGCTCCTTGTAATCTAACTTTTAATTCACCTGATTTATGGTCAAAAGAAACAAATTCAACATCACCTCCATCCATTTGTAAATGAGGCCTAACTTCATTAAGCGCTTGTTTTATTTTTTTCTCAATGTTTTCTGACATATTTTATTTATTTTTATTCTTATAATTTTCTATTGCTTTAGCTAAAGCATCATGCGCTAACACTGAACAATGCAATTTAGGAGCTGGCAATCCACCCAATTCTTTAGCTATATCAAGTTTTTCAATTTTTAAAGCTTCATCAATTGTTTTTCCTTTAACCATCTCAGTTAACATTGAAGAAGTAGCTATAGCGGCGCCACAACCTAAAGTTTCAAATTTAATATCAGTTATTTTATTATTATCAATTTTTAAATATAACTTCATAACATCTCCACAAACAGGATTACCGACTTGTCCAATAGCATCAGCATCAGGAATTGAGCCCTGATTACGAGGATTATGAAAATGATCCATTACTTTTTCAGTATACATAAATATATTTTAAATTAAATTACTTAATTTAAATTTTCTTAAAGTTTTAATAATATTTTTTTGTAATTCATCCCAAACTTTTCTAGTTAAACACCCTTTAACACTACAACCAATTTTTTCGCTTTCTCCCGCCATACAATAAAAAACAGCCAAAGGACCTTCTAAAGCTTCAACAATTTCAAATACATTTATTTGAGAAGCGGGACGAGACAAAATATATCCACCATCAGAACCTTTAACAGAAGAAACTAAATCATTAGCTTTAAGTTTAGAAAATATTTGTTCTAAATATGATTGAGATATATGATCTGCTTTAGCAATTTGTGCTAAAGAAATAGGTTTTCCATCTTTAATTTTTGCTAATCGAATCATGGCTTTTAAACCATATTCGGTTTTAGTGGTAAACATCATACATTTATAATATCCTACTTTTTTTGTGGGTTATTATTAATATATAAAACAAATACCTACTTGTCAAGTAGGTATTTATAATTAAGATTTTTTAACGATTATTATTAATTTTTTACCTTGAATAATTTCTTCTTCAGTCATACCATCTTTAGCTAATTCATGATTCCAATTATGAATTGAATTGAGTAATATATTATAAGAATATTTATAACTATTACCTTTACGAGTACCAGGATCATTAGTAATAAATTCTTTATTATTATAACCCTTAATAACTAACATATGATAAATTGGACCGGGTTGTTTGAAATTAGGATTTTTAAGCTTTCGTCCAGCCGCTGGAATGATAATTAAATTTCCTTTTGATAATTCATATTTAATTTTATCAACCGTAACTTCTTCTGATAATTGAGCTTCTAATTGAAAATAATCTTTTAATATTTCAACCACTTCTTCGGCTGTAACATCAACTTTATATCCCTGCTCTTTCTCCCATTTTAATATTTTTTGTAATTCCTCTTCCATAATTGCTTCTGTCAGCGGTTGGCTTTTAAAATATTTAGCCACCATAATCATTGATGCTTCTTCACAAGTTTCTTCATGAACTTCATCCCAATTAGCAAATGGAGCTTGTTGAGCAAAAAAAACTGGCCATTCAATTTTATCTGGTATTTCAAATTTTTTGTTTTCTATTTTATTATTAATATTAAAAGATTCTTTATTTTCTAAAAAATCTTTTTTCTCTTTTGTTATAGTTGTTGTTTCATTCTCTTTATTAGAAATTATATTTTTTTCTTTAACAATATCTTCTGGTTGAACAAAAACAGAGGTTGTATAATTTTTTTGTTCACAACCAATTAATAAAAAAAACGTAACTATAAGAAAAAATATTAGTAAAAATCTCATTAACAGGGATTATTTTTTGTTTCTTCTTTTTCAATTATTTCATAAGCTTTGTCACCATTAACTTCTATAATTCCTTGATAAAAAGTCATGATACAACATTGGCCGTCCATAAATTGAAAATTATATTTACTACTAGCTATAAAGGTTAATTGAATATTTTGTAATTGTTTTAACTTATTATATAATTCAAGATCGCTAGATAATTTATATCTATTTTTAATAAAATCTGATAAATTTTTATTACTATTAATCAAAGAATCAATTGCTGATTGAGGCACTGGATTAGGCATACCAAAACATACACCAGGATTATATTTATCTATTAAATACATTTTAGCGATTAATTCCGAAGTTATATTAAAAGATTTCTCAGAATCTTTTATTACTGTCTCAATTGCTTCAGAATTAGAAGTTGCTAATCCGGCATCA
>CAYVUR010000010.1:13132-18719 GCA_964455185.1 uncultured Gammaproteobacteria bacterium
TAATTGATTATCATCTAAATCTTCTTTTTTAAAATTTTCTTCTTTAGAATTATTTAATAAATCATTGTTTTCTTTTTGATCATTATTTAATTTGTTTTTAGTAATATCTAAAGAGCAACCAGTTAAACTGATGGTAAGTAGTAATAAAATAATAATTTTTTTCATAATTTAAATTTATTATATATTTATTATAACAAATTATTTCAAATAATGCCTTAAATAATCACCAGTTATACTATTTTTAAATCTTGTAAGTTGTTCAGGAGTTCCTTGAGCAATTATTCTACCTCCCCCATCACCACCTTCTGGACCAAGGTCAATAATCCAATCAGCCTCTTTAATAATATGCATATTATGCTCAATTAACATAACACTATTACCTTTATCAATTAATTTATTAAGGGATTTAAGTAATAATTCAATGTCATGATAATGTAAACCAACTGATGGCTCATCTAAAAGATATAACGTTTTTGCGCCAAGAGTATGTGTCAGTTCGCGCGCTAATTTAATTCGTTGTGCTTCACCACCAGAAAGTGTTGTAGCTGATTGTCCTAATTGTAAATAACCTAAACCAACTTCAGAAAGTACTTTCAATTTATCAGTAATTAAATATTGGCCATCAAAATATTCTATCGCTTCATCAATTGTTAATTGTAAAACATCAGAAATATTTTTATTTTTATATTTAACTTGCAAAGTTTCACGATTAAATCTTTTACCATGACAAACTTCACATTCTACTAAAACCGCTGGTAAAAAATGCATTTCAATTAAATTAAAACCAGCGCCATCACAAGCTTCACAACGACCACCGGGACGATTAAAAGAAAACCTTGAGGCTGTATAAGCACGCTCACGCGAAGCTGAAAGAGTAGCAAAAAATTCACGAATTGGTGTAAAAATTCCCGTATAAGTAGCGGGATTACTACGTGGAGTACGCCCAATCGGAGACTGATCAACAATCACAACTTTATTTATATATTCACTACCAATTAATTTAGCAATACCCATTATCTCTTTATTAAATCCGTGTTTAATCTTAATTAAATTTTTATAAAGAGCTTCATACATTAAAGTTGATTTGCCACTGCCAGAAACTCCGGTTAATACTACTAACTTACGCAAAGGAAATTCAACATTAATATTTTTAAGATTATTAATTTTAGCTCCAATTATTTTAATAGATTCTGTATTTTTAATTCGACGTGTACAATCTAAATTAATTTCTTTTTCGCCACGTAGATATTTCAAAGTTAAAGATTCATTAAAATCCTTACCATTAAGTAATTTTTTAGTTTCTCCAATAGCCGTAATTTCTCCTCCTTGTTTACCAGCATAAGGACCAAGATCGACTAAATAATCAGAATTTTTTATCATGCTTTCATCATGTTCAACTATGATAACAGTATTATTTTGATTACGTAAAGACTTTAAGGTTTCAATTAATCTATTAGTATCACGTTCATGCAAACCAATGGTTGGTTCATCAAGAACATATAAAGTATGAGATAAATGAGAACCAATTTGAGAAGCTAAACGAATACGTTGCGCCTCGCCACCAGAAAGAGTTTCAGCATTACGATCAAGTGTGAGATAACTAATTCCTACCTTAAGTAAAAAATCTAAACGTGCAATAATTTCATAAACAATTGTTTCGCCAATAATTTTTTGGCGTTCAGTCATTGTTTCATAATATTCAGTAAAAAATTTATATAGTTGATCCAAGCTTAATGACGTTAATTCTGATAAATTTTTACCTTTAATATGCACTGACAAAGCATTTTCATTTAAACGCTTACCGTTACAGGTTAAACAATTTTCTATCACTCGTTCATATTTATTTTCTCCTTCTATATCGTCTTCATTTTTGGGTTTAAGTACCCATTTTTCTTTATAACCTAAGCCATGACATTCTTTACAAGCACCATGCGGTGAATTAAAAGAAAACAATCTAGGTTCAAGTTCAGGAAAAGCAAAACCATCATTAGGACAGGTCCAATTAGAAGATAATAACATTTCATCAATTTCTTTTTTATCTAAACAAAAAATAATACGCACTAATCCTTTAGCGGCCTCTAAAGAATACTCTACTGATTCCGATAATCTTGATTCATCAGTTAGTTGTAATTTATCAATAACAATATCAATTGAGTGTTTGTTATTTTTTGTTAATCTAATTTGCTCATGTAATGAATAATATTTACCATCAATTCTAGCTTCACTATAACCTAAAGCTAATTGATCATAAAGCATTTGATAATATTCACCTTTACGATCAATTACTAATGGCGCCAATATTTTAATATGATCTGCTTTTATTTTTTTAACGCGGTCAATGATAATTTCCAACATTTCATCAAGTGCCATTTTAGAAATTTTAGTACCACATAATGGACAATAAACTTCGCCTAATCTAGCATATAAAACTCGCAAATAATCATAAATTTCAGTTAAAGTTCCTACTGTAGAACGTGGATTATGTGATAAAGCCTTCTGATCAATAGAAATAGCTGGAGCTAAACCAATAATTTCATCAACGTCTGCTGGTTTCATTTGGCCTAAAAATTGACGAGCATAAGGTGAAAGAGATTCAATATAACGCCTTTGACCTTCGGCAAAAATAGTATCAAAGGCCAAAGAAGATTTACCACTACCGGAAACTCCAGTTATAACTATTAATTTATTATGAGGTATTTCTAAAGAAATATTTTTTAAATTGTGTACTCGTGCTCCACGAATAATTATTTTATCTTCCATATTAACTATAAATTATGAAAAATATATTAATAAGTCAAAAAAATATTAAATTAATATATTGACAATAAATTAATAAAATGATAAAATCAAAAATTAAAAAGAGTCTGCACATTATATAAACTAAACCACTAAATAAAAGGAGTTTATTATTATGGATCCAAATTGTCCACTTAGAACACCAAAAAAAGGAACACCTTGTCCTTATGGGTTTGATGACCCAAGAGAATGTTTTGATGACCTACCTCCTTGTCAAAATTCAGCTAAAAAAAATCAAACAAATTATAATCAAAACAAGGATGAGAAAAAAATAAATCCAAACTAAATTAAAACCCCAACCAACAATTGGTTGGGGTTATTTTAAAGCTTTTTTAATTGATAGTCATTTTTATTATCTTCCATTTGCCAACCTAAATTTAATATTTCTTGCCTCAATCTATCTGATTCTAACCAATTTTTATTTTGCTTAGCTTGCCAACGTTTTTCAGCTAGTTTTTTTATTTCTTCTGGAATTTCTTCTTCCTTCAATTCTAAAAATCGCAAACCAAAAACTTTATCAAAATCAATTAAAGTGGCATATTTATTAGCTTGAGACACATCAGATTTCAATAATTCAAAAACTACTGCTAAAGCTTGAGGTAAATTAAAATCATTATTTAATGTTTCAACAAATTTATTTTTAAAAACTTCATCAATTAATCCTTTATCTGTTTTTAATGATAATACTTGATTATATAAATTATCTAACGCTGTTTTAGCTGAATCTAATGCTTCCCAAGTAAAATTTTGTTTACTACGATAATGAGCTCCTAAGAAAAAATAACGCAAAACTAAAGGATTATAACCTCTGGCAATAATATCACTTAATGAATAAATGGTACCATCTGATTTACTCATTTTGCCGCCATTAACCATTAAATGCTCATTATGTAACCAATATCTAACAAATTTTTTGCCAGTAAACGCCTCACTTTGAGCAATTTCATTAGTATGATGTACTGGTATATGTTCAATACCCCCTAAATGTAGATCTATTGTTGGACCAAATAAAGCATAATTCATTGCTGAGCATTCTAAATGCCAACCAGGAAATCCTTCACCAATAAGATGATAACCGTTGGGCAATTTAAAATCATGATGCCAAGTTTGTAAAGCATTAGCATGAGCTCCCGCCTTAAAAAACCAAACAGCAAAATCGGCTGGATGTTTTTTTTGTTTATCACTTATTTCTCCGCTACCAGCTGCAACTTGATTCATTTCTAAATTTTGTCCAGACAAAGCGGTATAATTTTTTACCTTGGTAACATCAAAATAAATGGCTAAGTCAGTAACATAAGCAAAATCATTAGTAAGATAATATTGTACCATTTCTTGCATTTGCTTGATATAATTAGTTGCACGCGGCTTATAATCTGGTGATAAACAATTAAGCGCTGTTACATCGGCTTCAAACTGTTTAATATATTTGTCAGCTACCTCCTCTGGACTTAAATTTTCACGTTTGGCGGCTTTAGTTATTTTATCTTCCCCTTCGTCTCCATCAGTAGTCATATGTCCAACATCAGTATAATTACGAGCAAATTTAACTTCATAACCTAAATAACCAAGAGAACGACGAATTAAATCTGCTAAAACCATAGCTCGCATATTACCAAGATGTTGTGTCCAATAAACAGTTGGTCCACATTGATAAAAATTAACTTTATTGTCTTCTAATGGCTGAAATTTTTCTAATTTTCTAGTTAAAGTATTATAAATTTTTAACATAAATTTTAATTATTTATAATAAATTTTAACTTTTTTTATTGTTTTTGGCAAGAAAAAAGAGGCGCCATAAATAAGACGCCTCATTAAAATTAGAGAAATTAAAGGTTTTAAATTAATAACTAATGTTCACCATTAATTTTTTCTGGCTGTTCTACTAAACCAATCCATAAACAACAAATGCCATGATGAGCATAAGGATTATTTGTTTTACCTTTACAATAAACAGTTTGACCCGGCAATAGCCAATGATAAGTTCCACAACGTGGACATATAACTAATTGCCTTTTTTGAGTTTCAATTTCTTCTTTACTAACATTAGGCTCTTTAATTTCATTTGAATTATCCATTCTTTTCTCCTTTCTTATTTTTAGAATTTCTATTTATTTTTAAAGAACTATATAAATTAAAATCACTCCTCGTTATTTTTGAGGAGTGATTGGTTTGTTGTTTAATTTAATATGCTTTATTTTAACATAACAAAACATTCACTCCTCAAAGAGAGTAGCAATAAATTAAGCAACAAAACTAATTTTTGAGTAAATGTTTTATTCATATTTTAATTATATGAAATTAAAAATTTTTGTCAACATCAATTAAAGAAAAGGCCTGACCTACCATTATTTCATTACGATCAAACCAGCCAGCATTCATTTCTAATACTCGATTTACAGGTCCGGGCGAATAATATTTTTTTTGAGGATTATTGCCTTCAGGGGGTAAATTTTTATCTACGCCAACAATTTTACCTTCACTAATCCAAATTATATCTATTGGAAAATTCATATCTTTCATCCAAAAAGTTCTTACTTGATAATCATTAAAATCAAATAACATACCAGAGTCTTCTTCTAAAAATTTTCTACCAGAAAGACCCTTAATCTGATCTTTAGTAGTTGATGCTATTTCAACTTGAATAATTTTTGATCCAACCATCGCCTTTACTTTTTGATTTTTAGATTTTGAAAAAAATAAACTACCACCCAAAATAACAATAAAAACTAAACTAACTACAACTAAAGAAATTAAAATTATTAACTTTCGTTTAGTATAAATTTCAGGCATT
>CAYVUR010000010.1:18729-23691 GCA_964455185.1 uncultured Gammaproteobacteria bacterium
CTATTATTTTTATTAAAAATATAACTTATTAAAAGCATTAAAAATATTAAAGCTATAACCAATATTAATTTTCCATAACTAGAACTAAAAATACCAAAAGCTCCAAAAATAATAGCAAGCAACCACATTAGCCAAACTACTTGACTACGTGAAAAGCCAAAATCTAATAAACGATAATGCAAATGCCTTCTATCTCCTAAAAAAGGAGATTGGCCAGAAATTAAACGAGAAATAATTACCCAAACAACATCTAAAATTGGCAAACCCATTACTAACAAAGTAGTAATAATTTTAGATCCAGAAATTATTGATAACACTCCCAAGATAAAGCCAATAAATACACTGCCGCCTTCACCTAAAAAAATTTGGGCTGGCTGATAATTGAAAACCAAAAAACCTAATGAAGCCCCTAGTAATATCAAAGCCCATAAACCAGTGGCAGAAAAATTAATATCCCAACGTAAAGATATTAGAAAAATAAAAAAAGAAGCAATAACCGATATACCAGCAACTAAACCATCTAATCCATCAAGAAATTTAGTAGTATAAATCATACCTAAAAGCCATAAACCAGCAATAATAGTTCCATAAACAATATTAAAATGAATAACTCCACCAATCTCTAAAGGATTAGTAATATAATTTATTCTTAAACCAAAAATTAAAGCTATTAAAACTGCTAGAACTGGAAAAATTATTTGTTGTATTGGTTTAAGATTATATTTATCATCTAATGTGCCACCAATCATTATTATTAAAGAAGACAAAAATATTCCTAAAATAAAAAAATCTGAAATTAAAGAAAAATTACCCCAACCATAATATCTAAAAATAAATAAACTTAAAAAAACAGCAATAAAAAGAGACCAACCGCCTAAAAGTGGAATTGGCCTATCATGAATTTTACGTGAAGCAATTTTAGGATCATCAATTACTTTAAAAATAAAAGCTAACCACTTTATTAGAGGTATAGAAATAAAAGATATTACAAAAGGTAAACTAATTGCTATTATATAAATTAACCAATTATTATTCATTACTCTATTTTACTAAAAATATAAAAAAAACAATGTAAAATAAATCAATTTAAAAAATATTAATTTTATAAAACTAAACATTAAGATATTTACCAATAGCAATACTAGAAGAAATAATATTAATAATTATAATAGCAATTAATTCTGTACTAAAAATAATTAAAAAATTATCAGTAAAATAGCCAACAATATTAAAATGAGCACCATTAAAAAAATTATTAATATGCGGTTGAATTAAAGAAAGTAAAGGATAAAGAAAAATAAAAGTAGCACAACAACCTAAAATTCCACAAATAACGCTTTCAAAAATAAAAGGTGATCTAATAAACCAATTACCTGCTCCAACTAATTTCATAATAGCGATTTCATTTTGATGGGTAAAAATAGCTATTCTAACGGTATTAAAAACTATTAATACAGCAATAATTATAAAAACTAAACTAACCACTAAAACAACTTTTTTAATATTATCAGAGATAAAATTTATCCGATCTATTACTAAACGATTATCATCAAAATTTTTTTCCTCGATTAAATCAGAATAAATTGGATCATCAAGGGACTTCAATATATCAGGATATTCTATTAAATTTCTAGCACGAATTATCAATGTTCCCCCCATAGGATTAACATCTAATTCTTTTAAAACCTCTTGAATATTAGCATCATTTTCATGTTTTTGCTTAAAAGATTCTAAATTTTCTTGTGCTGATCGATATATAATTTCTTTAACTTGCGGCATAGCTTCTAATCTAGTTTTAATTTCAGCTATTTTACTCTCACGCACTTCAGGTTTAAAATAAACAGAAACATCTATTCTTTCTTTAACCAAATCAACAGCAGAATTAGAAATATAATTAACAACCAATAAAAAATTAACTGATAAAAAAGCTAAAATAACAACAAAAATTGTAGCTAAAGAAAGCCAAATATTACGCCAAAAAGATTGAAAAGCAAAAATTATTGTACGATTTAAAGCAATTAAAAACATAATTAAATTATATATTTTCCAACTTTATGATCTTGAGTAACACGACCGTTTTCCAAAGTAATAACACGACGCCTAAGCGAATTAACTATTTCTTTATTATGAGTAACCATAATTACAGTTGTACCAAATTCATTTATTTTTAAAAGTAAATCAATAATATCTTTAGTATTTAAAGCATCAAGGTTTCCTGTTGGCTCATCAGCTAAAAGAACTTTGGGGCGATGAATTAATGACCTAGCAATAGCAACTCGCTGACGTTCGCCGCCTGAAAGTTCTTGTGGATAACGATCACGTTTATCTAATAAATCAACAATATTAAGAACTTGAGGAACAATGTTTTCTATTCTTCCTCTAGTAGCTCCAGAAACCTGTAAAGCAAAAGCTACATTTTCAAAAACAGTTTTTTTAGGAAGAAGTTTAAAATCTTGAAAAACTACACCTATTTGACGTCGCAATAGTGGGATATGACGTTTTTTAATATTAGTAATATCCCAGCCACCAATAACAATTTTACCAGAATCTGGTTTAATTTCCGAAATTAAAAGTCTAACTATTGTAGTTTTTCCTGATCCTGATTGACCTACAATAGAAACAAATTCACCTGGATCAATATTAATTGAGACATCTTTTAAGGCTTCTGTTTCTTGTTGAAATTTTTTACTAACATGATCTAAATGTATCATAATTTATGATGAAACTAATGTATCTGTTGTTGAAGCGATATCTACTTGATATGGCTCTACTCTAATAGAAATTACTCCAGCTCCAATTGGAGCTAAAACTTTAAAAGCTTCTTTACTAAGATCTAAAATTCTATCGGGATGAATGGTTTTATCTGGACCATAATCTTTTACTGTTACAATAACCTCTTTACCGCTATTTATGGCCGTAACTTTCAATTTTGTTCCCAAAGGAAAGTCAGTTGAAGCGGCCATTAATTCATAAGGATATTTAGGATGAACATACCACGAAGCCATTCCTTCTAATTGTGGTTGATTAAATAAAGTAAAAATAATTTCTTCAGCTTCTGGCATTTCAAAAGAAATTGTATTGTTTTTGACATCTCTTAAAAATTCTAATTTTTTCCACTCCATTAAATGCCAATCAAACCAATAAGGTTCTTTAAGTCTTCCATCATTATCATAAGAAACAGTAATTATTGGTCTAAAAGAAAAGGAATTTTCTTTGTAAGGTGATATTTTAATTGAATAAAGATCGTCAACTGGAATCATATCTCCTAAATCGAAATAATTAGCTATTTTATCTTTAACTACTAAAGTTAAAGCCTTAACATAAACTTTTTCTTGATGTGATTGTCCTGATATTTGTAATTTAATTCTCTTTTGTGGCGAAATTAAAGTATAATCTAACCCAGTATTAGCTTCGCCTATCTCTACAAAATCTTCAGCAAAAACAGGTAAAGCTAATATGGGATATAAAATAATTAAAAAAATTAAAATTTTTACAATTACAGATATTTTCTTAGTTATCATCTATTATTTTATTGATTTATTACTTAATTAAATTATATAATATTGAAAGTGCGGGATTAGTATAGTGGTAGTACGCGTGCTTCCCAAGCATGTAGCGCCGGTTCGATTCCGGTATCCCGCTTAAATAAGCCGAAGTAGCTCAGTTGGTAGAGCAACGGTATCGTAAACCGTGGGTCAGGAGTTCAAGTCTCCTCTTCGGCTTAAATTTAATATTTAATATTGGCACTATTTCTCAACTTTTTAAATTAACAAAAATTATTTTATGTATTTTTTAATGGTCGCTTGATCAAGTAATTCTTTAATATATTTATCAACATCTACTTTTATTAAAATATGTCGCAACTTAACGCTCTCTTTTCCAGTATCGGGGTCTGATAATTTTTTCTCTACTTTAACTATATGATAGCCAAATTTATTTTTTACGACTTTAGGCAAAACTGAACCTTCAGGTAAAGCAAAAATCTCTCCTTCCCAAGATGAATCAAGTTGTCCTTTCATTGCCCAGCCTAAATCACCTCCAGTATTAACTCCGATTTCATCATCAGTATATTGAGAAGCTAAAGTATTAAAATCAACACCTTCAGTTAAAGCGATTTTTAAAACCATTTCTGCTTTCTCTTTAGCTTTTTTATTTATTTCTAAAGACTCATCATTTGCAATTACTTCTTGTAAAATTTCTCTTTCAATTAAAGGACGCAAAATCATTTCCTTAAATTGAGATAATTTTAAACCATAAATGATATTAATGGTTGATTCAGCTTGTTTAACGCCTCCCGATTGATTAATTAAAACATTTATTTGTTGATTAAGAAAATCATTAGAGACTCTTTTGCCATATTCTGCTAATTTTTGACGCACTAAAATGTTAGCAACCTGACGATAAAAAACTTTATCTGAAATATCTGAGAAAGCAGATAAATCTGGTAATCCCTCTCTTTTTTTAGCTATAGCAGAAGAAAGAAATTTTAAATCAGCATAATAATCAGATAATAATAATTTTGATCCATTAATAGTTCCTGCTGGTAAATTAAAAGCTTTCATTATTTGATAACTAAAAGGATCTTTAAATTTAAATTTGTATATTCCTAAAATATCAAAGGAAATAACTAAAATTAAAGCTAATAATAATGTTATAGCTAAACGCAACCAACGATTTGTTATTAAAGTCTTTTTATTTTTTAGTTCTTTTGTTTGAGTAAAAATATCATCTAAATCTGTTTCTTTCTGCTCTTTTTTTTCTGTTAAAAGTGTTGGCAATTTAAATAAAGTCTTTTTATTGTCCGGCGGCTCTGAAGAAAAAACTGCTTCCCAATCAATTTGTGATTTTTGATTCTTGTTTTCATTAATAATAAATTCTTTATTATTTCAGCCGGCCGGGTCCGAAGATAAATGTATTGAACTGGTTTGAATTCGTTTAAAATTTTATTTTTTAATTTTTTTA
>CAYVUR010000011.1:0-22809 GCA_964455185.1 uncultured Gammaproteobacteria bacterium
GAGGGGCGAAGCCCCGAGCGAGGCAAATTCCGCTGTAAATAAACTTTGGTGGACCTTAAGGGATTCGAACCCTTGACCTCTTCCATGCCATGGAAGCGCTCTAGCCAACTGAGCTAAAGGCCCATATTATAACAATTATAGATAATTTTTTATTTTTTTTCAATAACTTTAATAATCCTTGACATAAATTAATTATTGAAGCATACTTTAAACAAAGATAAGTAATGTCTTAAAAAAACAAAAAAACAGGAGGGTACGACATGAAATTCTGTTTGTTCTTTAAAAAAGAAAATTTTGGAAATTTTTTTACTGTTTTACGCATTATTTTGTCTCCATTGGCTATGTGGTTATTAATGCAAAAAGAATTATGGCTAAATATAACTTCAATTATAGTAGTTATTGTCATAGCCATTAGTGATGGTTTAGACGGTTGTTTTTCTAGAAAGTTTAATTCTAATTCAACTTTTGGAGAAATATTTGATATAACCGCTGATGTCATCGCTAATCAATTAATGCTTTTAGCTTTAGTGCAAATTGGTTGGTTGCCAATTTGGGCCTTAGCTTTAGTTTTAGTTCGTGAGATAACTATTGCACAATGGAGATCATTTCTTGCGGTTAAAACTGGTAAATTCGAAAAGGCGAAAAGTTGGGGTAAGATAAAAACAGTATCTCAATTTATAGCAATTATCAATGTGGCTATATTTTCTACTGCCACAAACTTAATTATTAATGAAAGAGTGCTGTTTTGGTTAGAAATTATTGCAAATTTTTCCATTTATTTTATGATGTTTATGGTTATTTATTCTTGGTTGTGTTACATTTTTTATTTTTGGAATATTACTAAAAAAGTTTTTTGATTATTATTAAAGCTTACCCATATCATTCCCTTTAACCTCATTTTTAGTTGGGCGGTTCGTATTCTAAAAGAAACGAACCGCTTTTTAAAATCTTGACTTTTGTTTTTTATTATGTTAAATTTTGATTACGTCTAGTGCTCAATTTTTTATAATTAATTGGATTTTATAAATGTTATCAATTAGAATGTCCCGAACGGGCAAGAAAAAATTTCCGCTTTATTCTTTGATTGTAACTGAGAAAACTCGTGATCCTTGGGGTAAATACCTTGAGAAATTGGGGACATATAATCCTCATACTAAAGTTTCTCAATTAAAAAGTGAACGCATTGTTTATTGGCTTGGAAAAGGAGCTCAACCAAGTAAAACGGTTCATAATCTTTTGGTTACTTTAGAAATTATTAAGGCTAATAAAGTTGTTGCTGGAAAAAGTAAGATGGGAAAAAAAAGACTTCAAGAAGAAATGAATAAAAAGAAGATTGAAGAAGAAGCTAAAGCTAAAGCAGAAGCTGAAGCCGAGACTCAAGCCACTAAAGAATCTGTTACAGTAACGACAACCGAGGAGAAATAATAGTAATTTAAATACCCTTGCCAATTGGCAAGGGTATTTAAATTATCGTTGAATTTTTTAAATGATTTTTTGTATCATGGATTATTTAATATTTTGTAAATGTAAAAATAAAATGCCCCGAGCAAAAAATTTTGCAAGGGGCTTAGAAATATGATGGTTGGTCACTTAAATTAAATTACAACCAAATTTTGGAGCACTAAGCATTTCACAGGTCTCTGGCAGGAAGTAGTAAGATTTACTATTCGTCATACCAATCTGGTCTGAAATGTTAAGTTCCTCTGTTGGATTTCTGCCATGAAGTAATAACCACATCATCTTCTCACTATTTAAGATTTGCTGATCATTGTAGAAGTCTATTACAGGTACAATAATCATTGAAAAGAAAAATTTATACTCTTTATTTGTTAGTTCAATTTTTTTGTTTTTGCGTTTTATTATGAGTTGGAAGATTGAGCGGATTTCGTTTTCGTCATCTGTTGGCTTCATGATGTTTAAGATCCATGTGATTGGAATTCTAAATGTGAGCTCATAATCGAATTTAGTATCATCGATTTTGATATAGCCCTTATAATGTTTGTCATTAAAAATTGGCTCAATGTACCGTTCCACCAAAACCTTTCTTTTTTTCATGTGTCTGACCTCCTGTCAATGTGCCTTGGTTACCACGAAGCCCCGTGGCTGGATTATCGGACTTACTTCAATTCCGATAATATTTAATTTTATAGTATTTTAATCTTAAAAATCAAGAGACGGCCCCACTTTTCTTAGTATCATTTTTATTTTCTACTTTTACAAAATATTAAATTTTAAAAAATTTAGAAAAATAAAGGCTCCTAGCAAAAAAAATGCAAGGAGCCCGATAACTTGAAATATCCATTAATTAAGAATCGATTAGTTTGCAACCAAATTTGGCAGTACTCAACATTTGACAAATATCTTGGGGAAAGTAGTAATAATCAACATCCATGATACTAACGATCGATTCTGAATGGTCTCGTTTCCCCAAGTCTTTATCTTGGAGAAACATTTCCATCATCATTTCATTATTTCGTATCAGTCGTTTGTCATAAAGGTCTATTGCAAGCCTGATGATTATCCCAAAGAAGAACCCGTACTCTTTATTTGTAAGTTCAATATTCGTGTTGTCTCTACTTATCGTTAGTCGATAGAGTTGATGAATTTCCTTCTCTTTCTCTGTCGGATCGATAATATCGAGGTACGAAATTGAATTTCCAAAAAAGAGTTCATAGTCAATTTTGGTATCATCTATCTTAATATAGCCCCTGTATCTGCCATTATTGATTACTTTAATGTACCGTTCCACCAAAACCTTTCTTTTTTTCATGTGTCTGACCTCCTGTCAATGTGCCTTGGTTACCACGACGTCCCGTGGCTGGATTATCGGACACACATCAATTCCGATAACGATTAAAGTTTATAGTATTTTATTATAAAAGTCAAGAGTAAAGTTTATAACCTCTTATTTTTTAAAGGATTTATTCTATTTTTTAAAATAGTTTTTCATTATTTATTGGTTTTTAATTTTTAGGAAGTTTTAACTAAAAATAATTAATAAACTTTTTTCTATTTAATATTCTATTTTGAAAATATTTTAAACATTTACAAAAAAGCTCCCTTTGGATTTTTTCCTTAGGGAGCAAAATTAAAAGATCAGCGGACGACAGGGATTAAGGCCTCTCCTTTGTCACTGTCAGGTTCAGGGTTCTCCCAAACCTTCTTAAGTTTGCCGTCACCGACATGGTAGATGGCGGCGAGTCCAAAACTTCCATCAAGCCTTTTTTGCGTATAATTTTCAAATAGCCCGAATTTGCAACCACTAAGTGCGGCGTACAAATAATGCACGGCCGCGGCCACTGCATAAACAAATCCATCTGAATGATTGCGGATATAATCCGCTAATCCCTCCGTATTCAATAATTTCTCCGGGTCTTTTACGACTTCTACATCATCACCATGAATATCTCTCATTGCCTGCATTTGCGCAGGCGAGAGATCGTGACGAGATAACCAGTATACTCTCATCCTAGTTCCTCCTTGCTTTTTGGGGTTAATCTGCTTTGTAGATACTCTGTAGATTTGAATTACCGCGACACTACGACTAGCCGCTACTTACCATGAGTAGCGCGTTGAATATCAATATTTTGATACCCAAGGCGCTCTCATTTAAGTGACAAAGTAAGTTTCTCTTTAGTTTTTAATGCGCTAACCAGGTTGGAGTTGTAATTCTGAGGTTTTTCTAAAAATTTACTATTCAATTCTGAATTATTTATTATATCATATTATATATTATTTGTCAATAGCAGAAAAGAAAAATATTTACAATTAGTTTAAAATTAGCTTAAATAAAACAAAAAAAACAGAAATTTATCAAAATTTCCGTTTAAAATAAATATGAAAATTTTTTACTTACTGCTTTGCTATAAACAAAATCAGTAAATGATTTTTTCGCTCTAAATTTTCTATATTTTTAGTCGCTAGGCCCACTATAGCGAATGAGGCGAATTTGATAATTACTCACCGGTGCCCAGAGAGAGACTCGAACTCTCATGGGATAAACCCGCTTGCTCCTAAGGCAAGTGCGTCTACCAATTCCGCCATCTGGGCTAATAACTAATTTAGAATATAATTTTGTTGTTGTTTTGTCAATTTAAAATTATAAATTTAACTTTATCTTGTCAAAAAATAAAATCTATGCTAAAATATTCTTTGTCAAAAGTGACAAGTTGGATTGGTAGCTCAGTTGGTTAGAGCGCTGCCCTGTCACGGCAGAGGCCGCGGGTTCAAGTCCCGTCCAGTCCGCCAGTCGGATTGAGAGACCCTTTGATATATCATATCGAAGGGTTTTTTGTATGTAATAAGCAGTTTTTTGTCTTTAACTTGGCTTTTCGAAAATAGAAAATTGACTATTTTTTTCTTTTCTTCAAAATCAGCGTTTTGGTAAAGGAATTCGGCCTTTTTCGCAATTTCCAAAATAATTGAGCCAGTACGGTAATAATCAAAGTCGGCTTGAGTGTATTTAGAAAGCTTAAGCTCGATATTCTCAATTTTGTTTTGGCATTCATTAGCTTTGTGGTCGTAGAAATCCAGCGTAATTCTTCCATTGAGGCGATCCTCATAAAGCAAGCTTAAATTTCTATCTAGTTTATTTTTTTCTTGAATTAATCTTTCCTTAGTCGCGTCTTCGTATTGGCGCTTCATTTTAAGCGAGTCTTTTAAATCCTCGGCAATTTGTTCGGCAACATCGTCCGGTATGATGAGATTGCGTAAGTCGGTAGAAAGCTGTTCAATTAGCTCGGCTTCTTTAATTGGTTTTTGCGAACAATTAGTCATGTGTTTAGTGCAATTATAATATACATATTCTTTATTGCCATTAGTCTTTCTTGTACCACTAATAGTTCGTCCACACTCACCACAGACTAGTATGCCCTTAAAAATAAATTCTTGAGTGTTGTATTTAGAAAGCATCTCTTTATTTTTAAACCTATCCAGCATAATCTGAACTTTATCCCAGAGTTCTTTTGATATTAATGGGGGATGTTGTCCGTGGTAGATTTTGCCCTTCCAGTAAAAGTCCCCATAGTACATCGGATTTCTTAGGATTCTTTGGATACTGCTATTGCTTATATTTTTTAATTTAGATGATTGTGGGAAGCGATCGGGACAGATGTTTTCCTCACTTCTTATTTTTTTTAATATTGTTTCTATTGAATATAGTCCAGTAGAATAATACTCGAACATTTTTATTGGAATATGGGCATTGCTCTCATCCGGTATAACAATGCTTTTAGAATCCGTTTTTTGTAGTTTGTAGCCGATAGGTGGTATTGAACAAGGATAATAACCGCTCTCAGCTTTTTGCTTTAAGCCTTTTCTTACTTCCTCGCTTAAATTATCAACATAGTTTTTTGCCATTAAAACCTTGATTCCATGAATAAACTTCTCATGGGAGGTGGCCTCTTTTCCGAGTATGGAGTTTTCTTTTACTAGATTAACTGAGATTCCTAAGTCATCAATTATTACGTAGTCTTTAAAATTACGATAGAGGCGATCTGTCTTTTCTACAAGTATTACATCTATTTTTTTTGTTTGCTTTAATGAAATTTATCATTTCAGTAAAACCGGTTCGTCCAGAGGTTTTGGCTGTTTCATCGTCTTCAAAGTCTTTGACGATGGTAATGCCGTGAGTTCTTGCAAAGTCGGTTAAAAGTTTTCTTTGGGCTGGAATTGAGTAGCCCTCTTCTTTTTGTTCGCGTGATGATACGCGAACATAAATTACCCCCTTTTTATTTTGCATATTTTTAGTTAGTTTCTTTAAGCTCATTATTAACCAAATTTTTTGATTTGACTAAAACCTCAGCCTTTAAGCGTTCATCAATACCGATAAGCACCTCAAACAGACCCAAGAGATTGTTTTGCGCCTCCCTCGATTCTTTTTGGTCTGATTCAGCTAAAAGCTTGCGGATCTCGCTTTGTTCTAGTCCATTATTCATTTTATAAATTAAAATCAGTTGTTTTATTTAGATTCTAATTGTTGCGTTCTTTCATAATTCCCTTTTTTTTCAGGTCTTCCGATAATTTAGTGTCCTTTTCGATGGCTTCCCAAAGGCTAACTGGCTTAGTACTATTATTTTTTAAATATTCACTTTCCTTATATTCCTTATTAATTTCCTTAGGCATGGTTTTTTCTGGTGGTTTTTGGTAATCGACAATTAGCTTTCGCGCACTTTCTGTATAAAAGTAATGCACTTTACTGCCCCTTACTCTCTCGGTAATTGTGAATAATCCTAGCTCAACTAAATGATGTATGGACTTTGAAGTTGTTCCTGGATTGATTCCTGAGATTTTGGAAATTCTATTAATACTCGGAAAGCAGGTTCCATTCTTATTGTAGTGTCTCGCGATTATTATCCAGGCCTTAAGGTCATTGCCAGACATCTTGGAAAGCCAGCCCTCATCAATTAAATTGTTAGGAATCCAAAATTTTTCTAATTTAGACATAAAAAAAACTGTAGTATATAACTACAGTTTAATAGAGTATATTTATGCCGTATAAGAATTAAGCGTAATACACTTAATTTCTTTTCTTTTTTTCTAGTGAGATTATTTTTCCTATGGAG
Source organism: uncultured Gammaproteobacteria bacterium (assembly GCA_964455185.1). GTDB lineage: Bacteria > Patescibacteriota > Patescibacteriia > 2-01-FULL-39-33 > 2-01-FULL-39-33 > CAISTG01. The sequence continues at coordinate 6,564 of CAYVUR010000011.1, forward strand.
CCCTGGTCAATATCAAGGTAAGAATCAAAGTTTTTACTAACTAGCTTCGAGATTTCTTTTAAGGGCTTGTCTCTATTCTTATAAATAAAGTCATTTCTTTTTTGAATGGCGGGGTCTCTCTTTCTTTGTTTGCCAATATTGATATTTTTGTCTCGATACTTTTCTTGTAGTCTTTTTATGAGTGGGTATGTTCTTTTAATATAATCAATAATGTTCCTTTGGCCAGCATAAGGGTTGATTTTTATTATGACAGGGAAATGCTTATTTTCTTCCAGTATTGTTTTTCTTCTATTACTACAGGACTCCTCAATCAAATCGGTCGTCATGCACATATCATGAGAGTCTAGGTGTAATAATTCTTCTGTTTTGTTATAAAAAAAATAAATTTCAATTGTTTCCCACCAATCAGAAAAGATAAGGCCGTATTTTTGAGAAATCTTTTCTAAGCGGTTGAATAGATTAGGTCCCATTTTTTTATTCTTCCACTTAATTGGTGGTATTCGGCAACTATCTTTGTTATCTAAAAATCCATTTTTGGGAACTCCAAATTCTCTCCGCATTTCTATCATTTCTTTTTGAAAGCCATCTTTTTTTATGATGTCTTCAAAATACAGCCACATCTTTTTGTGCCCATTGCTACAAGATTTTTTTTGAGATTTTGTGTTCATAATTATAGATATATTAACATCAAAAAACTGCCCAGTAAAGGCAGACTTTTTTGTTAACGGCTGTTCCAGTCGTTTTATTTTATGAGTTGGGGCTTTGCCCGAGTTTATAATATAAACAAGCTAAATGGGCTTTGACGGCCTCTTAAGGTCGTCTATGATTTGGTTGTATGTTCCTTTTGGCCGGTTTAGGAATGGTAGACCGATAAAGCTGTACTCATTGTTAATTTTTCCCTGATAAATCAACCCTTTTTGTTTAAAGGAAATAATGTCATTAAAAAGCTGGTCTTCGAAGTAGCAACGGAAAGTTGGAAATCCAGTCATATATACCGGCTCTTTGGGGTTAAGGTGGCTAATTATTTTTGTCATAGCCTTGAAGTTGGTCTTGATGTAAAGTCCTAAGTCATTAATCCTCAATCCAGAAGTATTGGATGAGTGGTAGGGTATCATTTCTAGGATAATAATGTTCTTTTGAAACCAATCCCAATCAATTGTTTCCCGATTAATTCCCTTGTATCGGCTAATAAAGCCTCTAATACCATTAAAGAATGGCAAGAGGTTTTTATGGTGTGGTTTGAAATAGTCACTGAAGATGTTACAATAGCCATCAAATAAGCCTTTATTCCGAAGATATTCTTTTTCTGGCTTTTTAACCTTTCCGTATCCAGGATTAATACCAACAAAAATCATCTTATCGTCCGGTTTAGTGATATCTCCCATAAAGTAGATTGGGTAGGGATTATCATTGGGGAATATGCCGAATTCGATATTTATTTGCTCAAAGGTTGATTTTGGAATATTAAAAAAGCAGTCGTCAAAACGCTGCTGTTCAAATTTAAGCAATTTTTTAATAAATTCAATGCCGTCTAGCTTTAGGATTTGCTCGAAGTTACTCATAAGTCTAAGTAGTAACGAGCCAGGCGGGTAATTGGCCAACAAAAAGGGCCACCCGTACTGGCATGGCGCCATTTCTGGTGCCCAACAACCTTTCGGATGTTGACTCGCAAAAGCAAAACCAGACGGATGACCGTCTTTGGGCTCTTGCGAGTTTTTAAACCATGCCCGCCAAAAGGCGAGTTTAGGTCATTAAATTGTAAGCTTATTTTAGCATAGTCTTTAAAAAACGGCAATTTTAGTTTATTTTTTGACCCAATAAAATGATATAACTAGAAGTAGAGTTAATAAAACGTTGATAATGATAGATTTTCTGGTATACTTAAAATATAAGGAGTTTATTGTGGAGTTATTTAAGTTATCAACACCCAGTTAATTCAGGTAAAATTGCCAGTAAAAGCGCATGTTGACAGCTTTTAATAAAATTTGTTGCTATTACAATAGCTAAGAAACAGCTAAGAAAAAACATATGGATTACAATTTCAAGAAGTTTGAGGGCAGAAATAATAAAACCGAGGACAGAATAACGGTAACTAAGTCTGAGAGTATTGGTTTTCCTCAGCGATTTTTTCAGCAAAATAATATTAATAATTTTAATTACGCAGTTATTTATTGGGATAAAGAAAAATTAGCTTTGGCAATAAGATTCACTAATGATGAGAACGAAAAAAGTAAATTCAAGATTATTAAAAGCAAAGACGGTTATGGCGGGGCAATAGTTGTTAGGTCTTTTTTTAAGACTAATGGAATTAAGGCTAGTGATTATTATGGTCGCTACGAATGGGAAAAAGTTGATTTGGATGGCGAGGGGCAAGTTTATGTTATTAATCTAATTAGGAAGGATTCTTCAGAGCCAGTTAGCGCTTAAGTTTTATCCACAACCCCTAAATAGCCATAATTTTCTAGAAAAAACAATGATTTTACAGCTTCATTTGTGGGAGTTACTATATTAATAGTAAATGTTCTTTAAAAACAGGCCCAGTTATTTTTAAAATAGAGAGGAGGTGATCATATGGCTCAAACTAAAACCTCAGCTTATGGTAAAAAACATCAGAAAATTGTACCAGTAAGAAGTTATGTTAGAAATGGCAAGAGAATTAGAGGACATCGTAGATCTACCCCAAATTAATTTTTTAGAGTTTTTTAATGTCTTTTTAAATAAAGAAAAGAGCAAGTAATTTGTCTTACTTGCTCTCATTATTAAACTCAACTTAGTAGTCTTTTCTGGGCCTGTTTTTAGAGAATATTCTCATAAAGTACCCCTATTACAGGGGCAAATGTGCCGGCATGGCGAAATTGGTAAACGCAGTTGTTTTCCAAACAGCCTTCCTTAGAGGGATTTGCGGGTTCGAATCCCGCTACCGGCATTTGCCTCTATAGTAGAGGTATTTTTTAAAATAAAACAAAAAAGCAGTGAAACACTATTATATCACTAGTAGTAGAATTTGTCAACACCCCTTAATGTGGAGCATTTAACCATAGTTGATATTAATCTTTTAGTCACCTTACTGTATTTTTTGATAATTATATTATAACTCAAACCACAAGTTATTGCTAATTATTTATCCACAATTCTAATCTAGTTATAATCTTATAAAATATGAATGAAGACAACGAAATAATAACATTAGAAGATCTTTATTGTTTTTTAAAAAAATTCTCATTATCTGATAGTCTTTATGTGATCGCAATGATTAATAATATTTTTAAGTATGGATTTAATAAATTACATCTCGATAAAGCTCCAAGGCCGTTGGTTGAGTGGACTCAAAATCAAATAAAAAGTAGTAATAGCGCAGCCGCATTAATGATACAAATAACAAGACTATCTAGGTTTTTGCTATTATCGGGAGCAAATGATTACAGGAAAGTATCCCTTGATATTGATAAGGATTATTTTTATAAGGCGCTTGAGTTAGTTTCCCTTTTGTTTGATGAGGATATTGAAGGAAAGATTGAAACCAAATATGATGTAGCTAGAATATTTGGACGTATGGGCCAATGGCAATTTCCTTTGCAATCTAATAGGGGAACAATAATTGGTCGTGCCAATTTATTGTTTGTGGAAATACCATCTCAAGTGACGGTAGATTATTGCTTTGACGATAAAATGAAAGAATATTTTGATATCAATATAGCAGAATTTATTCTTTCTGGTGTGGCGCTATGGATAATGAGCAATGGTGTATTAAAATATAATCTTAACGTAGAGGTGGAGTCACTTAAGGATATTGTTAATAAAAATAACATAAACAAGTTTATTAAATTATCATCTGGAACAGTTGAAGATTATAAGAAAATGGTTCGTGGCGATAATTGGAAACAAACAAATAAATTACTTGACGTTTATGGATTAGATCCATTCTTAAGTATTCCGATTATAAAAATTAATAAGTCAAAAGTATTGGATAACGATTCATATATTGTCCCGCAGCCATTCTATTTGTTAACTAGGTCTAGCGTTGGAATTTTTTATTTATTAGCTGATAGGGAGAGAGAAACGTCTGAATCCTTGAATAAATTAGGAAAAAATAATTTTAGAGAATCTTTTGGCCATATTTATAAAGAGTATGTGGGTAGGCATCTTAATCAAAAAAACAGCCAAATTGTTTTTATTGATTTAGATGTTGAATTACCAATAAACAACAAAAAACCGGATTTTGCGATTATAAAAGATGATAATTGTTTATTATTTGAGGTCAAAACAGCATTGTTGAACGTTAATAATAGAACTATCTTTGATCCAGTTAAAAGTAGAGACGAGATGATTAATGGCAATATAAAAAAAGCATTTAGTCAGCTCCAATCTTTTGAGTCATTAATTAAAAATAATTTAATTAATGATGTTAGATTTAAAAATATAAAAAACGTGGTTAAGGTTATTGTGGGATTTGAAGATGTATATCTGGCTAATGCATTCTTATTACCAATTGCTAGTGAGATTTTTGGTTTAGATAGTAAAAACCTTCAGTTTGGGTCTATTTCTGATATTGAAAGTATTGGTAGTTTATCTTCCTCAGATACCGATCCAGTTTCTTTATTGCATGAGAAGGTAAATAATCAAGAGACGGCAGAATGGTCTATAGATGGATTTATTAAAAATAAGTATGATTCATCTCTAAAAAATCAGCTATTGGAAGATTCTTTTTCTTCTTTTATGATGAGGGCAATGGGTGATGATTATCGTAGAGATACTAAGGTATTCTAAGAAGCAACAAAATTAATTTTAAAATGAAAATGGAGAATTCATTGAAATTTGAGGCCACTCAATTTTTCCAAAATCAGCCCGTAAGCCCCGCATCATGATATTTTAATAATTTATCTTTTATTCAAATAAAAAAACGACTATTATTGAGTCGCTTTTTATTTTTTATAATTATAAAATTCTTGCCAAATATAATTTTTTATGCTATTATTATTTTAGGCAATTGAAGCCACCCGGAAGAAACTACCGGATAAAAGATAATAAAAAATTATGCCAAATAAGAAGTCAGCAGCTAAAGCTCTAAGACAAAGTATTAAACGAACAGTTAGAAATTATAAAGTTAAACGAGCTATTAAAGATATTATCAAAGATTCTAAAAAGTTAATTGAAGTTAAAGAAAAGCAAGCTTCAGAAAAAGTTAAGCAGGCTATTAAGTTATTAGATAAGGCAGCTGCTAAAAAGATTATTAAAAAAAATAATGCTGCTAGGAGAAAATCTAGATTAATGAAAAAACTTAATTCAATTATGAAATAATTTTACTCCCCGCTATCGGCGGGGAGTTTTGATATTGTATGGAATTAAATAATGTTTTAGTTAATCAACCAAAATATAGAAAAAAACAAATACAAGAAGCTATTTATAAGCAATTAATTTCTGATTGGGATCAAGCTCTGACTTTGCCTAAAAATTTACGGGAAAAATTAAAAAAAGAAATACCCTTAGTAATTCCAGCAACAATTATTAGAAGTGATAGAGCGCATAAAGCTTTAATTACTTTAATTGATGGTTTGCAAATAGAAACTGTATTAATAATTAATCGAGATGGTCGTTATACGGTTTGCGTTTCTTCGCAAGTAGGATGTCCGATGGCTTGTAGTTTTTGTGCTACTGGACAAATGGGCTTAAAGCGTAATTTATCAACTCAAGAAATTATTAATCAAATATTATTATTTGCTCGAGAATTAAAAAAATCGTCTGATAGAATTGATAATATAGTTTTTATGGGAATGGGCGAACCTTTACTTAATTTATCAAATGTTTTAAAAGCTATTGAAATCATTAATTCTCCTGAAGGATTAGGTATTGGAGCTCGTTCAATTTCTATTTCTACTTGCGGTGTACCAGAAGGAATTAGGGAAATTATAAATTTTCCTTTACAAATTAATTTAGCTGTTTCTTTGCATGCGCCCAATGATGAATTAAGATCTGAATTAATGCCAATAGCTTCTCAATATTCTCTTAAAGAAATTTGGCAAGAACTCAAAAATTATCTTAACGTTAAACGACGTAAAGTTATGTTAGAATATGTAATGATTGATAATATTAATGATAATGAATTGTATGCCGAGGAGTTAGCTGGTTTAGCTAAAGAATTGCCTCAAGGTTTGATTATGATTAATTTAATTCCTTATAATTCAATAGGAAAATTTCGAGCTTCACCGAAAAATCAAATTCAAAAATTTAAACAAGTTTTAGAAGAACATGGTTTAGAAGTTGTTATAAGAGAGTCTTTAGGCGAAGACATTGCTGGAGCTTGTGGTCAGTTAATTACAAAATAACAATTAAAATTAATTATTTAACAATTTTTAGTAATTAATAAATCAAATAAAAGTTCAGGATTTTTGATTCCTGATTTAAGTTGTTTTTCTATTTCTATTAATTGATTATTTATATTAATTAGTTGTTTTAAATTGAAATTTTTAGCATTAACTATGTTTTTTTGAACCACATAAGGATGAATTTCTATTTTTGTGGCTAAAGTATTAGTAGTTATTTTAGGATTTTTTTCTAATTCAGATTTTATTTTTAATAAAGTTTTAAATTGCCAAGAAACACTAGCTAATAGAGCTAAAGGTTGATTGCCAGAAAGTAATTGGTCAGAAATTAGTTTTAGTGCTAATTTTTTATTTTTAGCTGCTAAAGCATCAGTTAATTTAAATATATCATCATCAAATTTAGCTTTGACTAGATTTTTAATATCTACTAATTCAATTAATTTGCCGTTTTTATAAGCTTTTAGTTTAGCTAATTCTAAAGTGATTTGTGTTAAGTCTCCGCCAGTCAGATTTATTAATTCAATAATTGCTAAATCTTCTATTTTTATTTTTTTTGTTTGACAATATTGATTAATCCAAATAGATAAATTGCGTCCTTTAGGTGAATTACATTCCCAAGAATATTTTTGTTGCTTAAGATAATTAAATAAAAGATCTTTTTGTGGTATTTTTTTTGTATCATCAAAGACATCAAAAAATAATAAATTATTTTCAATTTCACGTGTTTTAATGAAGTTTACTATTTGATCACGTAATTTTTTTCTTGTCGGAGACATTTCAGACATTATTCCAGAGATGATGATTAATTTTTTTTCACTCAAAAAAGGAGTTGTCAATGATTCTTGAGTAAAGCGGTCATAATCTAAACTATCAGCAAAAATACGAACAACATTAAGTCCGCTTTTGTCTTTTTTGGTGATAAATCCAGTTTCTAATTCTTTAAGTTTTTCACGGCAAAGATAAATATCTGTACCATAAATATGAAATATCATAATAAAATATTTTAGTTGATTATAATAATAAATTCAAACTTTATCAAAATTTTAAAAACCGCTGTATTAGCGGTTTTTAATTTTTATTTCTTTAGTTTCTCCCCAATTATCACCAAAAGAAATTTCTACTTCAATTGGCGCACGTAATTTCATAACAGAACACATAGCTTGATTAATAAATTTAGCAACTTTTTTTATTTCTTTGTTTGGCACTTCAAAAACAAGTTCATCATGTACTTGTAAAATCATTTTAGATTTAGGTGAAATTTTAGGTAGTTCTTTGTGAATTTTAATCATGGCTAATTTAATTAAATCAGCCGCTGTGCCTTGAATTGGCATATTAACAGCCATACGTTCGGCTGAATTGCGTACTTGGCTAATATTAGAATTAATTTCAGGAAGAAAGCGTCGACGGCCATAAAGTGTTTCAACATAGCCTTTATCGCGAGCTATCTCTATAGTTTCATCAAGCCATTTTTTAACTTCTTTAAAGGTATCAAAATATTTAAAAATAAATTGTTGTGCTTCATTATTACTAAGACCAGTACGAGAAGCAAGCCCCCATGCTCCCATACCATAAAGAACCCCAAAATTTATTTCTTTGGCTGTTCGTCTAATTTCTTTTGTTACTTCTTCTGGTTTAATTCCATAGATAATAGCCGCTGTCATAGTATGAATGTCACCTCCAGAATTAAAAATATCTAACATTTTTTTATCATTAGCTAAAGAAGCAATAATTCTTAATTCAATTTGTGAATAATCAGCTTTAATTATCTTAAAACCAGATTCAGCAATAAAGGCACGGCGAATTAGCCCACCTAATTCACTTCTGATAGGAATGTTTTGTAAATTAGGTTCAGAAGAAGAAAGTCTGCCAGTAGCTGTAATTGTTTGATTGAAAGAAGTGTGTATCCTTCCGTCAATTTTACTTTCTAATTTTGGTAAGGCATCAAGATAAGTTGATTTTAATTTTGATAATTCACGAAACTCTATAATTAAATCAATAATTTTATGTTGTCCTTGTAATTTTTCTAATTCTCCAGCAGCGGTAGAAATTCCAGTTTTGGTTTTACCAATGCCGGCAGTAGATATTTTTAATTTATCAAATAATATTTCTTTGAGTTGTTTGGGGCTAGCTAAATTAAATTTTTCACCAGCTAATTCCCAAGCTTTTTTTTCAATTACTTCAATACGTTTAGCAAAATCAAGAGAAAGTTTTTTTAATGACTGATTATCAATTTTAACTCCCCTTTTTTCCATTTCAGATAATACTTCAATAAGTGGCATTTCTAATTCATTAAATAATCCATATAAATTTTCTTTTTTTAATTCTAAAGAAAATTTCTCATATAATCTATAAGTTAAATCAGCATCTTCACAAGCATACCAGCTAATTTTTTCTAGTGGTACCTCAGCCATGGTTATTTGTTTTTTACCAGTTCCAATCAACTCTTCAATTGATTGCATTTGATAACCAAATTCTACAAAAGCTAAAGTATCTAAATTATGTTGGCGATGTCCGGGGTTAAGTAAATAAGAAGCAATCATAGTATCAAAATATATTCCGCCAATTTTTATTGGTTTATTTTTATTAGTAAACCAATTAATTAAAACTTCGATATCAAATTTTAAATTATGACCTATTTTTTTAATTGTTTCATTAGTAAAAATTTGTTTTAAGTTTGTTTTTATTTTTTCCGCTAATTCTAAAGGAAGGTAATAGGCTTCTCCGGGCTTCCAACAAAAAGAAATTCCAATTAGTTTATTATCAAAAGGATTTAAGCCATCAGTTTCTGTATCAAAACAGATAAATTTTTGTTGGCTTAATTCTTTTAAGAATGATTTAAGGTTATTTTCTGTTATAGTTTGATAATTTTGTTCACCAATTTTTTTATTAATTAGTTTAGTTGATTCTTTGGTTTCAGATTTAAAATCTTTTTTAGCTGTAAATAAATTTCCTTGTCCTATAGGAACAATGAAGCCTGATTTAGTTAATGTTACTATTTGATTCATCAATCTTTTGAAACCAAGCTTCATAAATAATTCTGCTATCTTATCCTGATTAAATCCCTTAAAATGGCAATCTGATAGTTTGAAATTAATTGGTGCGTCTAAAATTATTGTGGCTAGTTTTTTAGACATCAGAGCTTGCTCTTTTTGTTTTATTAAGGCCTCTCTAATGCGATCGCGTATCTTCTCTGAATTGATGTTTTTATAAACTCCTTCTAATGAATTAAAATTTAATAATAAATCAATAGCACTTTTTTCGCCAATACCTTTAACTCCAGGAATATTATCAGAAAGATCTCCACGTAAACCTTTATAATCAATTAATTGTTTAGGATTTAATCCGCCAAACTTTTTTTTAACCTCTTGTTCATCATAAAGAATTGTTTCTGACAATCCTTTATGAGGAGATAAAACTTTAGTATTATAGTCAACTAATTGTAAACAATCTTGATCGCCGGTAAGAATAATAGTTTCAATATCAGGACGGTCAACTGATTTTAGTGTAGCGATTGTGCCAATTAAGTCATCAGCTTCATAACCCGCTAGTTCAAATATTGGTATATCAAAAGATTTAATAACCTCTTTAACTAAAGGAATTTGTTCATATAATTCATCAGGAGCTTTGATGCGCTTAGCTTTGTATTCTAAATATTCTTCATGGCGAAAGGTTTTTTCTTTACGATCAAAGCAGGCTGCTATATAATCCGGCTTTAAATCTTTAATTGCTTTAAGAAAAATCATTGTAAAACCATAAACAGCATTTGTGGGTCGTTTTTGAGAATCGCTAAGTGGCGGTAAAGCATAAAAAGCCCGATGAATTAAAGCATTAGCGTCTATTATAAGTAATTTTTCCTTCTTAGAACTCATAAAATTATTAAAATATGAGTTAATTATAGTATTTTTTAGGTGCTAATACAAATATTTTTCTTGACTTATTTATTACTAAGTGTTATTTTAATTTGATACTAAGTAAGGGCTTAGTATCAAAATTAGTACCTTAACATTTTAAAAAGAAGGAGAATAATTATGAATAATGTCATTGGTATTATTTCTGATACTCATAAAGATATTCAAAACTCCATTCCTTATATCATTGAAGAATTCAGGAAACGCGGTGTTACTAGAATTTTTCATTGCGGAGATTTGGATGAGAGACATTTTTCGTCACAACTTTTTGGTGGATTTCCTTTCCATTATGCTTTGACTGAAGACCAATGTGAATGTGAGCCAGATGGTAAATGTCGTTGTCCTAAAGAAAAGTTTTATCCTCCATCTGCTGATTGGCGATATACCATGCCAGGTCACAGAATTATTCGTGTTGATGAAGAAATATATTATCTGGGACACAAATTGCCTTTTGATTTTTTTCTCAATGTGACAGAAAAGGATTTTGACGAGAGATTACAACGTATCAGGTTAGCTAATGACGGTTTGCGTTGGATTTTTGGTGGGCATACGCATTTTCAAACTTATCGTCAAGGTCGATTAGCTTCATTAATTAATCCCGGAGCAGCTGAAGGCTCAATTAACTGGGGTTATGAATTTGCTGTTTTGTATGAAGATAAAAGCGAAGTTGTTTTTGGCAGAATTATGCCAACTCCACCCCAAGAAGAAGCTTTTACTGTAGGTATAATTTCCGATAGTTTAAACGTTTCCAAGCTTGATGTTAAATTTTGGGAAAAATTGCGTAATGAATTTTTTTCTCGAGGCGTCAGTCAAATTATTCATTGTGGTAACCTTGCCATTGAAGACATTGGTCGGCCAGAGTTAGCAGAATTTATTGTCCATTTTAATTTATTACCAGAGCAAATTAAGGATTTGAAAAGAAGCAACAGAGATAATTGGCAAAATCAATTTCCAGATAATTGGAAATTGATTGATCATGAAAAGCCAATAGTTGATATTAAAGATCAACGCTTTTATGTTAAACTTGATTTAGCTTTGGATCTTATTAATTTAAGTGAAATGGGCATGGATTTTTTAGCGATGAAAATTCGTAAGGAGTTTCCTATGACGAATTATGTTTTGTGTGGTTTTACTAATGACGCCTTGTATCATGAAGGACAACAGATTCGTATCATTAATCCCGGTGATATTAATCACGACCGTAATTTTTGTACGATTTGTTTTCCTCGGCACGAAATTACTTTTGGACACGTGCCAATTGATCCATTACCTTAGTTTTTCAATTTTATTATTTTTTGCCTTGTCACTTTTTTGTGGCAAGGCTTTTAAATTTGAGTTAATTTAGTTAATGTTTGTAGATAATTGTCTATTTTGTTAAAATATTTATAATTGATTAATCTTGTTTTTAATATTTTAAGTTATGTATTTACAAAGAATAGAGCTTTCTGGTTTTAAATCTTTTGCTAATAAGACAGTTTTAGAATTCCCTTCTCCTGATAAAAAAACCAAAACTTGCGGTATTACTGCTATTGTAGGTCCTAATGGTAGTGGTAAATCTAATATCGTTGATGCAGTACGTTGGGTTTTAGGTGAACAATCACTTAAATTATTACGTGGTAAAAAAACTACTGATGTTATTTTTTCTGGTTCAAGTAAAAAAGCACAAATGTCTTTAGCTGAAGTTTCTTTGTATTTAAATAATGAAGATAACAGTGCTCCAATTGATTATAGCGAGGTAGTTATTACTCGAAAATTATATCGTGATGGTAGCAGTGAATACTTGCTTAATAAAGGTGAAGTGAGATTGTTTGATATTGTAATGCTTTTAGCTAAAGCTAATTTTGGCCACAATACTTATTCTATTATTGGCCAAGGCATGGTTGATAAAATTATTAATTATTCTGGACTGGAAAGAAAGGAATTTTTTGATGAAGCCACAGGAATTAAACAATACCAAATAAAACGTGATCGTAGCGTTAATAAACTTAAGAAGTCACGTGAGAATTTAATATCAGCTAAAAATTTGATTACAGAATTAGAACCACATTTAAAATCTTTAACTAGACAAGTTAATAAATTACGTCAAAGACAAGAATTAGAAAATGAATTACGCAATTTACAATCAAAATATTATGGTAAGCTGTGGCACGATTTAAGCAAAAATTATGATGAATATGCTCTTTCTTATAATACCTATGAAAAACAAAGACTACGCTTAGAAAATAAAATTAATGAACTCAAAGAAAAATTAGAACAATTATCTCAAGCTAATAATCGAGTAGAAGAATACAATAAATTACAGGAAGAATATAATATTTCTTTATCTAAACAAAGCGAAATCATGCGTGAATTAGCTGTGTTACGAGGTAAACTAGAAGTTGAATATACCAAAGCAGGTAAACAAGATTTATCTTTTTTAGAAAATCGTAAATTAGAATTAGAACAACGTTTAAAAGAGATTATAGCTGATATTCGTAGTGCTAAATTAAGATTAAAAAGTAATAATGATAAGTTGATAGAAAAAGAACGTGCCGCCAAGATTGTTTCTGATGAACTTTCAGTTTGGCAGAACAATCTTGATATTATGCAGGACGAATTTTATCGTTTACGTAATGGCAGTAAATCAAATTATTCACAGGAAGCAGTTAAGTCTGTTTTAGGATTGAGGAATAAAGTTTCTGGTATTTGTGGTACGGTAGGAGATTTAGGTAAGGTTAAAAATAAAAATCATGAAGCAGCTTTAGTAGCAGCAGCAGGCAATCGTTTATCAGCGGTAGTAGTAGAAACTGATGCTGATGCTATTTTTTGTATAAATTGGCTTAAAGAAAATCATTTGTCAGCCGTTACTTTTTTTCCGCTTAATCGTTTGAAAGAACAATTTTTATCAAAAGAAACTGAAGAAATTATTAATCAGGATGGAGTAGTTGGTTTAGCTTATGAATTAATTGATTATGACCCTAAATATCAAAAAGTTTTTGAACAGGTTTTTGGTAATACAATAATTGTTAAAGATTTAACAACAGCTAAAAAAATCGGCATCAATCGTGAACGCATGGTAACTTTAGATGGTGATATTTTAGAAAAAACAGGTATTATGAAAGGAGGTTACCGTAAACCAGAACTTTTAGTTTGGAAAGCATTAGAAGAACAATTTTTTTCTGAAACTAAAATTAAAGAAATTGCCGCGCTTAAAGCTAAACTAGAAGAACAGCGTCGAGAGCGCGAGAATTTGTTTTTACAAATTACAGATTTAAGGGTTCAGGTACAAATAGATAACGATAGATTAAAAAAATTATCTCAAGATGAAGACTTGATTAAAAAAGAATTAGAAAAATTAGATTTATCAATAAACGAAAATCAATTAACGCCAGAAGAGTATAGTAATTATATTAATGAATTATTAGAAAAGAGAAAAAATTTAGAAAATAATTTAATTGAAATAGAAAAAAATATTAACATATTGCGTGAAAAAATAGATAGTTTTAATCTTGAAGAAGAACATAAAAAACAAGAAATTTTTTCTTTACAACAAGAAAATTATTCTCTACAAAATGAACTCAATCATAATAATCTTACCCTTAATGATGTTAAGATAGAATTAGCTAAAATTGAAACCAAAAAAGAAGAAGTGTTTAATGCAATTCGTGAAAATCTTGGAGATAGTTGGGATTTTTCTACTAAAGAAGATTATTCAGATGTAGATTTAATTGATTTTAAAGATAAAATTGATCGTTTTAAAAAACAATTAGAATTAATTGGGGGCATTGATCCTGAAGTTGAAAAAGAATATGAAGAAGTTAGTACTAGATTTAATTTTTTAACTGAACAAACTTTAGATTTAGAAAATGCAATTAAAGATTTAGAAAAAGTGATAGAAGAATTAGATAAATTAATTAAAAGACAATTTGAAAGTGAATTTGAGAAAATTAATAAAGATTTTACAAGATATTTTAAGCAATTATTTGATGGTGGCAATGCTAGATTAATTTTAACCCAAAAAGAGGAAGAACAAACTGAAGCTGAAAAAATACGTAATCAAATTGTTAAAAATGAAGTAGAATTAGAAGATTCTTCTTTAATAAATAATGAAGAAAATAATAAAATAGAAGAAAAGAAAGTTATTTATCCTGAAGATAAGTGTTTTTTTTCTAATACAGAGATTGAAATTGAGGCTTGTCCGCCAGGTAAAAAAATTAAATCAATTACTATGTTATCTGGCGGTGAAAAAACAATGACTGCTTTAGCTTTAATTTGTGCTATTATCAATAATAACCCCTCGCCTTTTATTTTATTTGATGAAGTTGATGCAGCTCTTGATGAAAGTAATTCTGCTAAATTTGCTAATATTATTAAAGAATTAGCGCACAAAACTCAATTTATTATTATTACTCATAATCGTGCTATTATGGCCGAAAGTGATGTGCTTTATGGTATTACAATGCAAGGTGATGGAGTGTCTCGTTTATTAAGTTTAAAATTAAGTGAAGCACAAAATATACAATAATTTAAAGAGTAAAAGGATAATTATATATGGGCAAAAATAATTTTGGAAGAATAAGAGCACAAATGGAGAGAATCGATAGAGCAAGAGATCGTAGAGGAGTTTTAGGTGAATATGGAACGGGTGATGCTGATTTTGATGAGAAAATGTTGGAATTAACTTCTAAACGTCCGAGAGAAGAAAATTTTATTTCTGTTTATGGAATTGAAGAAGTTAATAGAGATTTACAAGAAGTTGAAAGAATAAAAGAGAGTCCTTGGTATCAAAAAGAGCGACCAGAAAAAGCAACAATAGTTGAATCAGTTATTGCTTATGGAATCGCTAAACGTGATTGGTTAGGTAAGGGGGCTAAAGTTTATTTAACCTCAAAATATGATGATTTTAAGCGAGGTGTAGATATGTTAGTAGAAGTACCTCATCCTGATAGTCCCCCAGATAAGAGAATATCATTAGGATTAGTTATAGATGTTACAGCTTCTCCTGATATTGATGTAATTGAAAAAAAAATTGCTAATTCAATTCAACGTTTAGATTACGGTAAGTATAGTCGAGGTAATCCAGGCGGCCAACTTACTACACTTAAATATATGTTTGAACCAAACTCTAATCCTAAATTTGATAAATCTAAACGTAAATATAATCATTATGTTTTAGCTTTAGACGGTTTTCAAGCAGAGGAATTAAAAGAAAGATTTAAAGATTCAGAAGATAAAACATATTTAGAATTAGAAGCACAAATTAAAATTATTTATTTATTGCGACATCAAGCTTATTTACAATTAGGTGAAGCAATGGATCGTTATTGTGGTTTTGGTCAGCATGTTTTACCTGATTATCGACGTTTACCAGAAGAAGATAAAAACGATTTTGAAAAACTATTTAATTTTGTTTCCAATAATTTATCTCTTATAGAAAAACATTTAAAAGAAACTTGGATTAGAAAATCTTTTGATAAAAAATTAAATCAAGAAAGGACCCTTGAAGAAAATAATTCAGATATTTTTATTAGTATCAAGAAAAATCTTGCTTTAATTAGATATTTAGAGAATTTATTGGTTTCAATTATTGAAAATGAAAAAGAAGCCACTAAAATTTTAGATGGAGCTAAAAATAGTAGTGACTTCTTTGTCGATGACGTAGGAGCTCATTATCTCCTCTCCTTTGATAGGAGACAATTTAATGATTTTAGTCGGTCTCTTCATTTGCCCTCATTTTTAAGAAAAATTGGATAATATTATCACTAACTTTTTCTAGTTTTAATTTTCTATTAAAATTTGCGTGTGCTATTTCTTTATTAATAATAATCTTTACTAAATCTAGTAACGGATTCTTATTTAATATTTTTTTAATTCCATCAGAACGATTTTCTCGTGGTAATCCAGCAATTTCTCTTAGTTTTTCAAACTGAGTATTTTCATGATTTTGGGAAGAAGAGTTTTTCATTTTTTGTCTCCTTTTGTTTTGTTGTTAAAAGTTCATTTTATTCTTTCTAGAGAAAGAAAGTTTATTATATCAAA
>CAYVUR010000012.1:0-21088 GCA_964455185.1 uncultured Gammaproteobacteria bacterium
TTTTAGATAAAATTAAATAATTTTTATTAAAATATAATTATTATAACTTAATTATATCAAAAAAAATCATTTTTGTCAATGAACAAAACTCTTTTAAAAAATGCTTTAATAATAAAAAAATAAATCCCAATTAGGGATTTGAAATTAAATTTATTATTATTATTTTTTTCAAAATTAAAAATTTCCTTTTTTAATTTGTTTTCTAATATCATTCATTAAATTCAAATAAAACCAGATATTATTAATTGTTGCTAAACGCATACCTAATGGTTCTCCAGTTTTAAATAAATGGTGCAAATAAGCTTTGGAATATTGTTTTAGATTAGAATTATTAATCGGTGAAAAATCATTTTTATATTTAGCATTAGTTATATTAATTGTTTTATAGAATCCATTGTTTAATCCTTTTTTAACTCGTAAATAAATCCTACCATGCCGAGCTTCTCTAGTAGGAATAACACAATCAAACATGTCTATTCCTCTTTTAATCGCTTCTACAATATTTTCTGGAGTACCAACCCCCATCAAATATCTAGGTTTATCTTCTGGCATTTGAGGCGTTAAGTAATCTAAAACTTGATACATTTCTTGATTAGTTTCCCCTACTGCTAAACCTCCTATAGCATAACCATCAAAATCAAACTTAATTAAATCTTGTAATGACTTCAATCTTAAATCTTTAAAAATTCCTCCTTGTATAATAGCAAATCTTAATTGCTTAATTTTATTAAATTTTTTAAGTTTAATAGTACGTTTAGCTACTTTAGCCCATTTAGTTGTTATTGCTACAGCTTCTGCAACTTCTTTATAAGAAGCAGTTGATGGTGGACAAACATCAAGAATCATAGCGATATCAGATCCAATATTTTTTTGTATTTCTAAAACTTTTTGTGGAGTTAATAAATGTTTGGAACCATCAAGATGCGATCTAAACTCTACTCCTTGAGGCAAAATTTTTCTTATCTTAGATAAAGAAAAAACCTGAAATCCTCCAGAATCAGTCAAAATTGCACCAGACCAATTCATAAACTTATGAAGACCGCCAGCTTTTTTTATAACCTCTATTCCCGGAGTTAAATATAAATGATAAGTATTAGAAAGAATTATTGAAGATTTTAATTCTTTAACTTCATTAGTAGTTAAATTTTTTACCGCTGCTTTAGTAGCAATCGGCATAAAAAATGGAGTTGCAATAATTCCATGCGCAGTCTTCAAAAAACCCAACCTAGCTTCAGATTTTTTTGATTTTTTTATTAATTTAAACATTTACTTCAAATTATTCAACAATTCCACTTACATTACCTAAAATAGGATCATTAAAAGCAGTAGTTATTGCTTTAACTGTTTTAGAAATATCAGCCCCTGTTTCAATATCTTTAGCCGATAAACGCACTTCTGGAATAAGAACTAATACTCTGCCTCCATCTGATTCTTTAGGAGTAATACTAACATTGAAATTTAAATAAGCTCCCTCTGCCTTTTTAGATAAACGAGATATAGTCCAAGACAATTTTCTAGTTTTAGAATTATAAATAACATCACCAGTATCATGATCTTCTTTATTGTCCCAATTAACACCAGCGGGTAAAGACGCGCTTACTTCAATATTAGAAATATCGTGTATATTATTATTTAATTTAAAAAAGATATTATAAGAAGAAGCTTGACCAACTTGAGGTTTAATTGGTCCTGCTCCTAAAGCAACATTATCTTCATTATAATACCTAGCTCCAACTTCTAAATTTAAATCAGAATTAACCGAATTAACAATAGTTTTTCCTAAAACGGAAGATTCATTGTCAGCCATAATTGCTTTAGCTTCTAAATAACTTTCTACACTCAATCTTCCTATATCCTGTCCTCTTAAAGAATCAAAATCTTTAACACGAATTTGCCAAGATATTGAACCCTCTTCCCCGGGTCTTAAATTTAATAATTGTGGAACTTGCTTTCCTGTCCAAGTTAATGAATTACCTGATTTTTTACCCAAAGCAGAATCTTTAAGACTATCCCAATCTAAAATATCAGAATCAAGATGAGCAGTAAGTTCAATATTTTTTAAATCTTCATGCCCAGTATTTTTAAATGACGCAGTATAAATTAATAAATCTCCAAAATTTACTGGCTGATCTTCTCCTGAACCATTTACAATTAAAGTTAACTTTAATTGATCTTTGATAATATTAGTTATAATTGATTGTTCAGATTGTAAAATCCAATCACTTGATTTTTTAAGATTAACTTTAATTCTTATTTCTTGATTACCAGATTCAGAAACGCCAGAAAAATTTCCACTTATTATAATTTTCTTTTCTGTAGAAGTACTTGCTTCAGTTGAAGTAACAAGTTCAGCTATTTCCCAAACTCTATTAGAACCAGCTTTAGTTTGTGGACTAGAAGAAGAAAAAACAAATCCTTGCGGATACTCAGCAATTACTTCAATATCTTTTAAATTATCTAAACCAACGTTTTTTAAAGTTATTACATAATCACCATTCTGATTTGACAATAATTTATCAGGACCGGAAATATTAACATTAATAACAGAGGCATTAACACCTAAATCTAAAGAAACTTTTTGTTGAAATTCCGAATTAATATTTTCTGGTTTAAAAGTTAAAACTCCAGAAAGATTATGAACTGAACCAAGAGACGCTATTATTTTACCAGTAAGCTCAATTTTGATTGTTTCTCCGACTCGCAAAATTCCTATACTCCAAGAATTTTTTTTATCTCCAGAAGCTTCTGGAGTTGATGAAACATATTGAAAATCTTCAGGATATTTTAAATCAATATTAAGATCATAAAGATTAACTTTTTCATTATTAGTAATTATTAAAGTATAAACTGATTCTTGACCAGAGACAACTGATAAAGGAGGTTCAATTTTAAAAATTACTCTTTCATTAGTAAAAGAATCATTGGAAAGATTAGAAAAAACTAAAAATCCTATTAAAGAAGCAAAAAAAATTATAGCAAAAAAAGCAGTAACCCAATATAATAATTTTTGCCATAAAGGCATTTCTAAATGTTCTAGTTTAGTCATATCTGGTATTTCTCCATCAACATCAGTATAAACTTCAGCTAGTTCATGTTGTATTTCTTTTGAACGAGACCCTATTTTTTTAAAAGTAGAAATAAAAGATTGCTTATTACTTTTATTTTTAATTTTCATTACTTGAGCTAAATCATCTTGCATGGTAGAAATATTTTCTTTCAATTCATCAATTGGTATATCATTTATTTTATTTGGAGTTGATAAATCTGATTTTTTTGACATAATCTTTTTCTAATTTATTTCAATAAAAAACTAATACCAAAATATTTATCAGAATCAGTTTGGGTAGAAAATACAGCTTTATTATCATAAAGTTCAATCTTTTCTGGATAAATTAAAGTTGGATTAAAATCTTGAGGATAATTTACTTCAAAAGTTACTTGATCATTACTACGACCCGGTTGTTTTTGAAATAAAATTCCATAATTAGCAACTTCTGGAGTAAATATTGAAGTAATTGAATTTATAAAGCTTTGAGAATTATTTGATTTTTTAACTTTAAAAGGTAATTTATAAACTAATAACATTTGTTGAGTTTCACCGGGACCAACTATAGACCAATTAGAAAATACAGTTTTGCCATTTTCTTGATAAATTTTAGTGCCACTTTTTTCGTCTTTAATAGCAAAATCTTCATTTATTATTTCTTTTTTATATTCTAAATTATCTTCAAGTTTTTTAAAATCTTTTTCACTAAAAGATTTAAATCCCGAAGTAAAAATTAATTCACTGCCTAACGGTACATAAACACGGATATAAGAATTATTTGCTTGTTTAGTAAAAAAATCATCAATAGGTCCAAAATGGCTACGTTCAATTAATACCTGATCAATTATTGACCCATCTGACTGAATATCAGCTCGATGCCAAATTTCTTGTCTAATAACATTATCAGTTTTTCCTCCCCCTAAATTACTTGTAACAACATCAAGATAATCAGTTTCATAACCCGGATCTTTTAATTGTCCAGCATAACCATTATCTAAAACAAATTGCTGTAATTTTGAATCAGTAAAATACATCATTAAATCTTTTTGTTTTAAACCTTTACCAATTATTTCAGCTAAAGTTAATACTTTCTCTGGTTCAATAACTAAAAGTTTCTCTATTATTTTAGGAGTAAGTTCTGCTAAAATTTTTTTAGGTTTAGTTTTATCTTTAGCTTCTAATTCTATACTTTTTTGTAACTCATATTCATAATTTTCAATACTTATAGTTTTACCATAATTTTCTAATTTTATTGGTCCAGTAATACTTAATAATTCTTTCAACCAATTTGAATTGATAGCTAAAACACCGTCTACCGTTGGTCCCCCAGATTTCTCATAAAACCATTTAATATTAGCTGCTGAAGTAGGAAAATCTGGCCACCAATTAGAATCTTGAAATTCCCAACGACTAGCGACTAAAGATAAAGCTTTAGGTGGAGCAAGACGTTCATTAAACCCAGCCCTAACATCATAAGTACCACCTTCTGGCAAAGTTATTTTTTCAATCTTACCATTTTTAAAATCAACTAAAGCAAAACTACCCATAAATCCACCAGTAGCACGCATTTCATTATCATTTTGAAAAATAAATAAATAACGTTTAAGATCGCGTTCACCTAAAACTTTAATAGCAAACTCAGCAATATCTCTCATTTCTTTCATGCTTTCAATCGCTAAAGGTAAATTTTCTTTTAATTTAATAAAACGTTCCCTATTATTTTCTGGTATATGATTAATTGAGATTTTTTCTAAATTTTCTTGTGCCGAAATCATTTCTTCAAGAGCCGAATCTAACTCTAATTTAAAATTATTTATTTTACTTGAAAGTGATAAATCAGATTTATTATCAGAAAGAATTTTAATTCCTTTAATTAAATATTCACCAGCTGAAGAAAGCCGTTCTCCCATTTCAATAATATTCTTACCAGATTTAAATGTATTTTGAGCTGGAGCTACTTCGGCCAAAATAGTTATAAAAGATTTAATATCTTCTAATTGATCTTTAGCTGAATTAAAATTTTTATTAGCCTTAACTAAATTAATACCAGCTTCATCTAAACTAAAAGTTTTGAGATTTTCACTAGCTTGAGATATGTTTTGAATAGCTTGCTCAGTTTCACCTAAAACTTTTCCTTTAATTATTTTAATTTGATCTATATAAGATATCGCTTTAACCGAAAAAAATAAAGCAACAATTATACCTAATAAGGACGTAGCAATTGTTTTTATTTTAAAATTAGGTTTTTTAAACTCAAAATTACTAAAAAAAATAAATTTAGGTAACCAATCATATTTAGGCCAAGGAGCAGAAGGTTTTTGTATATTAAGCACTACTCCTTTTCTAGTAAAATTGCTCTCTAAATATTTTTCTCTAATTTGATTAATATTAGGTTTATAATTTTCTTGTTCAATTTGTTGGTTTAATTTTAAACTTGATTTTTCAGATAATAATTCAGAAATAGTTGGCTCTTGAATTATATTTATAATATTTTTTTGTTTTTTTTCTTCAAAAAAATTATTATCCTTTTTATCAGCAATATTAATTTGAGGTTTATTATCAAGCCAAACAGTTTCATCATGAATAAAAGGCTAAGATAAATACCATTTAACTAAAAAAAATAAAACTTTTAATAGTTTATAAATTTTTACCACTTGACGCCATAAAAAAATAAAAAAATTAATAAAAAATACTTGTTCTAATAATTCTTTTTTTTGTTGAGAAATGAACTGATGTGGTAATTCTTTATTTATTGAAGGTCTAGTAGAAAAAAAATCTTTTAAATAATTTACAAGTTTTTTAAAAGCAATAACGATTTCACTTTTATCAAATTCCCAAAAAGAAAAAAAACCTATTTGCTCTAACCATTTCCCTCCTGGTAATTGTGCATAAGATATTTCTTTAATTTTAGGAGCAATAAATTCTTTTTCTGGATATTTAGATTTAGAAAGATCAAGTAAAAAAGGAGAACGATATACATCAAGTGGATGCTCAGCAATATTAATCTTAAAAGTTTTTTTGTCTTTCTGATCACCGGTTAATTCTAAAATATTTCCTTTGTTTTTTAAGGAATTTTCTAATGAATCGAATTGATAAATATCAGCCATTTTGCGGCTTGATTGAGTTTTTTTTATGGTTGTGACAGATTTTGAGGCGATATTCCTTCTCTTCATTGGTTTTATCGTCTTTTTGAACTTGTCAACCGATTTTTTTTTCTTAATTGTCACCTTTGAAATTGTTTAAATTAACAATATTATAACATAAATACAGTTCAATAAACAAGTGAACTGTGGATAAGTATTATCTAATAAATTATTTCTCTTGATAAATTCTAATTATTTCTTGAGCCATTTTTTTCCAAGAATACTTTTTAAAATTAGCGCGACCAGCTATAATTTTTTGTTGACGCAGAATATCATTAGAAAGCATTAATTCAATTTTTTCTACCATATCATTAATATTTTCTGGATCAAAATAAACAGCACTATCTCCAAGAATTTCTGGTAAACATGAGAGATTAGAGCTTACAACTGGTAAATCATAAGATTGCGCTTCTAAAGGTGGTAAGCCAAATCCTTCAATTAACGAAGGAAAAATATAAAGTTTAGCTTGACGATATAAAACTGCTAAATCTTCATCATTAAGATAATCAGTAAAAATTATTCTCTCTTTAAGGTTTTCTGATAAAAAATTATTAGAAGCAGTAATTATTTTTTTTACTTTATCTTGTAACAATTTATAAAAATAATTAATTTTACCAACTAAAACAAGTTTAAGCGAAGAATGATTATTAGCAATAATAACAAAGGCTTCTAATAATTTTTCTAAATTCTTATGAGGATAAGCGCTGCCAACATAAAGCAAAAAATCCCCAGATAGTTTTAATCGATTCAAAATATTTTTTGTATCAACTTTAGAAATTATTGGTAAATCAACGCCTTCATAAATCGTTTGTATTTTATTTGAATCAATCTTAAATAAATTAATAATATCTTTTTTAGTAAAATCAGAAACAGAAATAATTTTTTTAGCTCGACGTATAGAATTAGTTATTACTAATTTATAAATAAACAATTTTATCTTATATAATATAGGATTAAGCGTAGTGGCACGATGATTGGGATAGTGAGAAATAATTAAATCATGAATAGTAACTACAAATTTGCCACCATATAATAAAGGCACATTAAAATGAGTAAAATGTACTAAATCAAGATGATATTTATTTAACAATAAAGGAAATATTAATTGCTCATTTAAACTATAAACACGAAAATTGGCTTTAATTTTTTTAAAATTTTGTTTTGTAGGTTTATAATCATTTATTCCGCTATTATCTAAAAAAACAAAATATTCATTAGTAGTATCAATTAACTCTAATTCTTTAAGTAATTTTTCTGTATAACGGCCAATTCCCCCATGTTTAGTGCCAAAAAGCCGTGCATCAATACCTATCCGCATATAAAATTAATTTATTTTATTTTAAATTAATCATAACATAAAAACAATAAAAAATAATCAATTTTAAGTTTATTTTATCTAAATTTAGATATTTTATTAAATTTGTAACTTTCCTCTTGAAAAATATTAAAAATTATAATATAATAATATTAGTTTTGGTTAATTTACATTTGATCTTTAAAAAAAACAAAAATAAGTTAAGGAGAAGAATCATGGATGCAAAGAAAAATGAAATTATTAAGGAAGGTATTGAGGAAGGCAAAATTCCTATAATTGGTTGTTATTGCAATCCATCCCCCAAAAAAAGAAATGGGTGGAAACAAAAAGAGAGAAAGAAAGGACAAAAAGAGAGAAAGAAAGAACAAAAAGAGAATAAAAAATTAAAACGTTCCGAAAAAAACCCCAAAAACAAAAAAAATAAAGGAGTAGATGAAAAAGAAATAATAGAAGCAATAGAGATAATAAAAGAAGAAAAGGAGAGACAGAGAGAAGAAGAGAAAAAACAAATAGAAAAAATTATATTGGCTAGTTATAGTGAAGAGGAAGGGCTTATTATAATGCATTGTAATTGTAATTAAAATACCAAAACTATACTATATCTCTATAATAATATCTCTTCCCTCCCTACCTACCATAATCTATCTCACAAATCTCCAACCTACCCCATCGTTTTTTAAAAAACGATGGGGTTCTTTTTATTTTTTTAAAGATTCTTAAATATTTGTAATATTCTTTGCGCTGTATTATACCAATTAAATTGTTTAACTTGTTCTATTCCTCTTCTAATGAATTCTTGTCTTAAACTTTGATTATTAATTATCAACTCTATTGCTTCTGTAATTTGATTAATATCATAAGAATCTACTAACAACCCAGCATTAGCTAAAACTTCACCCTGTGAAGAATTAGCGCCAGCAATAACCGGAGTACCACAAGCCATTGCTTCAATAATTGGTAAACCAAATCCTTCGTAAAATGAAGGGTATACTAAAGTTAAAGCTAAAGAATATAAAACAGGTTTATCCATTTCATCAACATAACCAATTAATTTAATTCTAGAGTCTTTTGTTGCTAAACTTTTAATTTCATTATTTTTCCAACCATTAGCTCCAGCAATAACTAAAGATGTTGTTGTATTAATTTTATTAAAAGCCTTAATAACACCAATCAAATTTTTACGTGGTTCTAATGACCCTAAAGATAAAACAAAATTATTAGGCAAATTATATTTTTGTTTAACTCTATTTAATTCTAAATTATCTTCTATTGGACGATAGATTTGATTCACTCCTAAAGGACAAACATAAATTTTCTCTGACGGAATGTTAATTAAATCAATAAGATCTTTTTTAGTATTATTTGAATCAGTCATAATAGCTACCGCTTTCTCTAATATTTTGTTTTTTAATATTAATTTATGCCATAGACGTTGCTTCGAAGTAAAAAATTCAGGATAAACCAAAAAAGATAAGTCATGAACTGTTACAACATGCCGACATTTCAACGAAAGAGAAACAAAATGTAAATTAGGAGAAAAGAAAATATCACAACCACCAACTAATTTATCTAATTTAGGCCAATGTAAAAAATTTAATAATAAATTAAACAATTTATTAGGATAGCGAAAACCATACCAAAAAACATTAGGATAATTAAATTCTGGTAATTTAATTGGTTTTGAAGAATTATAAAATAAAAAATATTTATTATTTCTATCTAATTCAAATAATGCCTTCAATAAATTGAAGGCATACCAAGAAACTCCAGAATACTGTTCATTCATTAAACAACGAGCATCAATAACTATTTTCATAATTTAATTAATTGATTAATATACTCTTGAATTTTTCTCTTAAAATTATCAACACTAAATTTTTCAGCATGACTACGTATAGTTAAAGGATTATAAACATCTTTAAAACGAATAATTTTATCAGCTAACTCTTCCCAAATTTGTTCATCAAAAAATTCTCCTGTTATTCCCTCTATGACTGTTTCGGTAGCGCCTCCTTTGCGATAAGCAATTACTGGACGACCAGAGGCCATTGCTTCAACTGCAGTAATTCCAAAATCTTCTTCTTGTGGATTTATAAAAGCAATACAATTTCGATAAAGTTCAGCTCTTTTCTGATCACTAACTTTACCCAATAATTCAATATTTTTCTTAGCCATTTTTTTAAGGCGAGACATTTCTGGTCCAACACCAAAAATTTTAAGAGGTATCTCTAAACGAGAAAAAGCTCTAACTACTAAATCAAATTTTTTATAAGGTACTAATCGGCCACCAGCTAAATAATATTTTTTAGGATCTTCAGAAATATTAAATTTAGTTATATCAACTGGAGGATAAATTACTGTACTATCACGTCCATAATATTTCTTAATTCTTTCTGCAACGGTTTGAGAATTAGCAATAAAATAATCAACTCGATTGGCCGCTAAATAATCCCAGGTTCTTAATTTATTTAAAGTTAAAGGTAAAGTTTTTTTAATTAATTTATGTACTTTTAACTCTTTAAGATAATTATGACTATCATTCCAAAGATAACGTGTTGGCGTATGACAATAACAAATATGCAAAGTTCCTGGTTTAGTAATAACTCCTTTTGCAAAAGAAGAAGCGGAAGAAATTATTAAATCATAATCCATTAAATTTTGATGCTCTATAGCAACTGGCATTAATGATAACCACCATTGATATCTACTTACACCTAAAGGAAAATGTTGTAAAAAAGAAGTTCTAATATCTTTATTAGCAAAATGTTTATTAGTATTTTTTTTATCTAAAACCAAAGTAAAAATAGGCGCTTGAGGATAAATTTCATTAAGCGCTTTAAGTACTTGCTCAGCTCCTCCATCCTGAACTAAATGATCATGAATTAAAGCTATTTTAATTGGCATAATAATGCCATTATTTTAACTCATAAAATATCACAAAGCAAATTTAATAATTAATAAAATAAAAAATACTTGCAAAAACAAAAAAACTTTGTTAAAATATTTAACATAAATTAAATTAAGCGCCTATAGCTCAGTTGGTAGAGCAACAGCCTTTTAAGCTGATGGTCGCAGGTTCGATTCCTGCTGGGCGCATAAAAAATCCGCTTAAAAGCGGATTTTTTATATGCAGTGTTGATAATCTGTTTAAAAATAATTTGCCATAATTAATGCAATTAAGTAAAATACAAAAGTTAATAATTATCTATGTCTGACAATTTTTCTTCTAATAATTTAAAAAAATTACCGCCACAAAATATTGAAGCTGAACAATCTTTACTGGGGGCTCTTTTAATTGATAAAGACGCTATAATAAAAATCGCTGATATAATTACTAGCGATGATTTTTATCAAAATGCACACGGTATTATTTATAAAACTATTTTAGAATTATTTGAAAAAAAAGAAGCTATTGATATTTTATCACTTACTAGCAGACTTGAAGAATTAGGACAATTAGATTTAATTGGTGGCAGATCATATTTAGTAACTTTAACTAATCAAACACCATCAGCAGCACATATTGTTTCTTACGCTCAAATTATTCAAAAAAAAGCAACTTTAAGAAGATTAATTAATGCGGCTAATAATATTTTAGAACTTGGCTATCAAGAAGAACGAGAAGTTGATGAAATATTAGATAAATCAGAACAATCAATTTTTGCTGTTTCACAAAAATATCTCAAAGAAAAATTTACTCATATTAAAGAAATTTTAACTGGAGCTTTTGATCGTATTGATGAATTACATAAAGAAAAAGGAAAACTTAGAGGATTACCTACAGGATTTACTGAATTAGATAATTTACTTGGCGGTTTACAAAAATCTGATTTAATAATTTTAGCGGCTCGACCATCAGTGGGTAAAACTTCTTTTGCCTTAGATATAGCACGTAATGCCGCTATTAGATATAAAAAGAAAGTTGGCATTTTTTCTTTGGAAATGAGTAAAGAGCAATTAGTTGATCGTTTGATTTCTGCTGAAGCTGGCGTTGATATGTGGAAAATGCGAACTGGTCGTTTATCTGAATCTAGCGAAGACTTTCCTCGTATTGGTCATGCGATGAGTGAATTAGCTGAAAGTTCAATTTTTATTGATGATTTTGCTAATACCAATATTATGGAATTACGCACTAAAGCACGTCGCTTACAAATAGAACACGGCCTTGATATGATTATTATTGATTATTTACAATTAATGGAAGGGGTTTCTAATAAAGGAGCATCAACTGAAAATCGTGTACAAGAAATTGCTCAAATATCCCGTGCATTAAAAGGTATTGCTCGTGAATTAAATGTTCCTGTATTAGCTCTTTCTCAATTATCTCGTGCTGTAGAAATGAATAAACCAGCTATCCCTAAACTTTCTCATTTACGTGAATCTGGATCAATTGAACAAGACGCTGACGTAGTTATGTTCATCTATCGTAAATCAGCTGATAGAAATTATGATATCAATTCACTAACTGAAGAAGAAAAACATGCTGCAGAAATTCATATTGCTAAACATAGAAACGGCCCTACTGGATTAGTGCATTTATACTTTGATGGTAATACTGTTAGTTTTAAAAATTTAGATAAAAATTATAATAATGAATAATTAATATAAATTATGTTTAACAAAATTAAAGCTATTCAAGAATTAAAAAATCAAGCTAATCAAATTAAAAAAATTTTATCTGAAGAAAGAATTGAGGGATCGGGAAATTGGGGTAAAATCAAAATAATTATGGATGGCAATCAAGAAGTTTTATCAGTAGAAATTGCTGATGAATTAATTGGTGACAAATCCAAGCTTGAATCAAGCATTAAAGAAGCTATCAATGATACTATTAAAAAAGCTCAAAAAGTTATGGCGCAAAAAATGTCACAAATAGGTGGCATTAATTTACCGGGATTAAAATAATAGTAATAATACTCCACAATTAGTGGAGTATTTTATTATTACTATTATTTATCTTGCCATTGTTCATCTTGACGTACAAGTAAATCTTTAGCTTTTTCTGGATTAGCTAAAACTATCTTAGAAGCTCGTTCCATACGCATGCCTTGAGATCCTTTTATTAAAACCAAATCTCCGGGACTTAATCTTTTAAGCAAAAATTCTCCTGCCTCTAAGCTATTATTAAACTCCCAAACATTATTTAAATCAAATCCTTGTTTAATTGCTATTTGAGCTATAATTTTAGCTCTATTACCTACTGTTATTAAAAAATTAACATTGTTTTTAGCAATTTCTTTTCCAACTAATTGATGGCCTTCATTTTCAAAATCACCCAATTCTAACATATCACCTAATACTGCATATTTTACTCCACGACAATTTATTTTAGATAAAGTTTTAATAGCAGCAATAGTTGCTTCTGGACTGGCATTATAAGTATCGTCAATAATACGGCTACCATTAACTCCTGAAATTAAATGTAAACGACCTTTAGGTGGAGTAAAATTTTTAAGAGCTTGAGAAATTTCTACTAAATTCATTTCAAAAACAATACCAACAGCCGCTCCAGCGAGTGCTGCGTAAATTTGATGTTCAGCTAATGCTCCCGGCAAAAACACTGGAACTACTTTTCCATCATAAGATATTTTGAAACTTAATCCAACAGGTTCTCCGGAATCATCAAAAGAAAAATCTGACTCCAATGCTCTAACCATAGCTTCTTGATTAAAACCATAAGTTAAAAATCTTCCTTTAACAGAATCTTTCATAGAGTAAACATATTCATTATCACAATTAAGTATGCCCCAGCCATTTTTATTAAGTCGAGAAATTATAAGTGACTTCTCTTTTGCTATTTTATCTATAGTTTTAAAAAATTCTAAATGCACTGGACCGATATTAGTAACAACCCCAACATCACAAGGAGCTAAATCTGTTAAATATTTCATGTCACCTGGATGATCTACTCCCATTTCTAAAACTAAAACTTCAGGATAATTTTTATCAACCAAAACAATTAATTTAAGAGCATGCCAAAATATTTTAAGCCAAGCAAAAAAAGAACGACCACCTGAAGGTAAGCCAATAATGGTTAATGGCAAGCCTATTTCATTATTATAATTTTTAATATTTTTACGAGTCTTAAATCTAAATTGCAAAACAGAAAAAATAGCTTCTTTAGCTGAAGACTTCCCTATAGATCCGGTAATTCCTACTACCTTAGGCTGATATTTAACAAGAATTATTCGAGCTAAAATAAATAATATTTTTTGTAAACATTTAGATAAAATTTTCTTCATAAATTTATTTATCATGGGCTATATTATAATATTGTAGAGCAAATTTAGCAACCTCCTTAAAAACTGGCACAGCTACTTTTTCTCCTAATTTACCCTCAAGTGGTTCATCAACTCTTACAAGTATTGCTATTTTAGGATCAGCAAAAGGAGCAAAACCAACAAAAGAACCTACAACTTCATCTTTTTTATACCCACCCTTACCGTCAGGTACCTGTGCTGTACCAGTTTTGCCACCAACCCTCCAGCCCGGTAATTGAGCGCTTTTTACATGTCCATTTTCTACCACGCTAACCAACATTCCTTTCATTATTACTGAAGTTTTAGCAGATATAACTTGACGAATTTCTTGAGGTTTAATTACTTCTACTTTATCTCCACGAATTATTTGAGAAACAATATATGGTTTCATTAATTTACCCCCATTAATTATAGCGGAAAATGCTGTTATCATTTGAATTGGAGTTACGCTAATTCCTTGGCCAAAAGTTATTGTTGCAGTATTTATTTCTCCTTTTAAATCAAGATTAGAAATATTGCCTGGCATTTCTTTAATTAATTCTATTCCTGTAAGCTGACCAAAACCAAATCTTCTAACATATTCAGCAAATATTTTAGTACCAATTTGTCTCATAGCATAAATAACGCCAGTATTTATAGAAAATTCTAATATATTAGTCATTGTCTGCAATCCATAACTTTTATTTTCAAAATTTCTAATTTGATATTTTCCATAATCCACTACTCCGGTATCAACATAAGTACTATCCGGAGAAACCTTACCCTCATTGATAGCTGCGGCCATAGTAATCGGTTTAAAAATCGATCCTGGCTCCCAAGCATCAAAAATTGCCTTATTATTAAAAACTGAAATATCATTTACTTTAGAATAATTTTCCGGATCATAATCAGGAAAACTACACATAGCTAAAATGGCGCCAGTTTTAGGATCCATAACAATAATAGTGCCACCTTTAGCTTTATGAATATCAATAGATTTTTTTAATGATTGACAAGCAACATATTGAATAGAACGATTAATAGTTAAAACTAAATCAGCTCCATCAACCTTCTCCTTAATTTGGCTTTTGCCTAAAGCAATAATATTACCTCCTGCATCACGTTCCGATTTTATTTGGCCATTCTCTCCAGAAAGAATTTTATCAAAATAACCTTCTAAACCATAACTTCCTTTACGATCATTATCTACAAAACCCCAAAAACCAAAAATTTGTCCACCTAAACCTTTTTCAGGATAATAACGATAAATTTGATCCTGAAAACCAATACCCTTTAATTTTAATTCTTTAATTTTATTAACTTGATCCTCTGACAATTTTTGTCTAATAAGATAATAACTTCTTGATTTATCAGAAAAAATTTTAATCCAATTATTTATTAATTCTTCTTTTTTAGATTCTAAAAACTTAGCTCTTCTAATTTCTGCTACTTCAGCCGCTAATTGCTGATCACTGGAAGAGGATAAATCAGATAAAAATTTTTTTTCTTCAACTTTTAAATCAAATTCTGGCGGAAAACCTATAATTTCAAAAATTTCATGAGCTGTACTACTAGCATCTTCAATTTCTCTAGGAGAAGCATATAATGAAGGCATTGATTTATTAGTTACTAAAGGATAAAGAACTTTTTCTCCACCTACATCATCAAGACAATAAATTGATCCTCTTTCAGGAAAAAGACTTTTATACAATTCATGTTGATCTGCAGCTAAAGCAGAATAAAAACTACCTTTAAGTATTTGTAAATCAAAAAGTCTAATAATTATAATTAAAGAAAAGATTAAAAAAATAATCGATAAAAAATCGATTCTTTTTTTATTTGGTAAAGTATTTTTATTTTTTGACAAGAGGCGCCAATTCATACTATATCAATTATCTTAAAGCTATAGATGTTTCGCCCAAAGTTAAACTTTCTATTTCAGTAGTAGGTATTAATTTTAAATTTTCTGCTTCTTTTTTAATATTATCTATTGATTGTAATGAAATATAATCTAAATTTAATTTTTTATTATCTTCTGTTAATTGCTGTAATTCTTTTTCTAAAACCTTAATTTTATATCCTTTGGTAGCAGTGATATTAGTTTGAGTAAGATAGAAAAAACCTAAAATTAAAACAATAATACTGGTAAGAGAAACTACAATTTTCTTATTAAGAAATAAATTAATTTTATTTAATCCAGAAATAGATATCAGTTCAGGAAAATGATGATTACATTTTTCTCTTTTCCAAAATTTACACATAATAATAACTTTTAATTTTAAATTTTTTCTACTACTCTTAGTTTTGCGCTACGAGCTCTAGGATTTTTAGCTATTTCTTCTACCGAAGGCGTTATTGGTTTTTTAGTTATAATCTTAATTCTAGCTGTATCATTTAAAGCTAACTCTTTAAAAATATTTTTAACAATTCGATCTTCTCCTGAATGAAAAGTAATTACAGCAAGTCTAGCGCCTATAGATAAAAGATCAATAGCTTTAGGTAAAACAAAATTAATGTTGCCATATTCATCGTTAACCGCTATTCTTAAAGCTTGAAAAACTCTAGTGGCCGGATGACGCTTAGACGGTTTAGTAAATCTGCGGCGGTAAATCGCAGTTACTAATTCCGCTAAATCTGAAGCAGTTTTTATAGGTTGACCTTTATTTCTTTTCTCTACTATCTTTTTTGCTATTGCTCCAGCAAACGGCTCTTCACCATATTTAATTAAAATATCTTTTATTTCTTTTTCACTTAAATATTCTAATAATTCATGAGCTTTAGGAGAATTACTGGAAATATTAAATCTTAAATCAAGTTCTCCTTTGGAAAATCCGAATCCCCTATCTTCTGCCGCTAATTGATCTGATGATAATCCTAAATCAAATAAAATGCCGTCTATGTGACTAATTCCATATTGCTTTGATACTCGTTTAACTATATCTTGTAAATTACGATAATTATCATTAATTAATATCAAATTATTATCGTAAACATTTTGATTCTGAATAATATTAGGATCCCAATCAATTCCTATCACTTTTCCATCAGGTTTAATTAATTTTAAAATAGCTAAACTATGTCCGCCACCACCAAAAGTACAATCTATAAAATTCTGAGAAGGACGTGGATTAAGAAAGTAAAGAACTTCCTTAAGCATGACTGGCTCATGAATAGTAATCATTTTTTTAGTTTATTAAAAAAGTACTATATTTACTTAAACTCCTAATTCATTAAGATTTTCAGCTATCTCATTGGAATTTTTTTCCATTTGATTTTGATATTTAATCCAAGCTTCTTGATCCCAAATTTCTAATCTATTATATAATCCGGCTACCACTACATTTTTCTTTAGCCCAGCAAAATTACGTAAGTATTCTGGTAAAATTATTCTTCCCTGTTTATCAAATTCAATTTCCATTGCTCCAGCTAACATTAAACGAGAAAAAGCTCTAGTATTAGATTTAGCGACTGGTAAAGCGGCTAATTTTTCTGCCATTTTATCCCATTCTTTTTTAGGATAAACAAATAAACAATTATCTAATCCTTTAGTAACAACTGCTTTTTTAAGTTCTGCTCGAAATTTTGCTGGTAAAGCTACCCTTCCTTTAGCATCCATACTATGATTGTATTGGCCAACAAACATACTTTTTTATCAAAAAAATCAAAAAATTAAATAAATTTTATTATAAAAATTTTCTCAAAATATTTTTAGAAATTCACCATCTTTCACCACTTTTCACCATTTCAATTTAATTATACACCACTAATAGCCACTAAGCAATACATAATTAAATAATAAAAAACCTTGATTTTTCAAGGTTTTTATAAAAAGAGTGGATAAACGGTGGATAATTTTAAACTGTTAAAGTAATATTTGGTTCCTTATCATAATAAGGAATAACAAATTGACTCGGTTTAGTTAATTTTTGAAATTTTAGAATTTTAGCTACTAAATCATTATTACCATCAAATTGGTCTTTTCTAATCCCCACTACGGGAATTTTTAATCCATAAGCTAAAGCATTAGCAACAGCTACACCAATACGTACTGAAGTAAATCCTCCCGGACCAATAACTACTCCTATACCTTTTATTTTATTATTAACTTTATTACTTTTAATTAAAGTATCTATAGCAGGCAAAAGTTTTTCTGATTGATTAAATTTGCCTCTAATTTTTTTAAGTTTAAAATGATTTTGCCTTTCTGCTAAAATTAATTCCATTTGATCAATAAAACAAGTATTAATAATAAGTATCATATTTTAATATTTAATTTAATAAATTATAACAGGAGTTCCCAAATCAACAAAATCATAAATAATTTTAGCTTCATTATTTCTCATATTAATACAACCATGACTCATGGGATGTCCAAAGTTATTATGCCAATAAGTACCATGAATAGTATAAGGACCGCTAAAAGAAGCTACCCAAGGCACATTGGGTAAATTATAATTACTAGGATTATTTGGTCCATAATACCAACTCATACTAACTAATGGCCTCTTTTTATAAATTTTAAAATTACCTTTAGGAGTTGGAGTTTTAGGTAGTCCTGAAGAAATTAAAAAAGAACCAAGTTTTCTGCCGTCTTGCCAATAATAAAGCGTTTGATTAGTAAGATCAACTTCAATAAATTTATATTCTTGACTTTTGAGCTCTGACCGATAAATTTTTTTAGGTAAAATTGCTATTTCTTGTTTGCCATCGCCGTCAAAATCTCCTACCGCAGTTTCTATCCCCTCATAACCATTGTCATAAACTACAAATTGTGATATTTGCCAACCATCACTGCTATAAATATAAACTTTACCATCGCCTTTAAATGATTTCGTTATTATCAATTCATCTTTACCATCATTGTTAATATCTCCGGCTGATAAATTTAATCCTCCTATATAATCTTTATCAAAAAAGAATTGCGATTTTAATTCTAAATTATTATTAAAAATTAAAATTTTACTTAAATTACCATAACCACCAGTAACAGCAATTTCTTTATTGCCATCGCCATCAAAATCTCCAGCCGTAACTTCAATACCATTTTTATTAAATTCTTTTGATAAAACAATTTCTTTAATTAAATGTCCATCATTTCCAAAAATTCTTAATTTAGGATCTTGATTAAAGCTAGAAAACCCAATAATTTCTGCTTTTTTATCA
The DNA here is from genome assembly GCA_964455185.1 of uncultured Gammaproteobacteria bacterium. Taxonomy (GTDB): domain Bacteria; phylum Patescibacteriota; class Patescibacteriia; order 2-01-FULL-39-33; family 2-01-FULL-39-33; genus CAISTG01. The sequence goes on from CAYVUR010000012.1 coordinate 18,907, forward strand.
TTCCCTAAATCTATAGCAAATACCCTGATTCCACTACGCTGATTCTCATTAAAGCCGAAAAAACTAAGTTTATAGCCAGTACTATCAAATCCTCTAATATGTGGGCCACCGTTATAACTAGCTCCCACAATTATTTCATCACCTCCCTGACCATCTAAATTACCAGCCGCAACCTCCATTCCACCTCTAAATTTATCAAAAGCAAAAAAATCATAAATTTTTTTACCTTCAATATTCCAAATCTCGCCTCGAGGAGCATCAAGTGTCGAAACAATTAAATCTTTCTTACCATCATTATCAAAATCACCAGATGCTAAAGATAAAGCTCCTTCATAATCAAAATTTAAAACAAAAAAAGATTTTTTCAATTTGCCATCACTAGAAAAAATCTTAATTTCAGGATAAATAGATTGCGCTGAAGTAAACAATGGTAATAATAATAAAATTAAAATTCCAATTATTTTCCAATTAAACCTCATTTTTATAAACATAACAATTACTTATCTTTGAAATGATTAATCAAAATAAGATTTTTATTTTCTAATAAATCAAAAATAAAACGATCAGTCATACTACGACGATAAAGAAAATCTTGTTTAGACATTACAGTATAATTAATCGATCTACCCAATTCTCTTTCGAAATTAGCAATCAATTTAAAAAGTTTCTGTTTATTAACACTACCAACTAATAAAAGATCAACTGAAGCATCTTCACGACCAACAAATACTCCAGAAAGTAAAAAAAGATTAATATCACCCATTTTTTCAACCTTATCAACAAGAGCTTGTTCCATAATAACATGCGACTTAATAAACAACGACCTTAATTCTTCAATAAAAATAAATTGTGAATTAAGACGATAATATTTTTTATTATCTTTTGTTTCTGATTCTTCTTCTAATCCAATTTCAGGGCGATTATAACTATTTAAAATTCCAATGCTTTCAAGATTTTCTAATTCTCGTCTAACTGAATTTAGATGAATGTTTAAATTTCTAGCTAATTCCCTAACAAAATAGTATTTATCAGGATTATTTAAAAACAATCTAAGTAATAAAACTCTAGTTTTAGAACCAAAAATTTTTTCAAGCATAAATTTATTGTTAAAAGCTTGCTACATCAATAAGTTAATTGTATAATATTAGTGCCATACTGTAAAGCTATCAATGGAAAAAAAACAAATAAAAATAGCTAAATTAGCTGTTGAATCCGATGGAAATATCATCGGAGAGTCTTTTATTACTAAACCTGAAAAAGATTTAATTCCTAAATTAGGAATTCTTTTTGGTATTGTTGAAATATATAATATTAATGATAATTTCTCTCATAAATTTCTAGAGGCAATTAGTGATCTAAAAACAGAATTTTATTTACCGCCATATGGCGTCCAATCTACTCCTGAAAAACGCTTTGAAGAATCTTTAGCTAGAGCAAATCGTAGAATTTTTTCTGCTTTTAGCGAATCAATTGAGCCTATTGATCTTAGAAATATTAATATCGTAATAGGATTATCAAGAAAAAACGAAATTTATTTATCACAAATTGGCAATAGTAAAGCCTTTCTCTTTCATCGCAAAAAAAATTGGGAAATATTAATTTTAGATATTTTATCAAATGAAGATAAATTGATAAGTAAAACTAATCCTGAAAAAATTTTTTCTAGCGTCGTATCAGGATCAATTGAAGAAAATGATAGTTTACTTATTTGTAATGAAGAGTTTCTTAATTTTTTTTCACAAAACGAATTAGCTAGAACTATAGATCAAAATACACCAGAAGAAGCTCTTAAATATTTAGGTGGCCAGATTAGAGAAAAAGTAGTTAAAGCTAACTTTTACGCTATTGCTATTAAACCAGAACAAAAAGAAAAATTATCAGTATCAATAGAAAATATTTCTTCATCTAAGTTGCCAACCTTACAATCTGAAATACCTCAAAATTCTATTAACAAACTTCTTCATACTCGTGCTGAAACAGAAAAATATCTTACACCATCAATAATGCCTAATTGGCAAAAATTTCTAATTATAAGCGGTAATTTTATTAAAAAAATAATTTTATTTTCTTTATCTAAAATAAAGATAATTATAATTAATATTACTAAATTAATTAAAGAAAAAATTAATAAATTTTTAGAAACTAAAAAAAATAATAAACCTAAACTAAAAATTGAAACTGA
>CAYVUR010000013.1:0-20024 GCA_964455185.1 uncultured Gammaproteobacteria bacterium
TATTTTATCAAAATTAAAATCAATCATTTTGTCTCACCTATTAATTGGCTTCAATTTAGATTAGTAATTAATCAAGGAATTTCTTTCGGTCTTAAAATGCCGCAATTTTTTATTTTTTTTATTTATGTTTTTTCTTTTTTTATTTTAACGGGTTTAATTATTTTTTATTGGAAAAAAAATATAGTTACTGGTTGGTTTTTAAGTTCTTTAATGTTGTTAGGAGCTTTTTCTAATTTTATTGATCGCTTAAAATTTGGAGGAGTTATTGATTATATTGATGTTAGTTTTTTTACTATTTTTAATTTGTCTGATGTTCTGATTTGTTGTTCTGTTATTTGTTTGATTTTCATTTATGGAATAGATAAAAATTTTGGTTAAATGTTAATTTTTGTGTTATAATTAAAATGATAGTACCTAATATTTTGCTATGAAATTTTTTAATTATTCGTTATTGTTTTTTTTCTTTTTATTATTTTTTCCTTTATCTGTTCAAGCGATAAAAATTGATAATATATCTAATATTCCAGTTAGCGGTGATTTTTTATTAGAGAAAGGCAAGATAGAATTAATTTTGTCTCCCGGTCAATTAGCTAATGAAGAAGTATCAATAATTAATCGTTCTGGTAAAAGATTAAAATTTCGTTTAGCAATAGAAGATATTTTTACTAGCAAAGATTACACGTCAGGGTTAATTTTTTCTAATAATTTAGAAAGCCCTTATTCTTTACGTTCTTTTATTAAAGTTGATTTAAAAGATGATTATTTTTATTTAGATCATGGTCAAAAAGCAACAATTCCTATAAGTATCATGGTTCCTAATGGTATTGCAGTTGGAGGCCTTTATGGAGCGATAACTTTTATTGCTTCTGTTTCTAATGTTTCTAATATAAATTCTGAGCTTAATGCTCGTTTATCATCTTTAATTTTTGTAACCATAAAGGAAAATGCTAAACCAGCAGGAAAGATAGATTCATTTATTTCTTTGCATAAAATTTTTTTAGGGATTCCAGCGGTTTTTGAAGTTGGATTTAGAAATGAAGGTAATATTATTTTATCGCCCAGTGGCAAACTAACGATTAGTTCTTTAATAGGAGGCAAAGATAAAGAAATAGTTTTGGATCAATTTTATGTAATGCCAGAGTCTTCTCGTCATCAGAAATATTCTATAGATTTACCAAGCGGTTTATATAAAGCAAAGATTGAACTTCAAACTCCAGAAATTTCTCTTATTAGTTCTGAGATATATTTTTGTGTTTTACCTGCTTTACATAAGATTGTTTTATTTATTTTAATTATTTTAAGTTTATTATCAGTTTTTTATTATTTTATTTTTAAGTTAAAAGTTATAAAAAGTTAATAAATATAAAATGAAAAAATTTCAATTAAGTTTAATATTAGCAATTTTTATTTTACTTCTAACAGCTGTACCTGTTTTAGCTTATGTTATGTCTTCAACTAATTATCAAATTGAAATTGATTCAATTAATTTTGGTGGTGGTTTAGGTAATTCAGTTAATTATAATCTTGAAAGCACTATGGGAGAAATTGGTACAGGTTATATTTCCTCAGCTTCTTATTTCGGTTCAATAGGTTATTTACAATCAAGTAGCAGTACTATACCTTCTTTTTGTGATAATGATGGCACTTGTGAGCCAGCCAACGGAGAAACTACAACAAATTGCCCTAATGATTGTACAGTTCCTGTTTGTAATTATAATAATATTTGTGAGCCAGCCAACGGAGAAACTTCTGTTAATTGTTCAGATTGTCAGGGAGGTGGCGGTGGCGGTGGCGGTTCAATTATTTGTAATTATAATAATATTTGTGAGCCAGCCAACGGAGAAACTTCTGTTAATTGTTCAGATTGTCAAGTTCAATCTACTACTACACCTACAACCACTGAAACTTTTTTAATTTCTAATATTATCGCTAGATCTGTAACCACTTCTAGTGCTGAAATAATTTGGGAAACTAATCGTAATGCTATTTGTGGTTTAAGTTGGGGATTAACCACTGATTATTTATCTGGTTCTTCTGCTGGTTTAGATTTTTTCTTTAATCATGTTAGACCAATAACTAATTTACAAGCGTCATCTACTTATCATTATAAAATTTTTTGCCAAGACGAGAATGGCAGTACTACTGAATCTTTTGATAATATTTTTACTACTCTTTCTGGTCCAGATGAAATTGCTCCGGGAAATATCATTGGTTTAAGAAGCATACCCGGTGATCGTAAAATTTCTTTATTTTGGACTAATCCGTCTGATTATGATTTTGCTGGAGTAATAATTAGACGCTCAACTAATTTTTATCCGACATTAAATAGTGGAATAGAAGTTTATAATGGTACAGGTAATAGCGTAGGTAATGGCGAAGTTTTTTTTGATGATTTAGGATTAATTAATGGAGTTTTATATTACTATTCAGTTTTTGCTTATGATACTTCTGGTAATTTTGCTTCAGGAGCAGCTACTATTGGAAGGCCTTTTGAGGTAGAAATTGTTACTACTACTCCTCCAACTTCTACTCCGCCGGAAATACCTTCTACTTCTACGCCACCGGGAACACTCCCAACTACTACACCACCAGAAATACCATCAACTTCTACTATACCAGAAATTCCCACAACAACTACTTTATTAAACATTGATCAAGATTTATTTTTTAAAGATTTTGATTTTAGTCAAAATGGATTATTTTTTGAAGTTAAACAAGATCAAGTTGATGTTAATTTAGGCAGTCAGTTAAATATAAGTTTAAAACAATCTAAAATTATTCCGGGAACAGAAAGAATGATTCTTTATTTTTCTACTAAAGATGGAATAGAAACATATCTTTTTGTTTATAATCCTTCATTACAAAATTATTCAGTTTCATTACCTTTACCTAATGAAATTGATAAATATAATGTTAAAATAATTTTGTTAGATAGTAATAATAATAAAATTAAAGAAATAACTGGTTGGATTAAATTAAAGTCTCAAGAACCTATTATTGATAAAATATCTAATAAAATATCTCAGACTGTAATTCAATCAGTTGAAGTTTTTTATGATACAATTAAACCTATAAATAATTTTGCTAAATCTGATACTGGTAAAACTTTAGCAGGAGTTACTGTAGGAGTTTCAACGATTAATTTATTTTTTGCTGTACCTTGGTGGAATTGGTATTTTTTACAATTTTTATTTACTCAACCTTTTATTTTATTCTTTTCCAAAAGACGAAAGGGTTGGGGAACAGTTTATAATAGTATAACTAAAAAACCAGTTGATTTAGCTTTAGTTCGTCTTTATGATGCAAAAACTGATCAACTAATAAAATCTCGAGTAACTGATGCAAATGGCCGATACATATTTTTAGTTGATGAAGGAGATTATTATTTACAAGTACAAAAGCCGGGATTTGATTTTCCTTCTAAACTTTTAAATAATACTAAAGAAGATGATTCATATGTAGATCTTTATTATGGTGAGAAATTTTCTGTAAAAACAGGAGAAAAAGGTGTAATTACAGCTAATATCCCAATTGATCAACAAGAAGTTAATTTAACTGATAAGGAAATTCTTAAAAAACATTTTAAATTTAGAAGTTTATGGCGTTTAAGTTATCTTGGACCTATTTTTGCAACAGTTTATTTTATTGTTTTTCCTTCTATTTTTTCGGGATTATTAGCAGTCTTACATTTTATATTATTATTACTATTTTATCGCTTATCAGAATGGAAGAAACCAAAAAGCTGGGGTAGAGTTTATGAACAAGGAACAAAAAAACCATTGCCTAAAACTATTACTAGAATATTTTCTCCAGAGTATAATAGAATGCTTGAATTTTATGTAACTGATAATCGTGGGCGTTATGGATTTTTAACTGGAAGCAATAAGTATTATATTACTGCTGATAAAGAAGGATATAATTCTATTAAAACAGATATTATTGATTTATCTAAAAATAAATCTTCTGATTTTATAATAAATCAAGATTTAGCTCTTTCTAAATTAGAAAATGCTAATTTAAGTAATAATTCTAAAGAAAATGAAGATATTTTAGAAAAAGAAACTTTTAATAAAGAACAGGAAATTGAAACATCTACTTCTAATTTAGAAGAAAATAATCTTGTAATTAAAGATAAAGAACAAATTAAAGAACAGGTAAATAATGAAGATAATATCGTTCCTCCATCAGAAAATATTTTTGGTTAGTTTAATTATTTTTTTAATAATAAATTATTTAAAAGATAAAACAAGAATAATGTGGATAAATTTCTTGTTTTAATTTAATTATTTCTGTTATAATATATACAAATAATTCTGATAAAATAGAAGAAAATATATTGAAAGGATGACAAAAAAGCACAAAAAATTTTTTAGTAATCTAAATAGATTAAATTTTTTTAGTTTAGTTTTTCTGTTGTTTTTATTTATTTTATTTATCCCAGTTATAAGTTTTGCTGCTTTTCCAGAAGTAATTAACTATCAAGGTAAATTAATGGATAGTTCAGGAAATCTTGTAGCTGATGATTCTTATAACATGCGTTTTAGATTGTGTGCTGATAGTGATTGCGCTTCTGTTTTATATGATGAATCTTGGGTTGATAGTAACAAAGTAGCTGTTACTAATGGTTTATTTTCTGTTTTAATTGGTTCAGTTTCTTCTACTCTTGATTCAGTTGATTTTAATCAAGATACTTATTTAGAAGTTTCTATTGGTGGCACGGGAGTTCCTTCTTGGGAAGTTCTTACTCCTAGAAAAAAATTAGGAGCCGTTCCTAATGCTTTAAATGCTCAAAAATTTGGCGGCTTAGCCACTTCCTCCTTTCTTCGTTCTGATACTACTAATACTTCATCAATAATTAATAATTTAACCTCAACTAACATTTTTAGTAATAATGCTTCCATTACTTCAGTTACTTCTACTAATTTATTTACAGCAGTAATTAATGCTTTAAGTGCTATCATTGATAATTTAACCGCTAGTCTGGCTAATATTACAACTTTAGTTTTTGATACTGCCACAGGTAATAATTTAGCGACGACTAATCTTAATGTAACTTCTACTGCTTCTATTAAAGATTTAAATGCTTCTTCTTCTGTAGTTGTTAATTCCACTTCAACTAATTTTTATTCCTCTAATGCTGTTATTACTGGAGGAACAATTGCTTCCTCTACTATTTCTGGGCTTACAGTTACTAATTTTGCTTCTCCTAACATTTCTCAATGGACTAATGACGCAGGTTATCTTACTTCTTATGTTGAAACTGACCCGTTGTTTATGGCCGCTTCTACCTCACTGCCATATCAACCAATTGGCTCTTATTTAACCACTGAAACTGACCCGATATGGAGTGCAGTTTCTTCAAGTTATTTAACTATTGTTGACGCTTCCTCTACTTATTTAGCTATTAATGCCGCTTCTACTACATTATGGGATACGGCTTATGGTATAGTTATAGCTTCTTCAAGTAATTGGGAAAGTTTCTATAATACCCCCTCAACTCGCATCACTGCTGGTACTGGTTTAACTTGGGATGGTAATACTCTTAATGAAATTTTTTGGTCAGATAATGGAGTAGCTTTAACTCCTGCTACTTCAAGCAGAGGTTTAACTATAAATGGAACAACTTCTTTGGCTACTACTACTATTAGTGGTAATTTAGGCATTGGAACAGTTAATCCTCAAACGGCTTTAGAGGTTATAGGAACTTCAACTTTAGATAAAGCTGTTATTGGTTATGGTTCTATTATTGGTAATTATATTAATGGTAGTTCTAATAATAATTATTTAACTATTAATGAATTTAATTTGGGTGGCGGCCTTATTAAAGCGCCATATCAAACGAGTTATATGTATTATGACTCCATCTCATCAACAATAAAAAATATTAATAATTTTGAATATGGATTAGGTATAGTAAATAACTTAGATTTAGGTGGGGCCTATTCTATTTTTGGTATTTATAATGATTATGACGTTTCAAATAATTTAAGTAATTTAATTTTTGATGAAAAAATTAATGATAATCAAGCAAATTTTATTTTTAATGGTAATATATCAGTGGGAGCGACCAGTAACCAAAATTATTATAAATCATTACAAAAAATAGCAGATAATTTAGAGTTGCCTCACAAACTACGCAATCTTTATATAGCTGACCATTATGTTTATGCAGTAACTTATGCTACTAATAGTGTTGATTCTTTTAGAATTATAGATATTGCTGACCCGGCTCATCCTAAAGTAGTTGGCGGAGCAGGACTAACAGGATTAGTGCTTTCTGATGCTAAAAGAGTTTGGGCTAGCGGTAATTATGCTTATATTCTTTATAATGCTACAGGCGGTATAGATAATCCTTTTAGAATTATAGATATATCTGATAAATCTAATCCTCGTGTTATAAGTGGAGAGAATTTACATATTACTGGCATTGGTGGTAGCGCAGGTCAACCTTTTTATATATCAGGAAAATATGCTTATATCATGGGATATGATTCTATGCATATTATAGATATTTCTGACCCCTATAATCCAAAATTAGTTTCAACACTTAATAATGTAGGAGATACTAATTGGGATATTAAAGTTGTTGGCGATTATGCTTATGTTTGTAGTAGAAAAATAATTGGTGGAGAGGCCAATCCTTTAACAATTGTAAACATTAAAGACAAGACTAATCCCTTTATTGTAAAAGAATTAACTATTCCTGATTTAGATACTAGTACTAATTTGTGTTGGTCTTTAGATGTTTCTGGTGGTTATGTTTATTTGGGTATGGGGACTTTAGGAATGAATTCTTCAACAGAGTCATTTAGAATTGTTGATGTCTCTAATCCTAATAATCCTGTAGTTAAAGGTGGTAGAGATATTGGCACAAATAGTAATCCTGATTTAGCTTTGCCAGAATCATATTCAGCTTTTAATTACGTTAAAGCATTAGGTAATCGTTTATATGCTACTACTTGGTGGGGCGACTTTTTAGTAATAGATATTTCTTCATCTACTAATCCAGAAATAATAAGTAAAACAAGCATAATAGATGGTGGAACAAATATGGATCCATTGACCTTTGATTTTAATGGTAATTATGTAGCTATTGGTTATGCTCCGATTTTACCTTCTTACACAACCTCAACAGATTATTTTAGAATTTTTAAAATGACTGGAGTAGATACTTTAAGTGGACACGCTGATGCTTTTTCTGCTGGTTCATTACAAGTATTAAACAACGCTGTCTTTAATCAAAGGTTAACGGTTTGGGACAGTTTGGAGATAGGTAGTGGCGGTCTTTATTCTCAAGGACCAATTGCAGTCATGGCAACTAATACTCCTAATTATTTTGGTGGCTCATTAAATATCGGCACTACTTCATCAACGGGATATAAATTATCAGTTTTTGCTTCTAATACTACTGATTATTTAATTCAAGTTGCTACCTCAACTAATTCAGGTATTTTTGAAATTAGAAACGATGGTATAGGTAGATTTGGTGGAGATTTAATTATTGGTGGTAATTCTACTGTTAATGGAAATTTAATTGTTTCTGGTACAGGAACTTCTACTATTGCTGGTAATTTACAAATTGCTCAAGGTAAGGTTTTACAAGTAGAAACCATAACTGCTTATAGTCCGCTTAATATTAATACCGGTATGATAGTAAATGGTAATGTTACTACTACCGGAACTTTTACTGTTAATACTGGTAATGTTTCTAATATTAAAACATCACAACACACTTGGGATCTTGGTGGTGGTATTGTTTTTAATTTGCCGATGTTAGAAGGGACTATAGAAGATGTGTCTTCTGCTGGCTTATTGCCTAATAATATTCTTACAGTAAAAGATTACTTAGGTATTATTGATGTTAGTAATTCTGGTCATCCTGGAGTAATGTTTTCAGCTAATAATATTAGTAATGGCAATATAACTTTAACTGCTGATTTTGTTAGCTCAACTTTGATGGTTAGTGGTAATTTAAGTCAAAATATTTATGATTATAATGATAATACTTATTGGGATTTAGGTTTAGAAACTACTCCTTGGAATAATCTTTGGCTTCGAGGAAATGCTAGTATTCTCACTCTTGATACTAATGGTGCGGTATATTCTAATAATGGTGTATTAACTAATGTTAATCCTTCTTCAGGTTCTTATAAACACGATATAGCTTCTACCACTCTAAATATTGATGCTTTATTGGGTTTACAAGTTAAGTCTTTTGTTTGGAATAATAATAATCAACCTGATTTTGGTCTTATTGCAGAAGAAGTTAAAGAAGCTCTGCCAGAACTTTATTTAGAAGATGGCACTACTAAAGGTTATCGAGCAGATCATTTACCTTTTTATCTTTTACAAATAGCTCAAAGACAAGAATCAGAAATTAAATCAATTAAAAATACTTTATCTGTAACTGAATTAAATACAGATGATAAAAATTTAACTGTTACTGAAGCTCAAACTTTCACTGGCACAATTATTGTTATTGGTGAAGCAGGATTTAAATCTAAAGTTACTTTTGGCGATCATGTTTATTTCACTAAGGATGCCGCTGGAATCGCTGTTATTCAATCAGGGGCCACTTCAACAGAAATAAAATTTTCTAAACCTTATGAAACTGCTCCAATTATTACTATAACACCTAAGAAAAAATTATCAGGAGTAAGTTGGTGGGTAGAAAACGAAACTTCAGAAGGATTTATAATTGCTATTGATCCTACTATAGAACAAGAAATTCAATTTAATTGGCATGCTGTAGCCGTTGATTCTTCTGATTCCGATACTATTAATGAATCAAATATTAAAGAATCAAGTTCTACTAATGAAGAAGTTTCCAATTCCGAAAATTCAACAGAAACAGTTTTAGAATCGTCAACTTCAGATGTTACTATAGAAAATCAACCATCTAATAATGATATTAATACAGATTTATTAAATACAGAACAAACTGAAGAAACAGAAAATTCTAATAATTCATTAATCGATGAATCAACTCCAGAAGAAACTGAGACAACAGATAATTTATCATCACCAGATTTAGTTAATTAATGTTGAATTAATTTGAAAATTAAAATTAAATAAAATAATTTTTTAAATAAAATAGGGAAATTATGAAGTCTTGCTAATTTTCCGTTTTTTGTCTAAAATTATTTAGACAAGAATAATAATTTTAAAAATATGTCAGAATATATTTTTAATGATGCCAACTTTGAGGCTGAGGTTTTAAAAAGTGAGAAACCAGTTTTAGTAGATTTTTTTGCTACTTGGTGTGGTCCTTGTCGTATGCAAGCTCCAATAATTGAAGAGCTGGCCGCAGAAATTGGTGATAAGGCTAAGATTGGTAAGATGGATGTTGACCAAAATCCTCAGATCGCTGGAAAATATGGCATTATGTCAATTCCAACTATTATGATTTTCAAGGCAGGAGAAGTTAAGGAGACTTTTACTGGTTTACAAACAAAAGAAACTCTAAAAACTGCTTTAGAGAGATTTATTTAATAAAATAAAATATGGATTACGATTTGATTATTATTGGTGGAGGACCAGCTGGCCTTACGGCAGCAATTTACGGTTTAAGAAGAGAATTAAAAACTTTAATTATTGCTAAAGCTATGGGAGGGCAGGCAGCCGTAGCTCATGAAGTTCAAAATTGGCCGGGAATAGAATCTATTAGTGGTTTTGAGCTTACTCAAAACATGGAAAAACAAGCAAAAAACTTAGGATTAGTAATTGATTCTAATGAAGCTTTATCTATTGAAAAAATAGAAGATGGTTTTATTGTTAAAACTAATAAAGATGAATATAGATGCGGAGCTGTGATTTTAGCTTTTGGTTTAACGCCGCGTGATTTAGGGGTGCCGGGAGAAAAGGAATTAACAGGAAGAGGTGTTTCCTATTGTGCTACTTGTGATGGTCCGCTTTTTAAGGGTAAAAATGTTGCTGTTATAGGGGGTGGCAATTCTGCTATTGAAGCCGTCGAGTATTTATCTAGATTAGCTAATCAAGTTTATTTGATAAATAATAGTAGTAAATTTAATATAGAAGAAAAAGTTATACAGCAGATTTTAGCTATTAGTAATATAAATATTCTTTGTAATAAAAGTGTTAATGAAATTATTGGAAGAGATAAAGTAGAAAAAATAAAATTAAAAACATCAGAAAAAATTTCAGCCCCTGGATTTGATGCTTCATTAAGTTTATGTAAATTAAATAATCCTGAAGTATTAATAAAAAGCGGTGATTACGAAGAATTAAATATTGACGGCGTTTTCATTGAAATTGGTTTTGTACCCAAAACTGATTGGGTAGCTGGATTAGTGGAACTTAATGATAGAAAAGAAATAATTACTGATAAAATGGGGAGAACTAGTGTAGAAGGAATATTTGCCGCTGGCGATTGTACTGATATTGGTTTTAAGCAAATTGTTATCGCTGCTGGCGAAGGTTCAAAAGCCGCTCTTTCCGCTTATAAATATTTAGCAGCTAAAAAAGGTTTAGTAGCTACTCCAGATTGGGGTATAAAAAAATAATTTAAATTTTTAAGAAACGATAAATCAAGAATGCGATTCTAGATGATAAATCGCATTCTTGATTTTTGTTTTAATTTTTAGTATATTTAAGTTATTCTTAAGCATAATTTATGAAGAAAATTGAATTAGCCAAGGCTTATGAAGCCAAAGAAGTTGAAGATAAAATATACAAAAAATGGGAAGATTCCGGATATTTTAATCCTGATAATTTACCCGGAGAAAGAAATGATAAATTTGTTATTTCAATGCCGCCGCCTAATGTTACAGGAGTTTTACATTTAGGTCATGCTTTTGAGAATACTTTAATGGATATAGTTATCCGTTATCAACGTATGCAAGGTAAGCGGGCTTTAATTGTACCCGGAACTGATCATGCTGCAGTAGCTACTCAAGCTCGAGTAGAAGATGTTTTAAAAACACAAGGCATTAATAATCCACGACAAGAATTAGGACGAGAAGGTTTGATTGCTAAAATTCGTGAATTTGCTGAAAATCATAAATCAATCATAATAAACCAAATTAAGAAAATGGGGACTTCTTGTGATTGGTCGCGTTTAGCTTATACTTTTGACGAAGCTAGATCTAAAGCAGTTAATGAAATTTTTCGTCGTATGTTTGCTGATGGTTTAATTTATCGTGGTTATCGAGTTGTAAATTGGTCGGTTAAAGGACAATCAACTTGCTCTGACGATGAAGTAGAATATGAAACTAGAAAAACTAAAGTTTATACTTTTAAATATAGCGATACTTTTCCTATTCCTATTGCTACAACTCGTCCTGAAACTAAATTAGGCGATACCGCTGTAGCTGTTAATCCAGAAGATGAGCGATATAAACATTTGATTGGACAGAAATTTACGGTTGATGTTGGAGCTGAAAAGCCATTAGTTATTACCATTATCGGAGATAAAAATGTTGATATGAATTATGGTACTGGAGCAGTTGGAGTAACCCCAGCTCACAGTCAAATTGATTTTGAAATGTATCAAAACAATAAAGAAATTGGCATTATTCCAGTTATTGGAAAAGATGGGCTTATGCTTAAATCAGCAGGTAAGGCTTATGAAGGATTAACTGTTTTAGAGGCTCGAGAGAAATTTGTTAATTGGTTGAAAGATAATAATTTATATATTAGTGAAGAAGAGATTGAACATAGTGTTGGTATTTCAGATCGTTTTAAAGATGTAATAGAGGCTTTACCGATGGATCAGTGGTTTATTGATGTTAATAAAAAAATTCCCGGCCGAAATAAAAGTTTAAAAGATTTAATGCGTGAAGCTGTAACTTCTGGACATAATGGTGATAAAGAAAAGATTATTAATATTAATCCTAAAAGATTTCATAATATTTATTTACATTGGATTGATAATTTACGTGATTGGTGTATTTCTCGCCAGATTTGGTGGGGGCATCGTATTCCCGTTTGGTATTGTAATGATTGTGGTGAAATTTTTTATAATGACAAAAATCCAGAATCTTGTCCTAAGTGTAAATCAATTAATTTTAGACAAGATGAAGACACTTTAGATACTTGGTTTTCTTCTGGCGCTTGGACTTTCTCAACTTTAGGTTGGCCTGATGATAGTGAGGATATGAAAAAATTTCATCCTACGACTTGGATGCAGATGGGTTATGAAATTTTATTTTTTTGGATGGCTAGAATGATATTGATGACTACTTATATTCTTGATGATATTCCTTTTAAGGATGTTTATATCCACGGTATTTTACGCGCTAAAGATGGACGTAAATTTTCTAAATCTTTAGGTAATGGTTTAGACCCTATTGAAGTGATAGAAAAATACGGTACTGATGCTTTACGCTTAAGTTTAATTAAAGGCATTACTCCGGGAAATGATTCAAGATTTTATGAAGAAAAAGTTGAAGGAGCAAGAAATTTTGTTAACAAATTTTGGAATATTTCTCGTTATATTCTTTCCACAGTTAATAATTTGGAAATTATTAAAGATAAACCAGAAGCTAAAACTTTAGCTGATGAGTGGATTTTAGAAAAATTAGAAAAAACTATTGTTAATACAGGAAATTGTTTTGATAAATATGATTTTTCTGGAGCCATTGAGATTTTATCAGAGTTTACTAGAGATGATTTTGCTGATTGGTATTTAGAAATATCTAAAATTGAAAAAAATAAAGATGAAATTTTGTTGTATATTTTACAAACTCTTCTTAAATTATGGCATCCTATTATTCCTTTTGTTACAGAAGAAATCTGGTCTAAATTAGATACTACAAATCTATTAATGGTTGAATCTTGGCCTAAGCTAATAGTCAAAGAGGGATTAATTGATAAAATTAAAGAAACTTTTCATTTTTCTGATTTTCAGAAAGCACAACAATTTGATTTGATAAAACAATCAATAACAGCGCTTCGCAATTTACGCAGTGAAAATAAAATTGATCCAGCTAAACAAATTAAAGCAATAATAATTGCTGGCGATAAAATGGAGCTATTAGAATCACAAAGACAAATTTTAATGAAATTAGCACGATTAGAGAATTTAGAAATTATTAGCTCTGGTGAAAAACCGAAAGGTTGTGTTGTGACAGTTATAGGAGGAATAGAGATTTATTTGAATTTAGCTGGTTTAATTGATATTGAAGCAGAAAAAAATAGATTGAAAAAAGATTTAACAGAAGTGGAAAAGTATATTAAAGGATTGCAGATAAAGTTATCTAATGAAAAATTTGTTAAAAATGCTCCAGCTGTTGTAGTTGATGGCGAAAGAACAAAATTAGAAGAGGCTCAAATTAAAGCAGAAAAAATAAAATCACAATTAAATAATTTAGGATAAATTTATGCCTATAATTAAAAAAAAGATTCCAGTTATTACTGATGAATTAAAAATAGAAGAATTTTTAAGTCGAGGTATTGAAAATTTTTATCCTGATAGAGAAACTGTTAAAAAAGCTTTAATGTCTGGTAGACGTTTAAGAATTTATTGTGGCTTTGATCCAACTGCTGAAGCTTTACATATTGGCCATGGTATTCAAATTAGAAAATTAGAAAAATTAAGACAATTAGGTCATGAAGTTATTTTTTTGTATGGCGGATTTACTGCTATGATTGGTGACCCAACAGATAAGGCCCAAGCTAGAAAAATTCTAACAGCTTCTCAAGTTAAGAAAAATGCCAGAGGTTGGAAAGATCAAATTAAAAATATTATTGATATTAAAAAAATTATTTTTAAAAATAATTATGATTGGCTTTCTAAACTTAAATTTGCTGATATTTTAGAGCTAACCTCTTTATTTACTGCTCAACAAATGTTAGCTCGCGACATGTTTCAAAAAAGATTAGAAGAAGGCAAAGATTTATATCTTAATGAGTTTATGTATCCTTTAATGCAGGCTTATGATAGTGTCGCTATGGATGTAGATATGGAATTGGGCGGTAATGACCAAATGTTTAATATGTTAGCTGGCCGCACTTTGATGAAAAAGATGAAAAATAAGGAAAAATTAGTGATTACTACTAAACTTTTGGAAGATCCAAGTGGAAAAAAAATGGGTAAATCGGAAGGTAACGCAGTTTCTTTGACTGATTCAGCTGAAGATATGTTTGGTAAAGTGATGAGTTGGCCAGATACTTTTATTACTTTAGGTATGGAAATACTTACTGATATTCCAATGTCAGAAATTAAAGATTGGGAAAAGAAGATGGCTGAAGGAGCTAATCCTCGTGATGCTAAGATGGTTTTAGCTTATGAAGTGGTAAAGATTTATAAAGGTGAGACAGCAGCTAATAAAGGCAAAGATAATTTTATTCGTGTTTTTCAAGAAAAAGAAAAACCATTAGAGATTCCGGAAGTGAAAGTTGATTTTGCAGGTGATGAAATAGGGGTTTTAGATTTATTTGTTAAAGCAGGTTTAACTTCATCAAACAATGAAGGACGCAGATTGATTATTGAGAAAGGATTAAGAATTAATGATAAATTAATTGAAGAAATTGATAAGCGCGTCCTCATTCCAAAGGAAGGTTTATTATTACAACGTGGTAAAAAACAATTTGTTAGAGTTATAAAATAAAAAATACAGCTTTAAAAAGCTGTATTTTTTATTTCTTTTGGTATTTTTAATTTATTTTTTAAATCATTAAGTCGCATATAAAAGCCACGAGAGTGAATTGAATTTAGTTTTAATTTTTTGAAATCATAATGGTGTAGCCATTCATGAAGCAATGTATCAATATAAGATTTGGACGCCAATATTTGGCCGCGGGTTGCAGTACGATTATGAATTAAAATTGTTTTATTTTTAGGTTGATATAAACCGTAGCGTTTCATAACAATTTTACCATCGCGTTTTTTGTGTATTTGATTGTCATCAATTAAAATAAATTCTACAATATCAATTCCGGCTAAATTACTTAATTCATCAAGTAGTTGCTTGCTTAAATCATGGCGTTTTTGGGTATCAGTTGTTTTTAATAGAGTTTGAGCTAAATTAATAGCCTCATCAGAAATCGCAATCTTTATTTGAATAATGGAGTTGCTATATTCATAATTTGATTGTCTAAAGATTGATCGCAACATGTTATTAATTTATTTTCCAAATAGTTATCTTGCGCCAAACTTTTTGGTTCTCGCGCTTGTAAATAAGATTTCCAGCATCTAGACGCTTGAAGCCTAATTTATTTAATCTCAAATCAATATTTATTTGGTAGATTTTTCCGTGCAAATGCCATTCTGGTATCACTAGCACTATTTTGCCTTCAGTTTTAAGTATTTTTTTAAATTGAATAAATGATTCTAAATAAAGTTCTTCTAAATCACTAATAATTTTTTTAATAATTTTTTCATTTTCATTTCCTTTAATTGGTTTACCTAAGTAGGGTTCGGTAATTATAGCATCAATTGAGGATTGATTAATTTTTTGAGATAATGTTTTAACATCAGATTGTTGTATTTCCCAATTAGCTTCTTTTATTTTTAATTCTTGAGTCAACCATTTTAAATTTTTTATGCTGTCAGAAACAGCTTTTTTTGATATATCAGTTCCGATTAAATTTTTGTATCCTAATGCTAGAGCTTCAGTTAATATAGTTCCAGAACCGCAAAACGGATCAAGAATAATTTGATTAATTTTAACTTGAGATAAATTAATCATCATTTTGGCAACTTTTGGAGGTAGCATGCCAGATAGAGCATCAAAGGCAGGGCGACCAAAATCTCGTTTAGAATAATTTTTGAAATCTTGTACAGCACAAGTTACACCGAAAAAATTTGGTCCTACTAAAAAATCTTGACATTTTTCTTTAGTAATAATTACTGAAGATAATGTTGCTTGATGACTTGTTACTAATCTAGAAGTTATTCCCGTCGCTTTTAATTTATTTTTTATTTGCATGCCAATAATTGTTGGTTTTTGTTCATAAAAACTAAAACCAAAATTAAAACGTTTTTTTTCAGAGATTATTGAAGCATATTTTAAGATTTGATTAAATTCTATTTTTTTTCCTAAAAAGACGCCAATTTTAATAGTACCGCCTAATTGATTAATTGTTTTATTACAATCAATTTTATGGTGTTCAATAATTAGAAAACTTTTACCATTATTAATAATTTTTACTGATGGTAAAACATTAATTATTTCAGCTTTTGATAATTCAGGGTTGTTACCAAGTATAAAGATATATTTCATAATATAATAATTTTAACTTTTTTATTTATAAAAATCTACTTAATTAAAAAGACTCTCTGAATACAGAGAGTCCTATTTACATTAATTTAATTTATTAAATTATCTCATCAATTAGACCAAGCTTTAAAGCTTGGTAAGCAGTAATGATGCTAAAATAGCGACATAGTAGAGCAAAAAAATCGGGAGAATAACGGCAGCTACGAATACTAAAAATAAGGCAAATTTCTTTTAAGCAAGCTTCTAATTCCTTTTTTATTTTTTCTATATCTTCTATAGTTTTAATTTTATAGAAATCAGTAGCGTACTTCATTGTTGTTGGTTCATGAAGTATTAACTTAGCGTCAGCACACATTTTACGGACAGAACATCCTTGTAAAATGGTTACTGCTCCAGAAAACGCATAAGATTGGACATACCCAGTAATTTTTCCTGGGTATGTAGATAACATATAGAAAATTTCCATTGATTTATAGTGATTCCCTCCATCAGAATTTATAATTATAAAAATGTCAGGAGCACCATTTTTAATGAAAATTTCTAGTGCCTCATTCACGTATCTTTTAGTTTCTTCATTAATTTTTGTAATACTTATTGTTCTGTAATGTAGTAAACTTTCTTGTTGTGGTCCCATAAATCCCTCCTTCCGGCTAAGCCGGGGTTTGTTTTTAATGTACTTTACTTAGTAAGTTATCTACTTACTAACTTACTAAGTAAATATTTTAATATTTAATTTTA
Source organism: uncultured Gammaproteobacteria bacterium (assembly GCA_964455185.1). Classification (GTDB taxonomy): domain Bacteria; phylum Patescibacteriota; class Patescibacteriia; order 2-01-FULL-39-33; family 2-01-FULL-39-33; genus CAISTG01. The sequence goes on from CAYVUR010000013.1 coordinate 16,920, forward strand.
TATTTGTCAATATCAACCAAAATAAAATAATTCCTATATATTGAGTCCAAAAATAATGATCAAAACATCCAATAATTAAAAGAGGAATAAACCAAAGTAATTGGTTATAATTTTTTTCTTGTATAATTGGTATCAAAAATAAAATTAGAAAAGCTATAAAAAATAAAAAGCCAATAATTCCTAATTCAGATAAAATCAATAGATATAAATTATGTACTGGTTGAAATAAATAAGCTGGTAATTGAGGATTAAACATAGCTAAAGTTGCAGTATAATTATTAATTCCCACCCCTAACCAATTAGATGATTTAATAATAGTTAGTGATTCAATAATTTGGAGTTCTCTTTCATTAAGAGATTTTTTTTCTAAACGATTAGAAAAATCGTTTCTAGCAATAATTAAATTAGAAAAAGTAACAAGTAAAAAAGATCCAATAAGACAAGAAGTAATGATTAATTTTATAGTGGAATAATTTCTTTTTTTTATATTGTCAATAGTAGCAATTAGTAAAATAATTATTGTTGCTAACCACGCAGAACGTGAAAAAGAAAAGAAAATACCCAAAATGTTAGTAATAGCAAAAATCATTAAAATAATTTGATATTGTTTTTTTACTGAACATGATAATTTAAGACTTGCCAATAATCCGCAAACACAAACCCCCCCTAAAATATTTGGATGAGAAAAGGTACCGTAAGCTCTTAACCAGCGCCCATCAGAATTTTCTATTACTATTTCTCCTAAACGGCTAGCTTCATGAGCGGCTATACCTAGCCATTTGTTTTCTGTAATTGATTGAGTTATAAATTGCCAAGCAGCTAATAATCCTTGAACTCCAGCTGTAAAAGAAAGGGGCCAAAGTAGATTATTCTGTTTAATTTTTAAAGAAATAATAATTAAAAATAGCGCCGCGCCCTCAAGAAGTTTAAGCCATAAATAAACAGCAGCAGATTTTTCTATTGACCAAAAAATTGATAGACCAGACCAAGTAATTAATAACCATAAACAAATAATAGTTGTTTTTTTAATAAGATTGTTTTTATCTAAAAATTTAGATAATATAATTTTTTTTGATTTTATTAAATATATTAGCGCTAAAATAGCGATGATTATTAACAATATTTCTGTAGCATAAAAAACTCCAGTACCATACTGCCATTTATAACCATTAATGTTTTTTTCATCAAAAATAAAAACTGTTTGCAGGGGCAATAATAAAATATAAAACCAAATTAATTTTTCAATAATTAGTTTTAGCATTTAGTATTTTTTCTATTTTATCTTCGAATAATAAGTTATAATTACTTCTTTTATCATTATCATGTAATTTAATGATGCCTTCATTTAATATTACTTTTTTACCATCACAACTTTTGAGATATTTAGTGGGCAGTATTTTTAATTGCCATTGACGTAAAAATTTTTCATTAATAAATGGAGTTAAAATTTTTTCTAATATATATTTTATTTTATTTTCATCATAAATAATAGATAATTCTGGTTGTTTATAATTTGGAAAAATAGTATTAATCCATTGGTTAGCTTTATAAAAACTTTCTTTTATTTTTTGCGAACCATAAAGAAAAATAAATGAAGCGGGTCCTAAATAATAATAGTAATAATCATTAGAATAATTTACTATTGAAAGATCAAGATGATTTTCATCAGCAAAATAACTAGGACATAATTTATTTTTAGTCTTTGTTTCTGAAGGTCTTAATCGTAATAATTTTAATATCAAATTAATAAAAAATCTAGCTGACCAAACTCTGTTAGGAGCTGTAATAAAAAATAAATCAATATCGCTTTCATTGTGACAGTTTTTTAAAGCTAAAGAACTATAAATTGCTATTCCTCTAATCCAAGGAAAATTTTTTAGAATTTTTGCTGCCGTTTGAGCAATTTTTATTTTTTTTGAAGCTATTCGGTAGTGTTCATTCTTTATTTTTATTAAATCAGATCGACCGGATAAAAAATACCAACCTTGTTTTTCTTCAATATAGTTTTTAAGAGGTTTCTGTGAAATTTCTTTAAGTAATTTTTCTATTGTAGTTGGATAATCTAAATAATTGATCAATTCTAATAAAGTCAAAGGTCGATCTAAGACATCAAATCTTGCTATTGTTTTTAGTATTTTTTGTTGTAATTCAGTTAATTCCATACGATTTTAATATATCATGAACTAACCAACAAAACAAAAAAGTCCGCTAGTTAAGCGAACTCTCTATGAGGCCACGACCGGAATCGAACCGGTGAATAAAGGTTTTGCAGACCTCTGCCTTACCACTTGGCTACGTGGCCGTAAGATATAAATAATATAACAGATGTTAATGGTTATTTCAAGATTTTTAGAATTGATAAACTAAAAATACTCAATTAAATTGAGTATTTTTAGTTTTTATTTAATAGCTAATTTTCTAGCACAATACCAGGCAGACCAATTGCCATCACGTAAACGTTTTTGAATAGCCCATCTAGTAGCCGTTTTGTAATCTAATCTTTCTGCATCAGAAAGTTTATGAATAGAATTAATTTGCCACAAACCTTTATCATTTGAACCATTACGATTATAGCCAACGGCTTTGTCGTCCCAACGACTTTCACAATTAATAATAGCATCTACTTCTTTAGGATTTAAACCAGCTTTTTGTACTTCAGCTAAAACCCAGGCTCGCATTTTCTCTTTGGGAGTTAATTCTGGTTCAATTTCTTTAGTTTCAACAATGTCTACAAATTCAGCATTTTCTTTTTTATTAGGATTTTTTATAAAATCAAGCTTATTTTCTTGAATATTAAACACTAGAGAATTAGAAGAAGTGGCAATTTCCCAGTAATTTAGATTAGCTGCAATAGTAGGCTGGGGTAAAATCCATTGCCCCAAAGTAGTAATAATCCCTATGGTAATAATTGGTTTATAAAACTTACGTTTAAAAATCATATGTTTGTTTTTTTCGCTAACAAAAAATCACCCTAGCATATTAGAGTGATTTTTACAGCGAATAGAACATTATATCACATAAAAGGGTTTTTGTCAATAGTTTTTATGTAGAAATTTTTAATTTTTTAGCTTATTTTAGATATAAATAAACTATTTTATAAAATTA
>CAYVUR010000014.1:0-19470 GCA_964455185.1 uncultured Gammaproteobacteria bacterium
CATCTTTGTTATCTAACAATCGATAAGTTTTATAAAAACTCAAAATATTGTTAAGTTATTAAGTAATAAAAATCTTCAGCTTGATTAATTTTGGTAATTTAACTATTTTTCTTGCTATTTTTTCGCCATCTTGAGCTAAAAATTCCTTATAAGAAATCATAAAATTTTTTTAAGATATTGCCCAGTATAGCTTTCTTTAACTTTTGCAACCTGCTCAGGAGTTCCTTGAGCTACAATATAACCTCCTTTATCGCCGCCCTCTGGACCTAAATCAATTATCCAATCAGCTGATTTAATTACTTCAAGATTATGCTCAATTATTAAGACTGAATTATCTTTATCAACTAACTTATTCAAAACTTGTAATAATCTTTTAATATCATCGAAGTGTAAACCGGTTGTTGGCTCATCAAGAATATACAAAGTTTTACCGGTAGGACGACGAGAAAGCTCTGTCGCTAATTTAACACGTTGAGCTTCGCCACCAGAAAGAGTGGTAGCTGGTTGACCTAAACGCAAATAACCCAAACCAACCTCATCCAAAATGTTCAGCTTATCAACTATCTGTTGTTCTGTTGCAAAAAAATTCTTAGCCTCTGCTACTGACATATCCAAAACATCAGCAATATTTTTATCTTTATAATAAATTTCTAATGCTTCATGATTGTAGCGCTTACCATGGCACTCTTCACACTCGACGTAAACATCTGGTAAAAATTGCATCTCAATTTTTACCATCCCATCACCAGAACAAGTTTCACAACGTCCGCCACCTTTAACATTAAAAGAAAAATGACCTTGTTTAAAACCTCGCATTTTAGCTTCTGGTAAATTAGCATATAAATCACGAATATAGGTGAAAACTCCAGTATAAGTCGCAGGATTACTGCGTGGAGTTCTACCAATTGGTGATTGATCAATATTAATTACTTTATCTAAATTATCTAAACCTCTAATTTCTTTATGTTTACCCGGCAAATCTTTAGTTCTATAAAATCTAGCTGATAACGCTTTAGCTAAAATCTCATTCATTAAAGTTGATTTACCTGACCCAGAAACACCAGTAATCACCACTAATTTACCTAAAGGAATTTTAACATCAATATTTTTTAAATTAAATTCAGAAGCTCCTAAAATTTCAATATACTTACCATTTCCTGCTCGCAATTGACTTCGTGCCTCAATTTTTTTAATACCTGATAAATATTGTCCTGTCAAAGATTTTTTATTCTTTTTTATTTCTGACACTGTTCCTTGAGCAACTAATTCTCCTCCCATAATTCCTGCTCCTGGACCAATATCAATTAACCAATCAGCATTTTCTATAATTTGTTGATCATGTTCTACAACAATTACCGAATTTCCTTTGTCTCGCAATAATTTCAAAGTATTAATTAATTTTTCAGTATTACGAGGATGTAAACCAATTGAAGGTTCATCTAAAACATAAGTGATAGACTCTAATCCAGAACCAATTTGTACGGCTAAACGAATACGTTGTGCCTCACCACCAGCTAACGTATTAGCAGCACGAGAAAGAGTTAGATAATTTAATCCAACATTTTGTAAATAAGAAAGCTTTTTTTCTATTTCTCTAATAATCTGTTTAGCAATCTTTCCTTCTTTTTGGTTGACCCATTTCTTACTTAAACTAGAAATAAATGCTAATAAATCATCAATAGAAAAATCAGTTACTTGGGCAATATTTAATCCCTCAATTTTTACAGCTAAACTTTCTGAACGTAAACGAGCACCACAACAAACAGGACAAGTAGAAACTCGCATATAATCTTCGAGGGTTTTTTGTAAATATTCAGATTTAGTATCAGAATATTTTTCATCTAAAAATTTAATTAAACCATTAAAAATTAAATATTTACCATCAACTTCATATTCTTGACCGTCTCCTTCAAAAATTAAATCAATAATTTTAGTTGGTAAATCAGCAACTGGCACATTAAGATTAAAATCATAACGTTTGGCAACTTGTTCTAATAATTTAAAATTAGAATTTTGACTAGCAAAATTACGACTCCAAGGTTTAATAGCTCCTTCAGCTAAAGTTAAGCGCTTATTAGGAATAATTAAATCTCTATCTGGTACTAACTTTACACCTAATCCACGACAAGCCGGGCAAGCGCCAAAAGGAGAGTTAAAAGAAAAAGTACGCGGCTCAATTTCATTAATGCTAATGCCACAATTAGAACAAAAATAATATAAATTAAAGTTAATTTCTTCTTTGGTTTCAGGAAGCCAAACATTAACAAATCCATTGCTTAAATCCAAAGCTAATAAAATAGCCTTATTTAACCTTTGGCCAGAAACATCTTTTAAGTTCTGCTTCTTAATTTCTTCAGTAATAGATAAATTATCTACTTCAACTTCAATAATATGATTAGTATCTTTATCTAAAACTAGTTTACCTGCTAAAATTTCTGAAGCTTCATAAAAAATTCCATCAATTCTAAAAATCTCATAATTAGCTTTAATTAAATTATCAATTATCTTAGTATGAGTTCCTTTCTTTGATATAATTACAGGAGCAAGCAAAGATATTTTTGTACCTAAAGGTAAAAGAGAAAGTCTTTCTAAAATTTGTAATGGTGTTTGTTTAAATAATTTTTGTCCACATTTATGACAATATACTGTTCCTATCTTAGCATAAAGCAATCGAAGATAATCATAAATTTCAGTAATTGTACCAACAGTAGATCTTGGATTGATTAATGAAGATTTTTGATCAATAGCAATTGTTGGTGATAATCCTTCAATAGTATCCACATCTGGCTTATCCATCAAATCTAAAAATTGTTTAGCATAAGAAGAAAACGATTCAGCATAACGTCTCTGCCCTTCAGCATAAATAGTATCAAAAGCTAAAGAAGATTTTCCAGAACCAGAAAGACCAGTGATGACCACTAATTTTTCTTTGGGTATTTCAACTGAAATATTTTTAAGATTATTAACGCGAGAACCGCTAACTTTGATAACGCGGCGAGTCGCTAAACCGGCTTTAGCCATAATCAAAAATATTATTAAAGTCAACAGATATTATACAGTAATAAAAACAAATGGTCAAATCAACCAACAAAATAAATAAAAAGGCGTCCCTAAGGGGACGCACAAAAAATGTTCTAGATATAAACTTTTAAAAATAGTCTTTGAAACGATGTTTACGAGACTAAAATTTTTTACTTCGAATAACGCAATTGGCTTTAAGAACTGGACCATTATCTTTACGGACGTAAAGATTGAAATTCAAACTGGGAATTCTAGAGAGAAAATCGACTAATTTCCATGGACACTCCACTACTCGAATCGTTTCTCCTTCATAAGAAAGCTCTTGAATTTCTTCGAAAGGAAGAACTCTAAAAATCGCCTCATTAGTTTGCTGATCTCGAGGCTCAACCAACCACCTGTAATTCCCTTCCATTTTTTAATCCTCCACTGTTAAAGTTCTATATTGCTCTTACCTTTTTAGGTAAAAAAACCCTTAACCACTAAGGGCAAAATAATATTAATACTTATTTTTATTATTGTCAAATAAAAATACCTGACTTTTAAGATCAGGTATTTTTATCTCTAAATTATTTAAGATTTTTTCTTAAAGAGAAAAAATATTTAAGTGACATTATAATCCAAAAAACAAATCCAACTAAAGATATTATCCAACCAATTAAAGGAATTATTCCAATCAAACCAGAAAAATAAGGAACTAAAATTAAAATGTAAAACCATTTTTTCTTATCTTCTTTAGCAGTTTCAAAAACTGTTTTATCGGTCATGCCCCAATGATAGGTATTAAATAAACTAATAATAGCCATAATAATCATGACTATTAAAATCAAAACACTAATTAAAAAGGTAACCCCAGCCATAGCACCTAAACTACCGGCTCCAACAGCCGTTTGGCCAGCTAACAAGGAATTAATCGCTTCAGCAGATTGTCCTGATTGAGTAACTTGGGCAGTATTAACTGCTTTTTGAGCTGCTTCTACTGCTTGCTGTTGCATTAATTGCATTTCTTCAACAGTAGGAATAGCTGTTGCTTGTAAAATAAAAGATAACATAAAATTTTCCCTTCTTTTCTGATGCTTAAAATAATCAGAAAAATTAATTTATTATAATTAAATTATTATTACATTAGATTAAACTCTTTAATATTTTCATCACACATTGTTTGCCACTTAATTATTTCTTTTTTACCTGCTTCATTTTTAAATAAATGTTTAAACCTTTTTTGAAGAGAAAGAAATTTCTCAATTGGTTCTTTTTTGTTAATTTTCATTTTACTAGATAATTCACCATTTATATATTCAACTATTGGATAATAACCAGTAGAAAAAGCTAATCTAGCAATAGTTATGGTATCTTTAGGTTCACTACCCCAACCAGGAATACAAGGAACATATACTTGAATATATTTTGGTCCTTTAATATTTAAAGCTTTTTTTACTTTAGCTACAAAATCAAGCGGATAACCAATAGTAGCTGTAGCTACATAAGAAATGTGGTGTGCTAAAGCAATTTTAATCATATCTTTTTTACGTGTTGGATTACCAAACGATTGTTTACCAGCTGGAGCAGTAGTTGTATAAGCATTAGGAGGAGTTGATCCAGAAGTTTGATAACCAGTATTTTGATAAGCTTCATTATCATAACAGACATATAAAACATTATCTCCTCTCTCCCACATACCAGAAAGATGCCCAATACCAATATCAAAAGTAGCACCATCGCCTCCCACGGCTACTACATTAATATTTTCCTTACCTTGTCTCTTTAAAGCAGCAGCAATACCAGTAGCCAAACAAGCCGAATTCTCAAATAATGAATGAATCCAAGGAATCTTAAAACTGGACATTGGATATTGAGTTGTTGTCACCTCGCTACAACCAGTGGCATTGGTCATAATTGAATTAGGGCCAATAGCATCAGTTAATAATCTAGCGGCAATAATCATGCCACAACCAGCGCAAGCGCTGTGTCCCGGATTAAGTAAATGTGACAACGGTGTTTTATACTTTTTAACTTTAATATCTTTCATATAATATATTTTAACATTGATTAATTTTTTTTACAAAAAACCGGATTTGAGTAAATCCGGATTGTAAATTTAATATAATTAATTATTTTTTAATCTAAAATTAATTAATCTTTTACGAATTAATTCTTGTTGTTTAATACAAAATTCTTTAATTGCCTGATCTAAGATTGGATCAAACTTTTGATTAATTCCTCTATTTTTTACTACAATAGATGCTTCTAATAATGTATCATGAGTTCCTGCATCAAGCCAAGCACCTTCAAAAATGGTTGTTTTTAATTCATTCTGACTTAAATAATAATTATGTAAATCTACTATTTCCAATTCTCCTCTAGCAGAAGGCTTTAGTTGTTTAGCCAATTCAACTACTCGATGGTCATATAAATATAAACCTGTAATAGCATAATCACTAACCCATTCTTTGGGTTTTTCAACAATAAATTCAGGTTTAATATCAGCTCCAAATTTAATTACTCCAAATCTTTCCGGATCAGGAACTTTAGTAACAAATATTTGTCCACCTTTTTCAAATTGTTTAATTTGTATTGAAAAATCATCTTCAAAAATATTATCACCTAAAATTAAGGCGACATTATTATTATCAATATGATTTTCTCCTAAAATAAAAGCTTCTGGTAATCCACGTGGTTCAGTTTGAACTTTAAAAGATATTTGTATACCATAACTATCTAATACTGAACTCAATAAATTAATAAACTGACCACTGTGTTCTGGAGAAACAATTATTAAAATATCTTTAATACCAGCTTTAATTAAAATATTAAGTGGATAAAAAATCATAGGACGATCATAAACAGGTAATAATTGCTTAGAAGTAACAATAGTAGATGGATAAAGTCTAGTAGCAGAACCTCCGGCTAAAACAATGCCTTTAATTTCTTTAACTTCATTCTTATCTTTAATAATATTAGAATTACTAACTTTCTTAATATCTATATTGGTATTTTTAATTTCTTGTTTATTAGTTGAAATTATTTCAATCATAGATGAAGATGAAGAAACATTTTCTTTATTACTATATTGTTTATTATAATATTCCTGATAACTACCATCTTTTACTCGACGCCACCAAGACTGATTTTTTAAATACCAATTAATTGTTTCTCGTAATCCTAACTCAAAATCAATTTCTTGTTTCCAACCTAATTCTTTTTTTATTTTTGATGAATCTATGGCATAACGTAAATCATGTCCTGGACGATCTTTAACAAATTCAATCATTTCTTCTCCTTTGCCCATTAATTGTAAAATTTTATAAGTTATTTCTTTATTACTTTTTTCACAATCTCCACCTATACAATAAGTTTCACCAATTTTACCTTTATGAATTATTAAATCAATGGCACTACAATGATCTAAAACATGAATCCAATCACGAATATTGCGTCCATCACCATAAAGTGGAATTTTTTTATTATCAATAAGATTAGAAATAAATAAAGGGATTAATTTTTCTGGAAATTGATAAGGTCCATAATTATTAGAACAATTAGAAATTGTAATTGGTAACCCATAAGTATAATGATAAGCACGAACTAAATGATCAGAAGCAGCTTTAGAAGCACTATAAGGGCTATGAGGATTATAAGGCGTTTTTTCATTAAAAGGATTTTCTTTAAATTCTAAAGAACCAAATACTTCATCAGTAGAAACATGATGAAACCTAACATTATTAGATTTAGCTGACTCTAATAAATTATATGTACCTAAAAAATTAGTTTTAACAAAAGAAGAAGCATCAAGTATTGAACGATCAACATGTGATTCGGCAGCAAAATGAATTACAATATCAACTTTTTTAACTAAATCTTCAACTAAATTTTTGTCTAAAATATTTCCTTTAACAAAACAATAGCGATGATCATTTTCTAAATCTTTAAGATTTTCTAAATTACCAGCATAAGTTAAAGCGTCAATATTTATAATTTGATAATTTAAATATTTATTTAAAATATATCTAATAAAATTAGATCCAATAAATCCTGCTCCTCCTGTTACAAGTAATTTCATAGTTTTTTATATTTTTTGCTATCTTAACAAATAAATTTTTTAATAGCAAATTAATTATAAATTAAACAAAAATTAACTTGAAAATTAAAATTAAATAAAAAAATCAATTTCTAAAATTTATATATTAATTCTAGAAATTGATTTTAAAATTTAATCACCAATAAAAAATGTTTGATTTTTTGAATTAACTGCTTTATTTACTGATTTTTTAATCATTTCTTTAGTAATATCTCTACCACCAAGACCCATAATAATACTAATTATTTTTGCTTTAGACTTACCATACAAAGAACGCTTCAATTCTCCGGCTAAAATTCCTTCTTCTCCTAAAGATAAAGATTTATCTATCACAATGATATTTTTTTTATTACCAATTTCTTCAATAATTTCTTCTGCTGGAAATGGTCTTAAAGAAGTTATTTTTAGTGCTCCAACTTTTTTACCAGCTACTTTAAGTTCATCAATTGTATCTTTTATAGTTCCTAATACTGAACCCATAGCTACAATTACTGTGTCAGCTGATTTATCGCCATAATAATTAACTAAAGAAAGTTTTCTACCAAAATATTTCTTAAAAAAAATCATTTCTTTAACAATCAACTTCTTAGAAGAAACAATATCATTATGTAGTTGTTGTCTAATCTCCATATAATGCTTCGGGGTCGCAAAGGCACCAAAAGTTAATGGATTTTTAGGATCTAATTTTTCAGTTGGTTTAAAAGAAGGAAGATACTTTTTGATTAATTTTGGTTCGGCAATATCTACTGGCTCTACAGTATGTGTCAAAACAAAACCATCTAAATTAATCATGACCGGAATCTGACAAGTTTCAGCAATTTTATAAGCTAAAATATGCAAATCACAAACTTCTTGATTATTTTCCCCATAAAACATAATCCAACCGGCATCACGCATTGTAACCGCATCCTGTTGGTCATTCCAAATATTGATAGGAGCAGAAACTGCACGATTAGCATCAGTCATAACAATAGGTAAACGCATACCTGCTACATTATACAAAACTTCTGTCATCAATAATAATCCTTGAGAAGAAGTGGCAGTATAAGTTCTAGCTCCAGCAGCTGAAGCTCCAACCAAAATAGACATCGCAGCAAATTCACTTTCTGCCCTGATATACTCATAATCCGCCTTACCATCCGCCTTAAATTTTGCCAAATCTTCTACTATGTGAGTTTGGGGCGTAATCGGATAACAAGAGACTACATCCACTCCAATATTTTTAATTGTTTCTGCGATTGCTCGCGAACCCTCTAATATTTTTTTCATATTATTTTTTCTCCTCTCTCATAGTTATTGCTTTAACTGGACACGCTTCAGCGCATAAACCACAACCTTTGCAATAATCAAGGTCTGTTTCATAAAAAAATTTACCAGCCGAATTTTTTTCTTCAGTATTAAAACAAATTCCTTCGGGACAAACACTATCGCAAATACCGCAACCAATACATTTTTCGTGATCAATGTCTGGATAATGCTGTTCACGCCAATTGCCAGTTTTAATTTCTTTAGTGGTTCCCGGTTGAGCTGTTAATTTTATTTTCATATATTAATTCTGATTTATTATTTCAAAACCTCGTCTCAAGGCAGCAATATTTTTCTCAGCTATTTCTAAAGAAAATCTTTCTTTAATTGCTTTCTCAGCGCTTGATAATTTAATTAATCCGGTAGCTCCAGCAAAAGCACCCAAAAGGACGGTATTAATAATCGGCTTACCAATAACTTCTAAAGCTAAACCAGAAGCATTAATAGTTTTAATTTTAAAATTTTTAGGCAAAGATAATTCTGAAACTTTTTTTGAAGTATTTATAATAACCAAGGCACTACGCTTTAAATCTACTAAAATTTTTCCATCATTTAAAAGTGACACATCCTGCACAATAACATAATCTGGAGAATATACTTGACTACGCAATCTAATTGACTTTGAATCAATTCTAACATAAGCCGTTACTGGAGCGCCACGTCGTTCTACTCCAAAATTAGGAAAAGCTTGAACTTCTTTGCCATCATAAAAAGCGGCTTCTGCTAACAATTCCGCCATAGTTACTGAACCTTGTCCACCTCTACCATGTATTCTTATTTCTATCATATATTATTAATTAATTCTTTATATTTTTTAATAATTGCTTCCCAATCGGTAGCACTGATTGCTCCTTCTAATTTATTGCCATTAATAAAGAAAGTTGGCGTACCTCTAACTCCTAAATCTAAGGCATCTTGAGTGTCTTGCGCTAATCTTTGGCGATATTTATCAGAAATTACACATTGATTAAGTTTATCCCAATCAAGCCCTGACATAATCGCTAAATTTTTAACATCTTCAGTGGTTTTAATTTTTCCTTGATTACTAAAAAGTCGATCATGAAACTGCCAAAACTTTCCCTGTTCCTCAGCACACAAAGCGGCTTGAGCTAACATAATTGAATCATTTCCTCTAACTGGATAATTGCGAAAAATAAACAATAATTCATTTTGATACTTACTAATTATTGAACGAATTATAGGAAATTCTTCTAAACAAACCGGGCAATCAAAATCAGCAAATTCCACGATTACTAAAGTAGAAGTTTGATTACCCCAAAAAGATGAACCATATCTTTCTGCTAATTCTCTATTTTTATCTTTAATTATTATAGTGCTAGTAGTAATAGTACTAGTAGCAACGGATTCACTACTACTAGTAGTAGTCTTTTTTATTAATTCCTGTACTAAAGTATTATTTTCAAGTTTTCCTGATTCAGTCATTTGTTTAGCTCGATCAACAATTTCATTAATTATTTTTTGTCTTTTCTGTATTTCTATAAATATGGAAATAAAAAAAATAGAAACGGCTAAAAAAAATATTATTAAAAGCGCCCAAAGCCACCAATTAGATTTTCTATTATAAACAAAATCACTAGAATATTGACTTAAAATTTTATCTGATGATAATTGTAAATTATCAGGCAAATTTAAAATTTCACTCTGATTAAAAGATTGATTAATTAAAAAAGAATCCTTTGTCTCGTTTAAGGAAAAATTTGGTGAATTTGCTTGATTTTTTAATTTTTTAAATTCTTCAAAATTCATAATAGTTAATTAAATTATATCAAAAATCAAAAATTAAAAAAAGCTATAATTAAAAAAACAAAAAGCACTCCTGTTAGGAGCGCTTGAATTATTTAATTATATTTTTTCAATTTTTAATTTTGTTTTTTCTCCATTAATATTTATTGTTTTTTCTTCAATTTTTTCTTCTTGTAATTGTTGAGTAATGGTAGCTTTTTTTAATTCTTGACTAATGACCGAATCAGAAAATACCTTTCTAACAAATTTTCCGTCTGACTCCCATTTAATTATGATATTATCTCTAATAGTTAAATTAGCATCCTTTCTCATGCCATTAATAGTACGAACTATTTCTCGCAATGTTCCTTCAAGTTTTAATTCTTCAGTAATCTCTGTATTAAGTTCAACTTTAATTTCACTAGATTTATTGATTAAAACTTTTTTTACATTAACTTCATCAGCTATAATTGATAAAAACATTTCATTAATGTTAAGTCCATATATTGAGATTTCTGATAAGGGTTGACGAATTTTAATGCCTAATTCCGAACGTTTAGCCAAGCCAAGTTCAACTGCTTTTCTAACTAACTTCATGTCCTCAATAATTTTTTCATCAACTTCTTTTGTCGCTGGCCATTTTTCTAAATGCACAGATTCTAATTGGCCACCAACCTCTTTATAAATTTGTTCAGCAATAAAAGGGGTGAAGGGGGCCATTATTTTTGATAATTCTAACAATACATATTGAAAAGTAAATAAAGCTTGTTGTTTATCAATTTGATTATCTGACTTAAAGCGATCACGACTACGTCTAAGCCACCAAGTAGAAAATTCATCAATAAATTCTTGAATTGGTCGAGTAGAACGAGGCAGATCATAAGCTTCCATTTGTTTGGTAACCTCATTAATTAAAACATTTAATTTAGCAATAAGCCAAGTATCTAGAATATTATTGTTTTGTAAAAATTTATTATCTAATTCATCTTTGTTATCTAACAATCGATAAGTTTTATAAAAACTCAAAATATTGTTAAGCAACATTATAACTTTCTGCATTGCTTCTTTAACTCCATTATCATCAAAATTAATATTTTCTGCCTGCATTACTGGAGAAGTCAAAAGATAATAACGTAAAGCATCGGCTCCATATTGTTCCATAATTAAATCAGGTTCAGTATAATTAGCTAAACGTTTTGACATTTTCTTACCATCGTCAGCCAAAACTATACCATTAACAATTACATTTTTAAAACAATTTTTTCCTAAAATAGCTGTTGCAATTATATGTAAATAATAAAACCAAGCACGAGTTTGATCGACGCCTTCAGCAATAAATTCTGCTGGAAATCCAGCTTTAAATTTTTCTTCATTTTCAAAAGGATAATGCTGTTGAGCATAAGGCATGGAACCGCTATCAAACCAAGTATCTAAAACATCAGGAATACGTTTCATTTTACTACCGCAAGAACAAGGAATCTCTATTTTATCAACAACATGTTTATGTAAATCTGAAACCTTTTCTCCACTCTCTTTTTCCAATTCAGCTACGCTACCAATTACTTTAAGTTCGCCACAATCACATTGCCAAATAGGAATAACTGAAGCCCAAAATCTCTGACGAGAAATTGACCAATCACGTGCCCCCTCTAACCAATTACCAAAACGACCTTCTTTTATATGTGCTGGCGACCAATTAATTTCTTTGGCAGTTTTAAGAGCTGTTTCTTTTATATCAATTACTTTAACAAACCAAGATGAAGTAGCATAATTAATAAGCGGGGTATCACAACGCCAACAATGTGGGTAGCTATGTTCATATTCTTGACTAGCAAAAAGCAATTTATGTTTATCTAAATATTCAATAACCTTGCGATCAGTAGATTTAGTATCATTAATCGGCTTAACATTTAAACCAGCAAAATCAACAACTTCATCTTTGAAATTTCCCGATAAGGTAATATTTTGAATAAAAGAGAGATTTTTTTCTTTACCTAATTGCATATCTTCTTCACCGTAAGCTGGAGCGATATGCACCACACCGGTACCATCTTCAGTAGTAACAAAATCAGCACTAACAATTTTATAAAGATTTTCTGAATTAGGTAATTTTTTTCTTGTTTCTTCGCTTTCGTAATATGGAAATAATGGTTTATATTTTTTTTCTATAAGATTAGATCCTTTCAATTCTTTTATTATTTCAAATTTCTGACCAACTAAAACTTTTTCTACTAAATCTTTAGCTAAAATAAATTTACTTTCATCCAATTTAACTAAAACATAATCAATATCTTCTCCCACGGCAAGCGCTACATTACCCGGCAAAGTCCAAGGAGTAGTAGTCCAAGCCAAAACATAAGTATCTGGTTCATCAACTAACTCAAATTTAGCTGTCACTGATAAATCTTTAATGTCTTTATATCCTTCACTAACTTCTTGCTGTGATAAAGTAGTTTCACAACGTGGACAAACATGCATCGAACGGTAACCCTCATAAATTAATCCTTTGTCATATAATTGTTTAAACACCCACCAAACAGATTCCATGTATTGCAAATCCATTGTTTTATAAGAATTATCCATGTCTGCCCAACGCCCAAAACGTTTAATAGTTTTTTTCCATTCTTCAACATATAACAAAACTTTACTTCGGCAATATTCATTAAACTTATCAATACCATATTCTTCTATGTCTTTCTTATTCTTAAATCCTAATTCTTTCTCTACCATATTTTCAATCGGTAAGCCATGACAATCCCAACCCCAGCGACGCTCAACATAATATCCACGCATTGTCCAAAAACGAGGAACTACATCCTTCATTAAACTAGCTACCATATGACCATAATGAGGTGTGCCAGTAGCAAATGGCGGGCCATCATAAAAACTATACCGCTTGCCATCTTTAGTTTGTTCCAAAGATTTTTCAAAAATTTTATTATCTTCCCAAAATTTCTGAATTTCTTTTTCGCGTTCTGAAATTGAATTAATCATTTTTTTTGTTTCTGACATAGTAATAACATTAAAATAAAAAAACCGAGTACGGAATCCGGAGCCCTCGCAGGCGGTACCATCTCGGAATTTAACTTAATTGATTGCTATTACGGGCATTCCCGACCGGTTCTACTCTTTACTTTTTTTCTAAAAAGTAAATTTCTTCCGGCAGCTCCTCCGGTGATTTCGGAGTATTAACGCTTTTAAAAATTGTATTGTTACAATAACAAAAATAAATCAAAAAGTCAAAATACTATTAAAGTAACAAAATAATTAATTACAAAAACTCTTCATTATTAATGATAATGAAGAGTTAAAAATGTTTTCTTTTTTAATTTTATTCTTTGCTAATTGCTTGCACTGGACAAGAAGCAATTGCTTCATCAATTTTATTTTCTAAAGCAGTATAATCAGCTTCTAAAACTGTAGCCATCATTTTACCATCAACTTCAGCTACTTTAAAAACTTCTGGGCAAATACCCTCACAAGTACCGCAAGCAATGCAAGAGTCACTAATTTTTGGTTTCATAATTTATAAAATTATTTCTTTATTTTTTGTAACAACTCTTTAACTTTAGCAGAAAGTGTTGCTGGTGTAAAGTCAGATTTTATTAAATATCCATCAACTTTAAAATTAGCAGCCTGATCTCTATCTTTCTTTTGAGTCAAATTACTCCAAATATAAATTTTAATTTTTTTAAGTTGTTCATCAGCTTTAATCATATTAAACAACTTAAAACCATCAATACCCGGCATCATTATATCTAAAAGTATTAAATCTGGCATTTCGCTTTTTAAAATATCAATTGCTTTCAAGCTTTCATTAATAACTATAACATCAATACCATCCATAATCATTTTCATTTTATAAATTTCAGCCAAGTCTGGTTCGTCTTCTATAATAGCTACTTTATATTTTGTTGAAATCATATCTTTAAAATTTATTTTTACATCTAACTACATTTTTTCTGGCACTTCAATTCCCAAAAGTCCTAATCCGTTAATTAAAACTTGTTTGACAAAACTTACTAAAGCTAAACGAGAAACTTTTAATTCTTCTGTTGAAGTTAATATAGGAACTGCCTGATAATATGAAGAAAAAATTTTAGCTAAATCAAATAAATACTTAGCCAAACTACTAGGATCAAGTTCTTGAGATGCTTTTAACACTATTTCAGGAAATTGTGCTAAAGTAATAAGTAATTCTTTTTCTAATACTTCTGTTAATAAAGAAAAATTTAGTTTTTTATTAACTTTAGCTTCTGGTTTATTTAAAATGCTATTAATACGAGAAACTGTATATTGTAAATAAGGACCAGTAAAACCATCATAACTTTTTGCTTCTTCAAAATCAAAAGTAATAACACTATTATTACTAACACGTAACATATAAAATTTAATGGCCCCTAAAGCAATTTTTTTAGCTACATTAGTAATTTCATCATCAGACCAATCAGAATGACGTTTTTTGGTTTCTTCAGAAATTAATTTAACTATTTCATCAAAAAAATCTTCAAAAGGTACAATATTACCTTTTCGCGAAGACATCACGCCATCTTTAAGAGTAACAAATTCATAAGGTATATGAACAATTTTTTTATCAAAACCCATGATTTGTAAAACTTTGAAAATTTGTTGTAAATAAAAGCTCTGGCGAGTATCAATCACCATATAGCTTTCATCTATCTTATATTTTTCAAATTTTAACTGAGCAAGAGCCAATTCTTTAGTGGAATACAATGAAGAACCATCAGATTTAAGTAGTAAAATTTTCTTTAAATTATATTTTTCTAAATCAACAATAACTGCTCCTTCAGATTTTTCAGCAATTCCTTTCTCTAATAATTTTTCTACGATCTTTTTACCTGATTTTTCAACTTGACTTTCATAAAAAACTTTATCAAATTTAGCTCCTATAATTTTATATACCTCAGATAATTCATCAAGACTCCATTGGCGAGTTTGTTTCCAAAGCTTTATCCAATACTTATCTCCTGCTTCTAATTTGCGTTGGACCTCAGCAACTTCTTCAACTAATTTCTCATCTTCATCAATTTTTCTGACAGCTTCAGCATAAATTAAACCAAGATATCTGCCTTTATTTTCTGGCAATTCTTCATTTTTATGAAATTTATCATAAGCCCAAAGACATTTAGCTACGTGCGCACCAATATCTCCAATATAGTTTACTGAAATAACTTTTTTTCCAGAAAATTTTAATAAATTAACTAAACTAATACCTAAAGCATTATTACGTAAATGTCCAATATGAAATTCTTTATGTGTATTGGGTCCAGAATATTCTAACATTACTTTAATACCATTATACTTATAACTGCCATATTTAGAACCCATCTTTTTAATTTCGCTAATTACTTTTTGAGCTAAAAATTTAGTATCTATAAAAAAATTAAGATAAGGACCAAGATTTTGTACTGATTTAATACAACCATGGGGATTAATTTTATCTTTTAATTCTTGAGCAATTTGATTAGGAGAAATACGCAATAATTTAGTTAAATAAAAACAAGGCACAGCAAAATCGCCCATGTTCTTTTCCGGTGGTCGCTCAATTTCTAATTTATTAACATCAATATCAATTGAGATAGCTTCTTTAACCGCTTTTAATATCTCTTCTTTAATCTTATTAATAACATAATCCATATTAATATAATATACCAAAAATAAGTTAAAAAACAAGTTTTTATAAATAAAAAATTGACTGTATTAATTAAAAGAGTATAATAAAAACAAGCGATTGAGACGCCTACCAAACGTCTATCCTTATCAAATATAGTCCTAAAGGATCGTGGATATTCCACGCTAAGCTAAATTAAATAAAGTGTCCTCTATACTCTAAAATTAAAAGTATAGCGGAAAATTGGGTGGAACCGCGGGAAAAATCTCGTCCCAAAATGTATCTTAATTTTGATGTATTTTGAGACGAGATTTTTTAATAAATTTAATTAATAATATGAATGAACAATTAGATAAAATTCGTCATTCTACTTCACATGTAATGGCTTATGCGGTACGTGAATTATTTGGAGATGTAAAATTCGCTATTGGGCCAACAATTAATGATGGTTTTTATTATGATTTTGATTTAGGAGAAAAAACTTTTTCTCCTGATGACTTAAAAAAAATAGAGAAAAAGATGGAGGAAATTATAAAGCGACATTTGTCATTTGAAAAATCTACAGCCACAATTAGTGAGGCGCTAGAAAAAATGTCAGAACAACCTTATAAACAAGAACTTATTAAAGAATTACAAGCCGCTGGAGAAACTTCCGTTAGTTTTTATACTGTTGGAGATTTTATTGATTTATGCCGCGGACCTCATGTTGCCAATACTTCAGAATTAGGTAATTTCAAGCTAATGAAAATTGCTGGCGCTTATTGGCGTGGTAATGAAAAAAATAAAATGTTGCAAAGAATTTACGGTACTGCTTTTGAAACTAAAGAACAACTTAAAGAATATTTAAATCTTTTAGCAGAAGCAGAAAAACGAGATCATAAAAAAATTGGACGTGAATTAGAATTATTTTCTTTTCATGAAGAGGGTCCTGGTTTCCCCTTTTTTAAACCAAAAGGTATGATTATTTGGAATGAATTACTTAATTACTGGCGACAAGTGCACACGGAAGCAAATTATAAGGAAATAAAAACGCCAATCATACTTTCAAAAAAACTTTGGGAAATTTCAGGGCATTGGGAAAATTATCGTGAAAATATGTATGAAACTAAAATTGATGAAATGGAATACGCTATCAAACCTATGAATTGCCCCGGGGGATTGTTAATGTATTCTGAAGAACTTCATTCTTACCGTGATTTACCTTTGCGCTGGGGAGAAATTGGTCTAGTTCATCGCCACGAATTATCTGGGGTATTGTCTGGATTATTTCGTGTTCGTTCTTTTCATCAAGATGATGCTCATATTTTTATGCGACCAGATCAAATTAAAGATGAAATTTTGGGAGTACTTAAATTAGTAGAAAAAGTGTATTCTGTTTTTGGACTTTCTTATCATTTAGAATTATCAACTCGGCCTTCAAAGTCTATTGGTTCCGATGAAGCTTGGCAAATTGCTACTGAAGGATTAAAGAATGCTTTAGATGCTGCTGGCAAAGAATATAAAATTAATGAAGGTGATGGCGCTTTTTATGGTCCTAAAATTGATATTCATATTAAAGATGCAATTGGTAGAACTTGGCAATGTGGCACGATTCAATTAGACATGAATCTGCCTGAAAGATTCAATTTATTTTATATTGATTCTGACGGAAAAGAAAAAAGGCCAGTTATGATTCACCGAGTTATTTATGGATCAATAGAAAGATTTTTAGGTATTTTAATTGAACATTATGCAGGCGTTTTTCCAGTTTGGCTTTCTCCTATTCAAGCCATTATTATACCTGTTTCAGAAAAATTTTCAGACTACTCTAAAAATATAGCAGAAAAAATAAAGTCTGCTGGAATACGATTAGAAATTGATAATAGCAACGAATCTCTTAATAAACGTATTCGTAATGCTGAAAAAAATAAAATTCCATATATTTTAGTTGTTGGAGAAAAAGAAGTAAAAACACAATCAGTTTCAGTACGCCAACGTAATGTAGGTGATCAAGGAGTGATTTCAATAAACGAATTCATTAATAAAATTAAAGAAGAAATAGATAATAAAAAATAAATAATGTAAAATAATAAAATAAATCCGGCTAAAACCGGATTTATTTATCTTAAACCTTTATCTTTTTCGCTTTACTCTTATCAGCTAATGGCAAAGAGAAACAAAATTTGCTACCTTGATTTTTACCAGGGCTTTCTGCCCAAATACGACCACCCATGTTTTCGATTGCTATTCGAGCAAAATATAAACCTAAACCTGTACCCTCAGTATGAACTCGAGACATATCTTTGCCGCGCACAAATTTATTAAATAATCTTGGCAAATCTTCTGATTCAATTCCTAAACCAGTATCCTGAACGGAAAATACCACTGATGAGCCTTCTTGATGTAAACCAACAGAAATTTCTCCTTTAGGAGTATACTTAATAGAATTATCAATTAGGTTAGAAGCTACTTCTTTTACTTTATCGGGATCGGCTAAAACTTGGGGCAAATCTTTAGGAAAATAAAATTCTAATTTCAACTTTTTTTCTTCTGCTTTTTTTCTAAAATCATCAATAAGATTTTTAATAATAACTACTAAATCTGTCGGTTGTATATTGAATTCTAATCGCCCTGCTTCCATACGAGAAATATCTAAAAGACTCTCAATCAAAGTAAGAAGGCGCTCAGTAGCAGAGTTTACCTTCTTTAAATTTTCTTGAATAATAGGAGAAAGAGGACCAAAACTACCTTCTTGCATCATGGAAATATAGCCACGAATAATCGTGGTTGGGGTACGTAATTGATGCGAAGCGATAGACAAAAATTCTGATTTAGCATCATCGAGACGCTGTAATTCTTTATTGGCTGCAACTAATTTTTCAGTAGCTTTTTTTACTTCTTGCTTCAATTTAATATTAAACTGTTTTTGTTTTTCATAAAGACGAGCATTTTCAATAGCCATAGCTAATTGTCCAGCTATCGCATTAATCGTATTAATATCATCTTGGTTATAAGGATCGCCAGATTTTTTATCGCCCATTAGTAATACACCAATAACATCATCTTTAACAAAAAGCGGTAAAACCAAACTAACATCCATATCATATAATCCCATTAAAATCTCTAAATTTTTAGGTTGATATTCTCCTGAATCATAAGCGGCTTTAAGCTCTGGGATTACCCAAATATTTTTATTGCCAGTAAAATAAATTGGTAAAAATTTTTCTTTACCTTTAGCAAAAGACTCAATGTATTTTACATCAAATCCTTCTTGTTTAACTATTTGTAATTTACCATTTTCATCTAAAAGTAAAAAAGCTATACTTTTGAAATAAAAAACACTGCCAAGTTTTTCAATTATAGAATTTAATAATTTATCAAGATTAATTTCTGAAAGAGCTAAATTATTTATATCAGAAAATACCTTTGTCGGATTATAAGATTTTACAAACAGAAATTTATCAGTAAATATTTCAAGTTCCTTCTTTATTAAATCATAAAATGAAACAACCACAATTGCAAATAATACTGTTGAAACTAATTGAGTGTAAACACCTAAATATACTTCAAAAACAAAAACTAATAAATTAGAAAGTATTGCAAAAAGAATAGCTATAATTACGACTAAAAAAGTAAATACTGATGATCTTTTAATTATAGAACGTATATCAAGCAAACGATATCTAGTAATAGCATAAGCTATAAAAACTACATA
>CAYVUR010000015.1:0-3619 GCA_964455185.1 uncultured Gammaproteobacteria bacterium
TTTTACCTGTTAAAACTTTAGTTGGTAAATTTTCTAAATGTTTAAATAATTTTAGTTTGGCTTTTTTGTAATTATCAAATCCGCCATGTGCCTCAATGTGCTCCGGAGTTAGATTGGTAAAAACACAAACATCATAATGAATACCGAGATGACGGAATTGTTCGATGCCTTGCGA
Source organism: uncultured Gammaproteobacteria bacterium (assembly GCA_964455185.1). GTDB lineage: Bacteria > Patescibacteriota > Patescibacteriia > 2-01-FULL-39-33 > 2-01-FULL-39-33 > CAISTG01. Next base: position 176 of record CAYVUR010000015.1, read on the forward strand.
AGAAGTCTCGACCACCGCATAAGCACAACTGGCATCAACCATTTGTTTGAGTAATTTCTGTAATTGAAAACGCCCCAACATCGTCATTTTTTTGTCATTGAGCCACTCTTTTTCAGCCACTTTAAATAGTACAGTTGAAGCGGCACCGACTTTATGTCCAGCTTCTTCCAAAATATTGGCAATCAAGCTAACTGTCGATGATTTGCCATTAGTTCCGGTTACGCCAATTACAATCATTTTTTCTGACGGCCGACCATAGACAAAATTAGCAGCGATCGCCATTGCTTTGTGGTAATAATTAAGGACCGTTTTTGGCACCATTTTCCTAATTAACTCCTTCATAATTTATGGCTCTATCTTAACATTTCTTTGATATGCTGGCAATTGTCTGTATAATCGTTGCGGTTTAACAAGACACGTCAAATCAATGACTTTCTTTTGTAATTTATAACCATTGCTGTGGCTTAATAATCCTAAATAAAATTGACGATTCTGACTTCAAATTAACCTTTAAACTCTTAAATATCCTTCTCTTAGTCTTAGTGATCGGCGAAATTAACCCAACCCAAAAAACTAAATCAATTTACATAAAATACCGATACTAACTTCGGTCGCGAACAGCGATAACCAATCGCAAATTTACCTAGTGCTAATTTACCTAGCGCTATATATAATAATACTAAAATAATTTTAAAAAAAATCTCCCGTACCAGCCGAGCTAATACGAGAGAAAATACGAGAGGAAAAAAAACTAATGACTAAAAGTCAAAGGACAGGAACTAAGCACTCAAGTCCCAAGGACTACTTGCTGAGCACCGCCGGATCGCAGCCACCGAAGTCACGGTCGAGCCAGAGGCTGGTCCAACACCACCTGTCGCCGTTCCAATACAGGCAACGAACGCACAAGTTGTTATCAAAGCGACGGTAGATAGTCCCCCAGAAGAAGACGAGCTTGCCCTTCCATTCTTCTGGGATCAAATCAGGGTGAGCGAGTAAGAAATCCAGAACACAAGCATTCAAGACTTTCTTGCCAGCCAGCTTCCGACGCAGGTCGCTGCCCCTTATGGACTTGCCTTCCTGCTGACCCTTGTCGAAATACAACTCAATCTGGGACAAATCCCATTCGAAAAAGCCACCCTTAATGTGATCATGGACACAATAAAAGTTAGGTACGAACGGGTCGGCGTCGCAGTCGATAACTTGCTTGGTGAAAACAATATCTGCTGAGCCACTGAGTACCGCGCGAAGCATCGACAATTTCTTGAATTGCTGAAGCCGGGTTACATCGTTGGGCGTAAAACCGGCAGCCTCCAGTGCATCTCCTAATTGATTCATCTGACCGATCGAGTATATAGACATGGTCTATCTCCTCATTTTGCGGACACGTTCCCAAAGGAACTCGTCCATTTTAGGTGCAAATTGGCTCTACCAACGGTAGCTTACCAATATATAATATTGGCGTATTTTTACTAAAATGTCAATAAATTATTTATTTTTATCTAATTTTATATAAAAATATATAAAAATAAGACAAGGCTTTGCGCCTTGTCTTAAATAAGGTTAAAAAAATAACTTATCTTATAACCACTTTCAACAATTAAATTAAAAACCATAATTCTTTAGCCCCCAAAGTAATGGCACTAACTATTAACCCGGCGATTAAAACTCCCAGCCCGATATAAATCAAGGCATCACGCGTCTTGACGCCAAATAGCCAAGCCGCCAAAGCGCCAGTCCAGGCTCCGGTCATTGGCAAAGGAACGGCCACAAACATCATCAACGCCCACAGGCCATATTTCTCATAATGCTTAACGGTCTTGTTGCGAGTTCTAGCAAACAACCAAACGAAAAACTTATCTGTCAATTGAGATTTGCGCCTTAACCAATCAGAAACCGGACCAATAAATTTGATAATTAAAATTACTGGCAACAAATTTCCCAAAACAGTAATAGCATAAGCCTTAGGCCAACTCATGGCGTAAGCAGTTAAAGCTAAAGACAAGCCAACGCGCAACTCAGCAATGGGAATCATAGAAATTACCAACACAGCGGCTTCCGGCGGCCAACCCCAAAAGATATTTAAATAATCTAGACTCATAAATTATTTTTTTCCTAAAATTTTTAAAGCTTCTTTAATCTTTTCTTCTGCGTCAGCTGCCTGACATTGGCTTAGGGCATCACGCGCTTGAGTTGAGTTGTAACCGAGACCTATCAAAGCCTCCAAGGCGTCGCCAAAATCATTGTTCCAACCACCAGATTCAACTGTATAGCCTCCGGTTAACTTATCTTTCAAACCGATAACAATTTTTTCTGCTGTCTTAGGGCCAATTCCAGAAACCTTGGCCAGCAATTGAAAATCTCCGCTTTTCACGCCTTTAACCAAATCATCGATTTTTGCCTTACGCAAAATATCCATGGCGCTACGCGGACCAATGCCGGAGATGGTGAGTAATAATTCAAAAAAATCCAATTCTTCTCGTGTCGCAAAACCGTATAAATCCAAAGCAGTTTCTGCCACTTGGGTATAAACATGCAGAGTCATTGTCTCACCGATTCGCGCTCCGTTGAGAACTTTATCAGCGACAAAAACCTTGTATCCTATACCGTTACAATCAAGGACGACAAAATTATCCTTTTTCAAAAAGACGGATTGATAAATAATTTTTCCTGACAAGTATGCAATCATAATTAAATCTTTTTTCTTACTAATCCGTAATCTATTTTTTCCTTGCTGGGCAGGACAAAATAATAAATTCTATTAGTGCCACCATGGACTTCTTCCAGCTTTTTACCATGCTCATCAATGAATTCCTTCACTCTTATCTTATAACATCCGGCCGGAGTAAGCAATTCCAGTTTGTCATCAACGTTAAGCGAGTTGTGCGGTTTGAAAGCCACTAATCCATCATCGTTCTTGCCTACGATCTGTCCCACGAACTGCCAAGTGCTTTGCGCTTTTGACGTTTTAAACTCTTGCCGATCTAATCCCGACTCACGACCTGTCAAAAATCCGGTAGTATAGCCACGGCTATCAATTTTTTGCAACTCTTCTCGGGATTTAGCAAGTATTTTTTTGTTGCCAAGATTGTCCAAAACTTGACGATAAGCTCGGGTTACAGTTGAAATGTAATAAAGACTCTTTGTACGGCCCTCAATCTTAAAACTAATGACTCCAGCCTGAACCAAATCAGCCAAATATTCAATCAAACACAGGTCTTTGGAGTTGAAAATGTACATATTTTGCCCATCATCTTCAACCGGCATTAATTGCCCGGGACGCATTTTTTCTTCGGCGTATAATTTATATTCAAACCGGCAGGGTTGGGTGCATAAACCTTCATTAGCACTACGATTACTCATCCAAGCCGAGAGATAACAACGGCCGGAGTAACTCATACACATGGCGCCATGCACAAAAACTTCCAATTCCATCCTAGGTGCCAA
>CAYVUR010000015.1:3651-4966 GCA_964455185.1 uncultured Gammaproteobacteria bacterium
CAAGCTTGCTTCGCGTCCTAAAATAATTCTTTTCAAGCCATTCTTCTGCCAAAACTTAACCGCCTCAGAATTAAGCGTATTGACCTGCGTGGAAAGATGGACGGCAACTCGTGGCAAATACTTTTTTACCAAAAGCAATACTCCTGGATCCGAGAGGATGATTGCGTCAGGACGACAAACAGCTAATTGTCTAAGAAATTTAGGTAAAGCCCTGATATGTTCCTCGTGCGCAAAAATATTTACTGTCACATAAACTTTTTTTTTCAACTTATGTGCATGCGCGATTCCCTCTTTTAAATCTCTAAAATCAAAACCGGTCTTAGCGCGCAAAGAAAATTGTGGCAAACCTAAATAAACAGCGTCAGCCCCATAAGCTAAAGCGTATTCAAGTTTTTGCAAATCCCCAGCTGGGGCGAGCAGCTCTATTTTTCTATTTTTAGGCATTTTAAACTCTTTTGATTCGAATCAATCCGGAAAAAGTGGAAATCTCTGAGACCCCACTCTCTATCTTATCCAAAAATAAATTTACTCCTAGGGAGTCAGAAGACATGTGTCCGGCAATTACCACATTAAGATGATATTGTTGCGCCTCCTTTTTATGTTCTTCGCTCATGTGCATACCAACAATAGTGCCGATTCCCGCCTGAGCCATTTTCTCATAAATATCTTTAGAGTTGGATGTGCCTCCAGTAATTTCAGTCAAAGCTATTTTGCCGCAGTAATTGTCTTTATCACCGGCGAAAATTTTCGGTCCCGCCTTGCGCTTAATCGCCTCCTGATATTCAGGAATTTCTTTGATAACCTTCATCAGCTCATCAACGGTTTCGATTTCCCTGCCCCGTAAATAATCTTCCAAAAACTTAGCAGCCAAATTATCACAAGGGGTATGAACGCACATAAAATTAAGATCCAATAACCTGGCGGCATCAACGCTACGATAATGATTGACCGAGGAAATGCCACGCGTCACCTCGGAAATTCTTTTTTTGGTTATGGCTTGAGCTACATTGATCGGCACTCCGTATTGAGCGAGAACCTCCGCCTGCAAATGCATCACGTCTCCTAAGTCCGCCAAAGCTGCGCCCTCCGGGTGATGTGCTATTACTGTATCATAACCTAATTGTTTAGCTAATAATATTTCTTGCGGATCTATATCAATACCAACTATAACACGTTTAATTTCTTTTCCATTATCATATAAAATTCTAGTATCAGAATAAGGATTAGATAATTTTTCTAAATCAAATTCTTGTTTCTGTTCTGAATCTAATTTTTCATAAGCTTCACGAATTTTAAGTAGTTTTTTACGAACAAC
>CAYVUR010000015.1:4978-17815 GCA_964455185.1 uncultured Gammaproteobacteria bacterium
TCGCAAAGCCGCTTTAATTCCTGATTCAATAGCTAATTTATAAATATCTTTCAAAATCATAATTAATTTATATTTAATATTATTTATGAAAACATTCTCTCATTTTAAAGAAAAAAAGTCAATTAAAAAAGTCCGCTTAAAACGGACTTTTAAAAATTGAATTATTTTAATTTTTTCCAATTATCATTTGCGGTAAACTTTTCAAAGTAGCAGAGACTCTTTCTATTTTACTAGAAGCTTCTCCTTGTTCTAAACGAGAAAACAATAAAGTCCAAGAAGACCACTGCAAAACAATAATAAAAGAATTAACCATAACTGCTGTAGCAATAACACCAATCAAAGAAAGTAAAGAAATAGAAAACTTCAAAAACATTGGCCAAATTGAAAAGTAATATGGAACAATAACGATAGGAATTGAAAAGAAAATTGTAAATAAGAAAGCTGAAACAATAACTCCCGTTAAAAAAACTAAAAACATTAATCCAGCCATTTCTAAAGAGATTATCCAATTTTTAATAAAAAGATTCCATGACTCTTTTAGAGCGGAAATAAAATTTTTCTTCTTTAATAAGATATAAAAAATTTGATATTTAATTAGAAAAGCAAAAACTAAAGATATTCCAATAAAAATTATAAAAGAAAATATATAAATTATATCAGCCGCCCAACCAAAATCTGATACTAGCCATAAAACTAATCCTAATAAACCAAACATTAAAGCCAAAATTATTTTAAGAGAAATTATTGAAAGTAATATTGGTTTAAAATTAATAAAAGAAAAATTAAATCCTTCCAATAAAGTTGGTTTTTTCCCTTTATCAATTAAATAAACATTATAAATCATTGCTATTTGAGAACAAATTGCTAACCAAATAAAAAATAAAATCAATACAAAAACACAAGCAAAAACAAACAAAGCAGTAGTAGCAGAACCAATATTATTAACAAAAATATTCCAAGAATTAACCCAAAAACTTTGACTAGTTAAGGTTGCTCCTTCCGATAATCCCATATTTATCCCTTCTAAAAAAGAATTAATAATTCCTTCTCGACTAGAATTATAAATTGCTCGCAACATAATTTCATATTCGCTACCTAATGAAAATAATACTGAAAACAATCCTAAAATCCAAAGCGAAGGAAATTTCTTAGCTATTTCCCAAGCCCGTTTTAAAACGGGACGATAAAGATAAGAAGTTGATTGTATGGCCATATTTTTATATAACTAATTTTATTATTTAATTTAGTATCTAAATATATTATAACATAAATAATAAAAATAAAAAACTTCCTTTTATTAATTATGTTATTAAAAGGAAGTTTTAATAAAAAATATAATTTAAACAGCAAAAATCTTTTCAAAATCTTCAGCCTCAATTGTCTCTTTAGCAATTAATTCATTAGCTATTTTATCTAAATAATGTCTTTTATCTCTAATAATTTTTAAAGCCGTTTGAGCCGCTTCATTAAGCATTCTAGTTATTTCTTGATCAATTTCCTCAGCTATTTTTTCAGAATAATCTTTTTCTTCATGAATTTCTCTACCTAGAAATATTAATTCTTCACGTTGACCAAAAGTTCTAAAACCTAATTTTTCACTCATACCATAATCACTAATTAAACGTCGAGCTAATTTAGTTGCCTGTCTTAAATCATTTTGGTCTCCAGTAGTAACTTCATTAAAAATCTCTTCCTCAGCCATTCTACCAGCTAATAATACCGCTAATTCTTCTAAAAATTCTGTTTTGGTATGTAATTTTTTATCTTCACTAGGTAGTTTCAAGGTAAAACCAGCAGCTGTACCTCTAGCTACTATAGAAACTTTACGTACTGGATCAGTATGAGGTAACTCATGAGCCACTAAAGCATGTCCCGCTTCATGATAAGCTGTAATTTTCTTTTCTTTATCACTTAAAATATGACTTTTTCTTTCAGGACCTAATAAAACTTTATCAATGCTAGATAAAACATCATTTAAGCTAATTTCTTTAGCGCCTTTTAAGGCAGCGGCTATAGCTGCTTCATTAAGTAAATTCATTAAATCAGCTCCAGAAAACCCTGGGGTACGTTCAGCTACATTACGTAAATTAACTTCAGCAGCTAGAGGTTTCTCTTTGGCATGAACTTTCAAAATTTCTTCGCGATCATTAATATCAGGTAAATCTAAAGTTACACGACGATCAAATCTTCCAGGACGTAATAAAGCAGCATCTAAAACATCTGGCCGATTTGTTGCAGCCATAACTATAATGTTATCTGAGGGCTCAAAACCGTCCATTTCTACCAAAATTTGATTAAGTGTTTGCTCACGTTCATCATGTGATCCTCCTAATCCAGCGCCACGCTGACGTCCAACAGCATCAATTTCATCAATAAATAAAATACAAGGTGAATGTTTTTTAGCACGCTTAAATAAATCTCTAACACGAGAAGCTCCTACTCCAACAAACATTTCTACAAATTCTGAACCAGAAATAGAAAAAAAAGGAACGCCAGCTTCACCAGCTACTGCTTTAGCCAATAAAGTTTTACCCGTTCCTGGAGCACCTAACAATAATACACCTTTAGGAATAGAGGCTCCCATATCCAAAAACTTTTTCGGGTTTTTTAAAAAATCAACTATCTCCAAAAGTTCCTGTTTAGCTTCTTTAACTCCAGCAACGTTTTTAAAAGTTATTTTATTTTTTTTATCGGGATTAAATTCTCTAGCTCCTGACTGACCAAAACTCATAGCTTTATTATTAGCGCCTTGAACTTGACGCATCATAAACCAAAAAAATCCAAAAATAAAAATTGCTGGAAGAATTATTGGTAATAAATTGACTACCCAAAATTTCCAACCTGAATCATTTTTAACTGTAATAGCAATCTTTTTTAATTGTTCTGGATTAACATTGTAATTTCTAAGCAAAGCACTAAGCGATTCATTAGTTTCTTTTTGTAATATTTTTCTACCTCCATCGTTTAAAGTAATTAATAAAGTATTTTCAGAAATATCAATAGATTTTATCTGACCACTCTCAACTTCATTTACTAAAGTTGAAATATCAATGTTTTCTGGTTCTTGCGATTTTATCGAAATCCAACTAAAAACTACCATAATAAACAAAAAAACCAGAATATAAAAAATTGTATTTTTATAAAAGTTTCTCATTGTATTTTTTTAGGTTATAATTAAATAAATAAACTTAAACTAATAAAATAAATTATAGCTTAAAATCAATTGCTATCATAATACTTATTATTAATTATGTCAAACGATTTTTATAAAAAAATACAAAATTTTATTGATTATTTATTAGAAAAAACACTTTTTTTCTTAATTCCATATTGGGTTAAACCTAATACTTTTTCTTGGTTTAGAATAATTTTAGTGCCAATAATTATAATTCTAATTTTAAATAACTTTTGGTTCTGGGGAATGATTGCTTTTATTAGTGCGGCTTTATTTGATTCTTTAGATGGAGCTTTAGCTCGTAGACGAGGTCAAATATCCAAAAAAGGCTTAATTCTTGATCCTTTAGCAGATAAATTATTAATAGGATTAACTTTACTTGTTGTAATGATTAATTATCCTTTTAGTTCTTTAATATTATCAATTATTGGTTTAGAAGCATCAATGATTTTTTTAGCTATTATGATTAAAAAATCAAAATTAGCTCCTCGTCCTGCTAATGTTTGGGGTAAAACAAAAATGTTTTTACAATCTTTGGGTATTTTAAGTATTTTTCTCTGGCAAATATTTAATTCTTTTTATTATTTATTTTTTTCAGCCGCAATTTTATGGCTTGCTTTAGTTTTTCTAGTTATTAGCGCTATAGACTTTACTTGGAATAAAAACTTTACAATAATTACTAAATAGTATATTATAAAGACAATTCTTTCGTCCCTGCCAACGGTTGGCGTTGGTCTGCTGGCTGTCCGGTAAGACGTAAGGAAGTTCATTCATAATTATTAAAAACAGAGATGAACATTACAGCTTTGCGCCGCGATTATAAAAATCGTAAGGCGTGGGGTTTGCTAGCCTCAATAGATTTGGCTGGCTGTGACCATGAAATGATTCAGTCACCAACAGCAATTAAATTATTCGTCAAACAGTTGGTTAAGCTATTAAAAATGCAAGCTCATGGACCAACTATAGTAGAAAAATTTGCAGAAGGATCTTTAGAAGGTTACAGTGCTTTCCAATTTATAGAAACTTCCTCAATTACTATTCATTTTGACGACAAACAAGGTGATCGAGCTTTCATTGATATTTTCAGTTGTTGCTGGTTTAATCCTGATGCAGCTGAAAAATTCGCTAAAAAATATTTTAAAGCGAAAAAATCAAAAATTAAAAATCTGTTACGTTATTAAATCTTCATATCAAAGATTAATAATTTAGAAAACAATTATTTTAACTCGTTATAAAAAATAAAACTCCAGATTTCTGGAGTTTTATTTTTATACTTCAATTATAACCGGCAAAATCATTGGTCTTTTTTCTGTTTTTTGGAATAAAAACTTACCAATCTCATTACGCAATTTATCTTTAATTAATTGATCATCGGGAGCAGTTTTAGAATTTTCATCTTTAAGTAATTTTTTAATTTTAGTACGAGTCATTTCAATAAGTTTTTTATTTTCTTTTAAATAAACAAATCCTCGAGAGATAATATCAGGATTATGTATTAGATTTCCAGTTTTAGAATCAATTGTGACAACTATTACTAACATACCGTCTTCTGCCAATTGTTGGCGATCACGTAAAACTACATTATTCATATCAGTAATACCAAGTCCATCAACAAAAACATAAGAAGCTGGAACTTTTTTATCTAACATTTTAGCGCCTTGACGACCAATCTCAATAACACTGCCATTATCAGGAACAAAAATCCTTTCTTGCGGAAAACCAACGCTAACAGCTAATTTAGCCGCTTCTTTAAGCATATAATGATTGGCATAAGAAGGAATAAAATAATCTGGTCTAATCTGATCTAACATATAAACAATATCATCACGATTTCCGTGTCCTGAAACATGAATATCCATAATATTACCATGAATAACATTATTACACTGACGATAAAGATTATCTTTAAGTCTTTGAATTGTTCTTTCATTACCCGGAATTATAGAAGAAGACAAAACAACAGTATCTTCTAATTTTAATTTAATAATTTTATGTGATCCATCAATAATACGAGCAAGAACAGCATTACCTTCTCCTTGAGATCCAGTACATAATATTACAACTTTATTGTCAGGATAATTATTAATCTCTTCAACTTTAATAACTGTATTTTTCTGATATTTGATATATCCTAATTTTTTAGCAATTTCAACATTAACCTTCATACTATAACCATCAAGAGCTACTTTTTTACCTAATTTTTCACAAACAGAAATAATCCAACTGATACGTTCTATTTGCGAAGAAAAAGTTCCAATAATTACTCTACCTGGAGCTTGAGAAATAATTTTTGTTAAATTTGCCTGCATTTCTTCGGTAGAAGCACTGCTACGCACATCAATTGCTCCAAGTGATTCCAACATTAAAACCGTTGGTCTTTCTAATTTAGATAAAAATGAATAATCAATAATTGGTTTGCCGTTTTTATCTTTTTCCAAAGTCCAATCGCCGGGATGCAAAACGGTTCCTGAAGGAGTTTTAATAATAACACCAACAGCATCCATAATTGAATGATCTATTTGAAAAAAAGAGATATCAAAAATTCCTAAACGTATTCTTTCTTTAAGATCTTTAATAGTTATAGTTTTTAATTTTTTAGAACTATCTTTCTTATAATCTTCTTGGCGATGCTTAATTATTGCTAAAGTAAGAGGTCGACCAATAATAACTGGATTACCTAATTTTTCTAAAAGTATTGGAGCGGCTCCGATATGATCTAAATGTCCATGAGAAAAAATAACGCCTTTAATTTGTTTCTCTTTTCCTTTTAGATATTCAATATTAGGAATAATGTAATCAATACCCGGCATATCTTCTTCAGGAAACTGTATACCCATATCCAAAATTACAATATCATTACCATATTCAAAAATTGTCATATTACGACCGACTTCCTCATAGCCTCCAATAGGAATAATGCGCAATTTAATTTCTCCTGTGTAAGACAATTTATTATAAGATGTTGATAAAGATTGTGTATTTTTATAGCCTCTAATTGATTGATTAGTAGTTTGTTGATTGGTAATTGGGGTTGTTTTAGTATGATTTTGTCCTGTTTTAGAAAAATTCCCTGAATGATTATTTAATTGATAATTAGAAAAAAAATCTTTTTGTTTATTTTCAAATACTGTTTTCTGAGATGTAGAAATATTTGACTTAACTAAAGAAGATTCAGAAGATTTTTCATTAGATGAATTGGGCAAATCAATTGTTTTTAACCAATTATCCAAACTAAGATTATTCAAATCATTTTTTCGGTTAATTGTTTCTGAAGATTTTATTTTATTTTTAGAAAAAAAACCGGTAGATTTTTTTTGTTCTTTATGTGATTTTTTCATTGCTGAAAAACTTGACGACTTAAAAGTCTTTCTTGGCGCATTGCGCCGATAATTATTAATATTCATAAATTAATTAATAAAAAATAATTCAATAATATCAAAATGATATTAATATCGCTTAATAGCGAAATGAATAATTATGCCGACAGAGAGTATTGAACTCTCACCGCCCTAAGGCGACACGGCTCTGAACCGTGCGTGTCTACCAATTCCACCATGTCGGCTTAAAGCCGAAATTAAATTTAAAAATTATTTAAAAATTTTTCTAATATCAAATGATCGTTTTACTTTTATATACCAATCACTAAGATTGGAAAAACGGTCACTATATCTTGAAACTGCGGCAACTTTAAAACCTTTTATAATTTTATTCTGTGGATAAATATAATAAGGAGTATAAAGAAATATAGCGGGTAATTCAGTTGATACTATTTTCTGAAATTCAGAATATTTTTCTCGACGATAATTAATATCATTATTTTTTCTAGCTGATTCTAATAAATCATCTAATTTCTTATTAGAGAAAACTGCTAAATTTGATCCCGGGTATTCATTTTGAGAAGAGTGCCAAAAAGCAAACGGGTCGGGATCATACAAAAAATTATTATAAGAAAAAAGAAGAGCTTCATATTTTCTACCATTAATATTTTCTTGAATAATTTTTGACTTATCTACTATTTCTAAATTAACCTTAACTCCAATTTGATTCCAACTTTCTTTAATACGTTTAGCAACTTCTACATACTGTAATTGATCTGGCAAGGTTAATTTTATTTCTAAATTCCAATTTTTCTTAACACGAAATTGTTCAGTTAAACCATTTTCTGTAGTAGTAGAAATTAATTCCCAGCCATTCTTTTTTAATAAAGTGGCAGCCGCTTCAGGATCATAATTATATTTATTAATTTGTAAAGAATCAGAAAATTCAGAAAGTAAAGGGGCATCAATAACTCTTGCTGAATCACCAAAAACTTCATTAACTATTTTATTTTTATCTAATGACAGAGCTAATGCTTGTCTAATATAATCAGCTTGCAATAAAGCATTATTCTTTTGATTGAAGAAAATAGCAGCATATTGAGGTTGTTGTAGTTGATTTAAAATAATATTTTTATGCTTCTTTAATTCATCTTTATTTTCTAATGGTAAAAATCCAATACCATCAACATTTTGATTTTTTAATGCTTCAATTGCCGAATTATTATCAGCATAAAATTTAAAAGTAATTTTAGATAAATATGGCTTTTTGCCATAATATCCATCAAATACTGATAATGTATAAGATTTTATATTACCTAATTTATCTTTTTTAAGATTATCAAATTTCCAAGGCCCGGTGCCTATTGGTTTTTTATTTAATTCATTAAGGTCGGCGTTATTAGGAGGTATATTATACCATAAATGTTCTGGTAAAATACCAAAAGTTAACATACTAAGAAATGGAGCAAAAGGTTCTTTTAAAATAAACTTTACAGTATAATCATCAACCTTTTCTGCTCGCATTCCCTGAAATCTTCTATTAAGAGGGCTTTTAAACTGAGAATCTTGAATGGAAGAAAAAGTAAAAATTACATCATCTGCTTTAAAAGGTTCTCCGTCATGCCACTTAACATCCTGACGAAGATGAAAAGTATAAACTAATTGATCTTCAGAAATTTCAAAACTTTCAGCTAAATCAGGAACTAAATTATGATTTTCATCATATTGAATTAAAGAAGAAAAAACTAATTTACTTAAATCTCCATCAACACTATTAGGTGAAGCTAATATAGGGTTAATAAAAAGTGGGGCACCAACTACTCCTTCAACATATTCTCCGCCAAACCCCGGTTTTAAAGAAGTTAATGATAATAATCCTTGAATAATTAAAAAAATAGTGGAAGAAATTATAACTACCAATAAAATATTGACCTGTCTTTTTTCTTTGGGCGATAAAAACTTCGGCAAATATTTAAGTTGCTTTAAACCTATCTTTCGCGAACGATTAAGAGAAACTACTAAGAGACGGTCTAAATGATGTTGTTTTTCGAATTTTCTTAAATTTATTACTTGACGATCGAAAAACAGAGAAAACTTTTTCCGTAACTTCAGAAAAAAATCCACGTTTTTTTAATTAATGATTGTCTAAATTACTAAATCACAGAAAAATTCTGAAATTTAGTAACTAATTTTAAAAATAAACTAATAAAAAATTAATATAGAACATTAATCAAAGCAACAGTTAAAAAAACAATCGCTAAAATTATAGTAGCAATAGATAAAATTTTCTCTAAGCCACGTTTAGTTCTGTAGACATTGCCTTCGCCTCCAAAAGCTGAACCCAATCCAGTGCCACGATTTTGCAATAAAACTACTAAAACTAATAATACAGCTGAAACTAATTGAATAATATCTAAAATCATCATATCTAATAAAAAAGATTTGATAAGGTATTTTTATAATATCAAATTACAATAAAAAAGTCAATATCAAATATTAAAAATTAATTAATAATATTTAAATCAAAACATTATTATGCTATAATCATAACAGAAAAATAAATTAAAATATGCCTCAAATAACTGGAGAAAGTGAATGGCTTTTACAGGAAATGTCTTCCACTAAAAAACGGGAGATACCTAATGATGTAGCCAAAATAAAACTTAATCAATTAGTTTCTAAACTTGGCTTTTTTTATGAAAAAGTCAGAAATGCTATTGATTATAATGAAGAACATTTAATTCGAAGAACTTCTCTAAAACGATTGCTTAACCGTCAGGTTAATTTTTTAATGAAGAAAAATCCTATCAAAATAAGTGAAACTTTAATACATGAATTTATTAGAGCTAAATATCTACCTAATGATGAACTTCCAGAGACTGATATTGAAGAAGTAGCTATCATTATTGCTAAATATTTAATGGTACTTCAATATTTTACACAAAACCCTCCACCTGATTATAAAAAAGTAGTTGATTGGGTTACTGGACTAATGGTTTGTGAAATAGATGAATTTCTTTTCTCTGATCATCGAGAAACAGCATTAATCAACTATGCTTATGGGGAAATGGTAAAAAGTATTAATTTTTCTAAATCGGATCTTGATGAAAAAGAAAGAAACTTACAAATTTACATTGCAGTTTTAAGAAATCTTATAAAAGCAGACCAACAATTGCTTAATTATTTATTATTTAAACTTTATCAACCAAATTGGAATAATATTACTCCAGAAGAAACTAAAAAATTATTACCTCAATTACTTTCTTTTAAGAAAAAAATAGAACAACACTTAAATCATCCTTCAGGATATCAAATAGGTAAAATACTAAAAACTCAAGCAATATTTTTTAACATTATTAAAGAAATTATCTCAGATAATTTAATAGAAAATAGAGAAATATTTAATAATGAAAATAAATTAACAGAAAAAATAAGAGAAGTTTGCCATAAAAAATATAAAACTACTCGCACTAAATTATTAGGCAGTATTTTTAGAGTTATTATTTATATTTTTCTAACTAAAACTATTCTTGCTATATTATTAGAATTACCTTATGATCAAATTTTCTTAGGACATATTAATTGGTTAGCATTAATAATTAACGTTATTTTTCATCCAATCTTAATGGCTATTATAGCTTTAACCATCAAAATACCTGGTCCTCAAAATACAGAAATTATAATTGAAGAAATTAAAAAAATTATTTATGGGTCAGAAAGAAAGCTTGTTTACAAACCTAAAAACTCTTTACGCTTTGGATCTTGGTCTTTTATTATATTTAATTCTATTTACTCAATAATGTTTTTAGCTTCTTTTGGAGTTATTTTATGGATCTTGTATCGTCTTAATTTCAATTTCTTGTCTGGAGCTTTATTTATTTTCTTCTTAACTTTAGTTAGTTTCTTTGGTTTTCGTTTACGTAATATTGCTAATCAATACTCTGTAATACCTAGAAAAGAAAATTTTAGAAATTTCTTAATAGATTTTTTTACTTTGCCAATTATCAGTGTAGGACGATTTCTTTCTGTTAATTTTTCAAAAATTAATATTATGATTTATATTTTAGATTTTATTATTGAAACTCCTTTTAAGGCCTTAATAGAAACATTAGATAAAGCTTTGGGTTTTATTAGAGAAAAAAGAGAGGAAATATCTTAAATTAAAATCAATTATTTTCTATAATTTAATCAACGCTTCTATCGAAGCATTTTTATTTTAAAAAATAATTAAACTCTTGACGCTTCATTTATTAATTATTAATATTTAGATATATATCTAAATATCTAAATATGTCTTTATCATTAACTTTTTCTGCTTTAGCTGATAAAAATAGAAGAAAAATTATTAATTTACTTAAAAGAAAAGAGCTAACGGTAGGAGAAATAAAAAATAAATTATCAATTACCGGTGCCACCTTATCACATCACTTAGATATCCTTAAACGAGCCGGATTAGTATCTTCTAGACGTTCTGGTCAACAAATAATTTATTCTCTTAATTTAAGTACTCTTGAGGAAGTATTAGAAAAAATAATAGATATTTTAAATTAAAAATATGAGAAAAAACATTCTTAATCTAAGTATAAAAAGTGAAATTTTTCCTATTACAATAATTATTATTTGTTTTTTATTTTCTGTTTATTTCTACTTCAACTTTCCAGACATAATCGCTACTCATTGGAACTTTAGAGGTGAAGTTGATGATTGGTCTAATAAAATTTGGGGGACATTTTTTCTGCCTAGTATTATTTTATTAATGTATTTAATGATGTTAATATTACCTTATTTTGATCCTAAACAAGAACGTTATAAAGAATTTACTAAGCCTTATGCCATTTTTAGATCAATATTAATAACAGTTTTAGTTTTAATTTATTTAATAACTGGTTTTTACAATCTTGGTTATAATTTTAAGGTAGTTAATATTATTACTTTTATTATAGGATTAACTATGATTATCATTGGCAATTATTTAGGAAAAATAAAAAATAATTGGTTTGTAGGTATACGTAATCCTTGGACATTATCATCAGAAAATGTTTGGACCAAAACTCATCGTTTATCAGGAAAATTATTTATAATTTTAGGAATTATAATTATCATTGCCCCCTATTTACCTTCATTATTGGCTACTATATTATTTAGTTTAGGAATAATAATGGTTTTAATTAGCAGTACTATTTATTCTTACTTTTTATTTAAAAAAGAAAAACATGAAAACTAAAAAAGTTATTTATTTAATTATTATTGTAATAGGTACTGCGATTATTGGTGGCTGTCAAAAACAAACTTTACAATTAGAAAAAAAATCTAATCAGATTGAGACGCCAATTATTATTAATTCTGAATCTGAAACAGAAAAAACAAATAATTTATCTCTAAATAAAAATAATTCAAAAACTATTTTGATTTTTGGCGGAGACGTAATGTTATCGAGGGTAGTAGAGCAAAAAATGGAAAAATATAAAGATTATACTTGGCCCTTTAAAAAAATAGCTTCTTTATTAAAAGAAGCTGATATTGCTATTATCAATTTGGAATCTCCCTTTACTAATTCTCAAAAATATTTCGTACCTAGTGGCTCTTTCAGTTTCAATGCTAATCCCCAATCAATACAAGGATTAATTTTAGCTGGAATAGATTTAGTAACTTTAGCCAATAATCATTTTGGCAACCAAGGAGTAATTGGTATGAAAGATACTTTTAAAGTATTACAAGAAAATGACATTGCTTTTGTTGGTGCGGGAAATAATTTTACAGAAGCGCATCAACCGGCCCTAATAGAAAAAAATGGAATAACTTTTGCTTTTCTTAATTATGGCTACCCTGACCAGCTTTATGTTGCCAACTCTTCTACACCAGGAATCGCTAACATGAATTTAATAGAAATGAAAAAAGACATTGAACTTAATAAACAAAAATCTGATGTAGTTATAGTAATAATGCATGCGGGCACTGAATATACTAACAAACCTAACTATCAACAAAAGGAATTTGCTAAACAAGCGATTGATGCTGGAGCTGATTTAGTAATTGGCCATCATCCTCATTGGGTTCAAATAACAGAAATTTATCAAGGCAAGCCAATTATTTATTCTTTGGGCAATCTAGTATTTGATCAAATGTGGTCAACAGAAACTCAACAAGGAGCATTGGCTAAAATAATCTTTGAAAACAACTCTATTGCTTCCATTGAAATAATTCCTATAAAAATAAAAGATTATGGACAACCGGAAATAATTTCTGACGAAAGAGAAAAAGAAATTATCCTTAAAAGGATGGGGTTAAACAATAATTTTTTAATAAAATAAATATTTGATATTAATTTTATTACTATTTTATAAT
>CAYVUR010000016.1:0-3508 GCA_964455185.1 uncultured Gammaproteobacteria bacterium
TTTTTATTAATATTTTTTATTTTATAACTATAGTACGCTGGTAGTTATTATTTTCTTTCAATCTGGCACTCGTCACTCTTTTCGCACTCCCCGTGTTGACAAGAAGAGCAAGATTCTCCGCTCTGACCGGAACAATGCGGACAGCCGCACTTCCAGGGCCTAATCTCTTCCGCTACAAAACTATTGTTAGAGTCCATGCTTCCAATAACTTTAATCTTCGAGCCAACGGCAATTTCTGCCATGGACGATATCTTGGCTTGCAAAAGATTAATTTGCCAATTCTTGTTAGAAAAATCCTCCAGGCCTATAATTTTACCGTCAACTGAAATTATTTTTCCTGAAATCATGCCTTTTTCGGGAGAATTCCAAATTCCTCGCATATAATTGACCCGACTATATGAAGAAAAATTTTCTGCCAAAAAATTTTCAGCTTTCTTGCCAATGCCGGCAACATAAAAAACTCCGCCTAAAAAGATTACGATAAGACAACTGGACAAGACAACCAATCCAAATCTATATTTATAGCCGTGTTTAGTTTTTCTAAACTCCCAAAACACTAAAAAAATAAAAATAACAAAAAAAATCAGCCAAATATAAGGAAAGGTTAAAATTGCAAAAATGGCGAAGCTGTCAGTTACCCGAGAATAAACATCCCAATCTCCAAAACGCAAAATAGTTGCTACCAAAGAAACCGAAAGTCCTCCCAAAAGCAAGAAAGCCGCAATTAATGACCACAACAAAAACCGTTGCCAGACAAAAAGAGACTTATTTTTCGGACGTAAACTAAGCGATTCTATCTTCTCGATTACTCTATCCTCTATTTTTTCCAGCATATATTTGATATTTATCTTTAAATTGTTTTTTAGCGCGGTTAATTAGGGTTGCTACCGTACCCATTGGTTTGCGCAAGATATCAGAAATTTCCTTGTAATCTTTTTGCTCAAAATATTTAAGCAACAAAACTTCACGATATTTTTCATCCATCAAACATAGAGCCTGTGAAACATTTTTCTGCTCTAATGTTAAATCTAATTCTTCTGATAAATTAGAGATATGTGGCAAGTTTTCAATAAAATCACAAATTATATCCGTAGTCTTTTTTTTCTTACGCAAGAAACTGACGGCTTCATTGTGGGCAATACGATAAGCCCAAGAAGAAAATTTCAGATCCCCATCAAAGTCGTTGAGGTTATAATAAATCTTGATAAAAACCGACTGTAAAATATCCTCAACATCATCATCGGAAAGCCGGCAAAAAAATTTTAAGTAATCAAAAAGCCGTCGCTTGTATCGAGATACCAACGTAACGAAATGCGCCTGATCTTTTAAGGCCAAGACCACTAATTGCTCATCGGACAAGTATTCTTCTAACATATCTTGTTTAGATACGCCTTGTGGGCGATTTTTCTTTCACCTGCTTTCTAGCTAAACAAAAAAACAGGCAAAAACCTGTAAAATCAGCACGGGGTGAAGGAATCGAACCCTCGCTAACGGTTTTGGAGACCGCTGTACTACCACTATACGAACCCCGCAATCTACTTCAAATTATTTGAAAAAATAAACTTAATCCCAAAAATCCAATCAAAAAAATACTAATTTTATTTAGTTTCTTTATGAAGAGTGTGTTGCTTACAATGTTTGCAATATTTTTTTATTTCTAATCTATTTTTGAGTAATTTTTTATTTTTTCTAGAAAAATAATTTATACTCTTGCACTCAGTACATTCAAATTTGATCATGTTATCTTGAGACATATTAAATGAATTATTCTTTTTAAGAAATTTAGCCGGCCATCAGAATCGAACTGATAACCTACCGCTTACAAGGCGGTTGCTCTACCATTGAGCTAGGCCGGCGCATCGCAGTTCGGTATCTAAATTTTAAAAATAAAAAATTTATATTTTAGATAAATTAAGCCTGCTTTATATTAACATAAAAACAAAATAATTGCAACTCCTTTATTTTAAACTAAATCTTCTCACCTTTTAAACTCCAAGGTCCGATTTCTTTAATTTTAACAAGTAATTTATGTCCAATCCAAGATTTTTCACCAACAAAAGCAACAATTTTAAAAGAAGCTGTTTTGCCATAACACAATCCCCTTTTCCAACCATCAACTAAAACCTCAACCTCTTGCCCTAAATACTTTTTATTATTAATTATAGCTGTTTCTATTAAAATTTCATTAAGAATTTTTTCTCTCCTAGCTTTTTCTTTAGCACTTACATTATCATTTAATTTGGCTGCGGCTGTACCCGGACGTGGAGAAAATCTACCAAAATAAGCCATGTCAAATTTAATTTGACACATTAATTCTGCTGTATGTTGAAACTCTTCTTCTCCTTCGCCAGGATAACCCACTATAATATCGGTAGAGATAGTTATATTAGGAATTGCTCGTCTAACTTTTTTAATTAAAGACAAAAAGTGTTCTGGACTGTATTTACGATTCATTGATTGCAAAATATTTTTATCGCCTGATTGTAAAGCTAAATGTAAATAAGGAGTTATATGTCCACCTTCAGCCATCACCTCAATTAAATCATCAGAAAGATCTTTGGGATGGGAAGTCAAAAATCTAATCCAAAAATCTCCGGGTAATTGATTAATTTTTTTAAGAAGTTTAGGAAAATTATATTCTCCATCGTGATAAGAATTAACATTTTGACCTAAAAGTATTATCTCTTTATAACCTCTTTCAATTAATTTTTTACATTCAATAATTATTTTATCAGCTGAGCGAGATTTTTCTCTGCCACGTGTAAATGGTACCGCACAATAAGAGCAAAAATTATTACAACCATTCATAATTGGTACATAAGCAGAAAAATTAGAATTATATTTAACTGGTAAACATAAATAATCTTCTACTAATTGATTATTTTTAACACCAATGAGATTAATAATTTGATAAATTTCAGTTATTGGTATTATTAAATCAAAAAATTTTGACATTTTTTCTTTATCAGAAGCTAAAACACAACCAGTTAAAACAATTTTTAATTTTCCTTTTCTACGTTTATTTTGCCAATTTTTAACTTTACCATAAATACGGTCAATGGCAGTTTGACGCACTGAACAAGCAATCACCACTATCAAAGATGCTTCTAATTCAGAATTGGTTTTGTTCCAACCATAAAATTCAAGCAAAGCCTCGATTCTTTCGGAGTCGGACTTATTCATTTGACAACCCAAAACCCATAAATAAAATTTTTTATTATTAGAAAACATATCGCGTAGTATAACCAAAAAAAATACTTTTTTCAAGCAAAAAACCGCCTTTTAGGCGATTTTTAATTTTTATATATTTTTTTATTTGTTAATATAATTAATATAATAAGGATTTTAGCAATTTCATTAAAAGTAGTTGTACTGGTTTTTTATATCATATTATTTAGTAAACCACAACCAAGTTAAAATTAAACTTATTATAGCCGAAGCACCTAAAATCATTCCTGTCATACTCATAATTCTAGCAAAAGAAGAGATTTCAGTTTCAGTTTTAGTG
>CAYVUR010000016.1:3540-16034 GCA_964455185.1 uncultured Gammaproteobacteria bacterium
TATTATTTAATAATTATTTTTATTCTATTAACATCTTTTGGTGTAGTTTTACGCCAATAAGGAGAAATTACTACTTCAATTTCTTTAATAGCATCAGTCTTAACTGCATAATCTTGTATTTCTTGTTTGGTTTTACCAGCAAAATTATCTTTGGATAAAAGTTCGTTTTCTTCAGCTAATTCTGTAGTTAAAGGATAAGATATTTTAATATTATAACTTTCACTACTATTAGCATTAACTATAGCATAACGAATTTTTTCTGGATCTATCGCGGCAGTTGTTAAGCCAGATTGATTAATATTATGAGCTTTCTTAATTACAGCTTCAACTAATTGATTAGGATTTATATTAATTGTTTTAAGACGAATTTTTGCTGTCATAGTAAATTTATCTGTTTCTTCGCCTATTTTTTTATCAAGAGAATAAGAAATTATTTCTCCTAAAATATTAGAATTTTTGCCTCCATTATTAGAAATAGTCTCAGCGATTGTTTTTTCAATTATTTCTTTTTTTGCTCGATTAACATCACTTTCGGCTAAAAATTTAACTTCTTCTCCAGTTTGTGATTTAAAAGATAATTCATTATCTGCTTGGCCATAAACTAACTCTTGCATTGCTACTGGCAATTTTATAATAACCAACTTTCCAGCTGGCAATTTAGAAAAGGTTTTAGGATCTTTAGGAAAAACATCTACTTCAATTTCCCCTCCGGCAGGAATAAAAATTTGCCTATTAGTTCTAACTATAGTACCATCTGTAGCTTGTAATTGGGTTGTTCTAACTAAAGTTTGTCCTACTTTACCATCATTTTTAATTTTTACTTTTCCTACAATGTTTTCCGAAAAACCAGAAGTAGTCTTAGTACTTAAAACATCAAAAGTTCCAGTTGCCTCAACTTCAGAAAAATAAATTTCTCCTTTAAGAGCATCTAATTTTTTTATTTCTTCATCAGTTGAACTAGTTCTGACTTCGGCATTAAAATTAAGATTAACTATTTGTGGATCTGGTGTAATAATTATCGTTGCTTGGCTATAAAAAGTTAAAAATAATGTACATAAAATCATAGCCGTAAAAACAACGAAAGTAATTGAGATGTTACGATAAAGATTTATTTTTCCCATATATTTTTACACTTTCCATTCTTTAATAACCATTTTAATATCTTGAGGTTTAACTTGAATTTTTTTCTTATTAATCAATGATAAATTATCTAAATGAACTCGACTGCAAGCTTCATCAATAGCATCAATCGCTTTATCTGGATAAGAACGATCTTTAATTACTTTAGTAGCTGTCACAGCTTCTTTTAATGTTTCGGGTAATATTTCTACTCGATGATATTTTTCATAAATATCCTTAATACCATTAAGAATTATTTCTGTTTCTGCTGGAGTTGGCTCAGAAACAAAAATTGGTTGTAAACGCCTATCTAAAGTTTTGTCTTGTTTAATAAATTTAAAATATTCATCTTTAGTGGTTGCTCCTACTACTTGTAATTCACCTCTAGCTAAAAGTGGCTTTAAAATATCTGCAGCATTAATTGCTCCTTCGGCTTCACCAGCATTAGCTAAAATATGTATTTCATCAATAAATAAAATAATCAATTTTTTAGAAGCCACTATTTCATCAGTTATTTTTTTAAGACGTTGTTCAAATTCTCCTCGATATTTTGTTCCAGCCAAAATACTAGCTAAATCAAGAGCTAGAACTTTCTTGCCATAAAGCGAAGGCGGTACTTTCTTAGAAATGATACGCAACGCTAAACCTTCAACAATAGCAGTTTTACCAACGCCAGCAGCTCCAATTAATACTGGATTATTTTTAGTACGCCGAGAAAGTATTTCTACTACTCGAGAAATTTCTCGCTCTCTACCAATTACCGGGTCAAGTTTTTTTTCTTCTGCTAATTTAGTAAGGTCTTTTGAATATCTTAAAAGTAATGAGGAAGGTGAAATTAATATTCTTTTTTCAGAACTAATCTGACGATAAAATAGCCAAAAAACAGGAAGTATTAATAAAAAAATAAAAAAAGAAAATAATTGGAAGAATAATTCATTATTCATAATATTTAGCATGGTTAATATTATGTATCAAGCTACTAGTTAACTTTTATTATTATAACACATTTTAATCACTACAGACAATTGAGTCTTTCCCTAATAAAGAATCTAAGCTATTTTTTAAAGTCTCTCCATAATTAATTTTAAAAGAAGTCATAATTCTTTCATGATGACCTGGTTTCTCTATTAATATTTCTAAAGCATTATTTCCTGAATTTTCAATAATTAAACGTTTTATTTTTTTAGATAAATCATAATCAAGCGGATAGGGTAATTTCAAAATAACTTTTTTTTCAACAAAAGCTTTAGGTGTACTATTTTTATTAGAATGATTACTGATAGATTTTTCTCTAATCGCTGTAATAAAATTAGATATAGTTTGCTCTAAATTATCATGATTTAAAATAGCGGCCATCTCACATATAATTTTAGACTCTCCATCTTTATCAGAAACCCTTCCAGAACAAATAATAATACTGTCAGGTTGCCAAAGATGAGGACTTTGTTCTAATATCTTAGGAAAAACTAAAAGTTCAGTACCACCGCTAGTATCTTCAATTTTAACAAATAACATTACTTCCCCCTTTTTAGTAAAAATTTTTTTAATCGCAGTAATAACTCCAACAACTCTAACTTCAGCACCGTCAGCCACCTTTTTTAAAGCTGAACAAGCTACCACATAATTATTTATCTTTGATTGAATGTCAGAAATTGGATGTTCTGAAACATAAAGACCTAAATATTCTTTTTCCCAAATTAATTTCTGTTTTTTATTTAAAGGTTCAACTGGTTCTAATTTTAATTTTGAAGACAAAGTAATTTGAGGATAAAGATTAAATAATGAATTTTGATTAACGTTTTGTTCTTTATTTAATTTTTGAATAAAAAGCAAAATTTTATCCATATTAGCTAAAATAGAATTGCGTTCTACTAAACTATCTAAAACACCAGCGCGAGCCATAGCTTCTAAAGAACGTTTATTAAGATCTTTACTTTTAACACGAGAAAGAAAATCTTCAAAATTTTTATATTTACCATTAAGCTTACGCTCTTCAATTATTTCATTAACTATATTTTCTCCCAATCCTTTAACAGCTAACAAACCAAAACGAATTCGAGGTTTTTTGGTAGCTAAACTTTCTGCCACGACACCAAAATCAACAAATGATTCATTAATATCTGGAGGTAAAACTTCTATTCCCATTTGTCGACATTCTTCAACTTCAATTGCTATTCTATCTAAATTTTGTTGATCAGATGTCAATAATGCCGCCATAAATTCTGCTGGATAATGAGCTTTAAGATAAGCAGTTTGATAAGCAATCATAGCATAACAAGCGGCATGAGACCGATTAAAACCATAAGAAGCAAAAGGCAATATAAATTCCCAAATTTTTTTAGCCACTGATTTATCAATGCCTTTGGCAACCATGCCCTCAATCATTTTTACTTCCTGTTCATCTAATAACTCTTTAATTTTTTTACCAACAGCTTTACGCAAAACATCTGCTTGGCCATAAGTAAATCCTGCCAATTCACGAGCAATTTGCATTAATTGTTCTTGATAAACAGCTACGCCATAAGTTTTTTCCAAAATTGGTTTCAATTTTGGGTGTAAATAAGTCGGTTTTTTACGGCCGTGTTTACCAGCAATATAATCAGGAATGTATTCCATAGGTCCCGGACGATAAAGTGCGACCATAGCAATAACATCTTCTAAATCATTCGGTTGTAATTGCTTAAGATAACGTTTCATGCCAGCACTTTCAAATTGGAACACACCGGTAGTTTTACCTTCTTGAAAAATTTTAAAAGTTTTTTCGTCATCTAAAGGTATTTTATTAATATCAATCTCTATTCCTTCAACTTTACGTACTATCTTTAATGTTTGTTCAATAATAGTTAAATTAGATAAACCTAAAAAATCCATTTTAAGCAAACCTAAATCTTCAACTGAATGACCTTCATATTGAATTACAATTGATTCGCCACTACCATATTGTCGTGGCGCATAATAATCAATTGATTCTGGAGTAATCACCACACCACAAGCGTGAGTAGAGGCATGACGCACTACTCCTTCTAAACGTTTTGCTATACTTAAAAGCTTTTTACCATCATCCTCAAGTTGAATTTCTCTAAGTTCAGGAACTTTTTCACAAGCTTCATCTAAATTCATTCCCATAGGAATTAATTTAGCAACTCTATCACAATAATTGTAAGGTAAACCCATAACACGACCTACATCTCGGACAGCATTACGTGCCGCCATAGTACCAAAAGTAATAATTTGTGCTACATGATCTCGACCGTATTTTTCTGATACATAATTAAGCACATCATCACGACGAGAATCAGCAAAATCAGTATCAATATCAGGCATAGAGATACGCTCTGGATTTAAAAATCTTTCAAAATATAAACCATATTTTACCGGATCAATATTAGTAATGCCAATTAAAAATGAAACTAGCGATCCAGCAGCTGAACCTCTACCCGGACCAACAACTATGTTATTATTTTTAGCCCAATTAATAAAATCAGCCACAATTAAAAAATATCCAGCATAACCAGTTTTTTTAATTACTGCCAATTCATAATCCATGCGCTCTCTAAGTTCTTTAGTAATTCCTGACTCACCAAAACGTTTAATTAAACCATCTTCACTTAATTGTCTAAGATAATCATCGGCTGTTAATCCTTCCGGTAAAGGAAAATGAGGTAAAATATTTTTTCCTAAAACCAATTCTAAATTACAAGACTCAGCAATTTTAATAGTATTTTCTATTACTTCTGGATGGTCAGCAAAAGCATTAATCATTTCCTCAGTAGATTTAAAAGACAAATCAAAACCAATATAGCTCATACGATCTGTTTCAGCTAAAGTTTTTTTAGTTTGAATACAAAGTAAAACATCTTGAGCAAAATCATCATCTTTATTAGGATAATGAACATCATTAGTAGCTATTACTGGCGCACCCATCTCTTTTGATAATCTAAAAATCCCATCATTAATAATGTTTTGTTTTTCATTATGAGGATGAGATTGTACTTCTAAATAAAAATTATCAACACCAAATAATGATTGATATCTATCAATCATTTCTCTAGCCGCTGTAAAATCATTAGCTAGAATATACTGAGCTAATTCACCGGCCGTACAAGCCGTAGAACAAATTAATCCTTCATGATATTGTTTAAGTAATTCAAAATCAATTCGAGGTTTATAATAAAAACCTTCTAGATGAGCAATGGTAGTAAGTTTAGTAAGATTACGATAACCTATTTCGTTTTTTGCTAACAATATCAAATGATAAGGACGTTCATCAATTTTAGGACGTTTATCTGTATATCTATGACGCGCTACATAAGCTTCTATTCCAATAATTGGTTTTATACCTGCCTTCTTAGCTTTTTTATAAAATTCAATCGCTCCATACATTACACCATGATCAGTTAAAGCCATAGCCGGCTGATCATATTGTTTAGCTAATTTTATCAGTTCATCAATCTTGCCCAAACCATCAAGTAAGGAATAATGAGAGTGAACATGAAGATGGACGAATTTTTGTGACATGTTAGCTTAATTAATATTTATTATTAATGCAGGAAAGACGCGATTGTTCGCGTCTATATTTTATTGTTACATCTTAATTAAAAGGCCAGAAATTATTTAATAAATCAATTATTTAACAACAACTGAAATTATTAAATCTTTACCAGCTCTTGATAACAACAAATCTATTCTATCTCCTGGACGATATTTATTAACAGCTTCTGCTAAACCTAAAAAAGAATTAAGTTCATAATCATTAACTTTTTTTATTAAATCACCTTTTTTAATTAATCCATAAGCAGCGACTCCTTTAATTGGTTCTTTGATAACATAAGCTCCTTTTTCTGCTATTTCTATTAAACCATCAATTTGAGCTAAATCTAAATATTCAATTCCTAAATTAGCTCTAATTATTTGTTTTTTCTCTAATACTTGAGAAATGTTTTTACTAAAATAATCAACTGGTATAACACTACCTCCAGAAACAATTCCTACAACTTCTCCTTTTAAATTAGCCAAAATACTCCCTTCATCAAATTTATCCAGAGATTTATTTAAAAAAATTCTTTTTTCTAATTTATCAGAAGAAAGAATTAAACTTTTATCTGAATAACTAATTTTAGAAATATTTACTAATTCTAAAGAATTACGGGAAGAAATTAAAGCTAAAGTTTGACCCAAAGTTAAATCAGCAGAAGAACCCAATTTAGCTACTGGAAGATTAGAAACTTCAGATATTTTACCAAATACTAAACCAGTAGATTTATCTTCAATAAAATATTCACTTTGATATTTTTTATTTTGATAGCCAATTAAATGATAATTTGTTTTAATATCTTTTATTACTTCAGCAGTAGTTAGAAACCAACCATCAGCAGTTAAATTAACTCCACGACCTAATAATTCTGATTCTAAATAAGCTTTTGATAGAATTTCATTTGCTTTTTTAGCATGATAAATATTAAAAATGGTTGGAAGTAAATCATTTTCAACTCGAGTTACTTGTTTATCCTGTTCAATAATCACATTACGCGGCTGTTCAATAACCACATTACCTAATAAATTAGAATCTGAATAATTAATCTTTCCAATAAAAGGCATTTTAAAATTTCCAATTCCTACTATAATTAAAGTTAAAACTCCCGACAAAGCTCCAAAAAACATAGCTATTATTATTAACAAAAAAGTTGCTGAAAATTTAATTTTTTTAAATTCCATAATTTTTATTTAATTAATTTCAACGCCAAATAGCTGAACCAACGATAACTCCAGTAAAAATCAAAAAAAAACTTAAATATTTAATAAAAGCTATTTTATTAAGATTTTGTTTTATCCATAAAATACTAATACTTGAAAGAAAATAATACAAACCAGCAGAAAGAGAAGCTGCTACATAAAAACTTAAAGGCAAAAGGACAATTGAAGCAAAAAATTCTATCATTATTAAAGCAAGAATAAACGAAAAAATTTGAGCTTTTTTTATTTCCCAACCTTGAAATAAAAACATCGAATAAAGCAAACAAAAATAAATTAATAAAAGAAAAAACAAAACTAAAATTTTAGACCAATTAAGAAAAATAACAAAATTTAACAAAGAGGCAGAGAGAAAAAAAATTACTAAAATATTAGAATAAAGAGAAATGTTTTGTAAATTCAAAATATAAGTCTTTTCTGTTTTATAAAAATCATGAAAAACTGCTTCTAGATAAAGCCAAAGTATAAAAGACCAACAAATTGAAAAACTTATGATAACCCAATTATTTTCTAAAATTACTAAATAAGCAAAGCCGGTAATTATAAAAATTAAAGCATAAATTAAAGATGGCAACAAAAATTTAGATTTATCTCGACTTTTAAGCAAAATAAACCATAACAAAGATAAACTCACGACAATTAAAATAATCCAAATCCAATAATTAGGAAAATAAAAAATTACTTTCAATAAAGATAAATAAATCAAAGGGATAATATAAGGTAATATTCTTATTAATAAAAAAATCATAAAAAATAAAATGAAAGTCGTTAAAAATATTATTAATTTTAATTGATTTATTTAATCTCTATTTCTTTTGATTCGCTTTTAACTAAAGTTTTAAATTCTTCTAGTTTTTGAGAAATTTTTTCTGAATCATTATTTCGAGCAAGCCGATTAATCTCTTCTAACATCAAAACCATTGACAAATGTTTAGCTTTAGCTTCGGCGGGAACTTTTAAAGCAAGTAAATCATTTCTAGTTTTTTCTGTTTCTTCAGATAAGTTTCCTTGAGCTAAAAATTTTGCTGAATTAGATAAATAATTTGAAGTTATTTCTTGCGAACGACTATAATATTCTGCTGAAAGTTTAGCTAAATCAACAGCTTCTTGTTGCATTGGATTTTTATTAACATTACTACTAATTTGAGAATAAAGTTCGTAATACTTAAATAAAAAACCTAGCAATCCACCAATTACTAATAAAAATATGGTGATAATTAAAGCGACTTTAACATAATTGCCGCTAATGATTTTTTGTTCTTTATCCATGTTTTTTAAAATTAATTTACCAAGTAGAAATAATTGCGATTAAAAAAATAGTAGCAAAAATTATAAACATAGCAGCCATCGTAGCTAAAAAAGAAAACAATGCTTCTTGATACTTATTTTCCCAAAAATAACGAATCGGCCAACCAAAAACTAAAACTCCAGAAATTGCCACACTCATAACTAAAAGTGAAAGAATTGAAATAATCCCAAAAACTAATCCCCATGGAGAAGGTGAAGAAAAAATTGAATCTGTTCCAGCTATAAAAATTGCCACTAAAGTAATATAAGCTACTTCAGTTATACCTGCTACTACTCCCTGAGCAACTGGAGTAGATAAACGGTCACGATGAAAAAATTTTTTTAGTTTTGATAACATATACTTTTTTTAATTTTATTTTTTTTAAATATTAAAAGAATTTTTAAGATCAATTTCTAACCAATCATTTTGATTGTCATCCCATTTATAAGCTAATAAAGTACCAACGGTTTCGGTGTCAGAATAAACATAATTTATTTCATGATGAGAACCAATACGACGCGAACCCGAAACATTCTTATCAATTACCAAAGGTTTAAGCCAATATTCTATCCGCATTTTACCTAAAGGCCCCATAAATTCTAAAATTTCAGCTTTTCCTTGTTCAGGCGCTTCAAGTTCTTCGCTAAATTCTTCTACATTAGAAAAATTATCTAGAATCATTCCTTTTATTTGTTGCCAACGATCAGGTGTCATATTAATTATATTTTAACATTATTAATACTAAATTCGCAACCACAATATTTCTGACGATAAAAACCTTGTTCTTTTGAAAAAAGACAAGCATAACGCCAATTATCATTGGCACGAAAATCAGAATCAATAAACTTTATTTTATATTCATCACCTAAAACTCGCCCTAAATTAAATATGACTTTTTGATCTTTATAAGGAGAAAAACTTAAACTAGTAGTAAAACAATCAAAGTTATGAAAGACAGCATATTGAGCGGCTTGTTTTAAACGATAATAATAACATAATTGGCAACGCTTTCCTCTTTCCGGCTCCTGTTCTAAACCTTGAATTAATTCTAACCATTGATTATGATTCCAATCAGCTAAAACAAATTCTACTCCTTCAGAATTAAAAAATTTTTCCGCTTCTTGAGCTCGCTTATAAAATTCTTCTAGCGGCCAGATATTTGAATTAGCAAAATAAACACTAATATTATAATTTTCTTTTAATTGGCGAGACAATAATCCAGAACAAGGCGCACAGCAAACATGAAATAATAATTTGGGCTTCATTTTTTTAATGATTTAATATGCGCTTCAGCTTCAATTAAAATATTTTTGAGATTTTTAAACTTAAGATATTTACTAGCTATCGGCAAAGTAAGCCAAGCAAAACCATTATGTTCAGAAGAAATTTTAGGATTAGTTTCAGGAGCAACTTCAGCTAAATATAAAACAAAATCTTTACGAATTAACTCCCCTGCCTTAGATCCATACTTTTCTTTAAACATAAATTGGGTTTGCTCCCTAAAACCTTCAATTAGTTTTATTTCGGTTATTCCAGTTTCTTCCTTTAATTCTCTTAAAGCGGCTTCAATTTCTGATTCTCCTTCCTCTACGTGTCCTTTGGGAAAATTCCAATATTCGCCATGATGATACATAACTAAATACTGAATTCCTTGTTCTTGATGCCGACGAAAAACTATGATTCCGGCTGATTTTTCTTTTAACATAAATTATTTTAAATATTTTTTTCCTTTTAATTTTTCTGGTAAATAATCTTGCTGTTCTTGATAATTATAATCGGGACTATACTTATAATTTTGACCATAACCTAAATCCTTCATTAATTTAGTTGACACGTTACGTAAATGCAAAGGAACTGGTTCATCCATTGTTTCTTTAACATCTTGCATTACTTGATTAAGTGCTGTATATAATTCATTAGATTTTTTACATTTAGCTAAATACACGACTACTTGTGCCAAAATTATATTACATTCCGGCATACCAATAAAATGACAAGCTTGATAGCCAGCTACGGCTTGTTCAAGAGCTCGAGAATTAGCTAGTCCCACATCTTCACTGGCAAAACGCACTAAACGTCTAGCAATGTATAAAGGATCTTCACCAGCCGCCAACATTCGTCCCAACCAATATAACGCCGCATTAGCATCAGAACCTCTTAAAGATTTATGTAAAGCAGAAATAATATTATAATGTTGCTCTCCTAATTTATCATATAAATGAGTATTGCGTGATAAAGATTCTTTAATGCTTTTTTTATCTATTTTAATAAGGCCATTTTTAAGAGATTTTGAAGCTTTAACAGTAATTTCTAAAATATTAAGCGCAGTTCGCGCGTCTCCATTAGCTAATTGAGCTAATTGTTTAATTGTTGATTCATCAATTTCTATTTTTAAATGACCTAAACCTCGCTCTTTATCATAAATTGCCGCTAACAAAATAGCTGAGATATCTTCTATATCTAACTGTTTAAGTACAAAAACACGCAAACGTGAAAGTAAAGCTGAATTAACTTCAAAACTAGGATTTTCAGTAGTAGCTCCTATTAAAATAATGGTACCATCTTCAACATGAGGCAAAAGCGCATCTTGCTGTGATTTATTCCAACGATGAATTTCATCAACAAATAAAATAGTTTTTTGACGTTCAAACTTTAATCTATCTTTTGCTTCTTTAATCACATTACGTAATTCACTAACACCAAAAATAACAGCTGAAAAAGTAATAAACTTTGAACCAGTCATATTAGCAATAATACGGGCCAAAGTTGTTTTGCCAGTACCAGGCGGTCCCCAAAAAATCATTGACGGCACTTGATCACTTTCAATTAAACGGCGCAATAATTTACCTTCACCAACTAAATCTTGTTGCCCCAAAAATTGACTCAAATTATTGGGTCGCATACGATCAGCTAAAGGCGCTTGACGCTCTCCTAATTCATTTGATTTTCGGTCAAAGAGATTCATAGGCTAATTTTATCAAATTAGATTATTTTTACAATTTTATTTTTTAATTTTATATTTTTTTATTTAAAATAAGACAA
Organism: uncultured Gammaproteobacteria bacterium; assembly: GCA_964455185.1. GTDB lineage: Bacteria > Patescibacteriota > Patescibacteriia > 2-01-FULL-39-33 > 2-01-FULL-39-33 > CAISTG01. The sequence goes on from CAYVUR010000016.1 coordinate 14,741, forward strand.
AATAATTTATTTATTATTGACAAAATATAAAAAGTATATTATTATTATATAATTGGCACAGTACCAAAAAAGAACATTCACAACCGGTCCCAAATTTAAGTGAGGGACAAACAGAAAGGAGAAAAAATGTTAAGATTCAGATTGAGGTTAGTCAATTTGTGGAAATTTTTAGCATTCATCGGAGCAACCCTGGTAATTACCGGGATAGGAATAAAGCTGTTCAGCTTTATTCCTTGGATTGCATCTGACATAAGGTGGTCTGCTCGGTTCTGGGGCGATGTACTTACTATAGTATTTGGTCCTATTTTTTTAGGCAAATCGTTGGCCTTTTATATAGGAATTAATGAAGGACCACTACCAGGAACAAAGGAGGTGATAGAAAATATCATCAAAATTAAACCAGCCCATTCTAAACTTTCTTGGTTGAAATTATTGACGATTGGGATTTTGATTGCCGGCATTCTTGGTTTGACAATTTCGAGAAGAATATATATTCCTGGAATTTCTATTGCAATGATGTCGGCATGTAGAGGCGAATGGTTGAATTCGTTTTACCGATTGCCAATGATTATTATCGGTATGATAGGAATAGCTTACGCAGTAGATTTATATACCAGCCTATTTTACCGAATAATCAACGAATTAGAATCTAAAAAAACCAATTAACAAATAATTGAACCTTTACTTTAAAGCCGTTTAGCTTGATTATAAAGCTAAACGGCTCTTTACTTTATTAAAGAAATTTAAATCTATAAATCAACTTATTATCCCCTAAAAACTAAAAAATCATATAAGTAAAAACCATCAATAAAAATATTCCTTGCCATCTTTGTAGAATGTGCTTTTTACCAATAAACATAAAAATAAAAAGTAATAAACTAGAAAATATTGCTATAGCAATATCAAATAATCCATCAATTCGAATATTAAAGGATTAATAATTGGACTAATATCCAAAATAAAAAAATATTAGAAATATTACTGCCGACCACATTACCAACTGCAATATCAGTATTGCCAAACCAACTACTAATAGCACTACTAACAGCTAACTCAGGAGCAGGGGTCCCAAAAGCTACCACCGTAAAACCAATAACTAAATCAGAAACATTTAAACTTTTAGCTAAAAGAGGCACTATCAACTAACCAATCAGCCCCTTTAATCAACAAAAAAAATCCTAAAAAAATAAGAATCATCTCTAAAAGCATAAATCGATATAATTTATAAGAATATTACATTATAGTAAAAAATATTGATTTTTAAAATCTAATTTTAAAAAATATAATTTTATAA
>CAYVUR010000017.1:0-15345 GCA_964455185.1 uncultured Gammaproteobacteria bacterium
AAAATTAATTTTAGTCTTAATTTTATATTATAGATATTGCTTTTTTAATACGTTTTAGAGATTTTTCTTTACCCAATATTTCAGCTATTTCAAATGGTGTAGGAGATTTTTCTTGGCCGGTTAAAGCAACTCTAAGCGGCCAGAGGACATCACCATTACTTAATTTTTTAGTTTTTATTAATTCTAATATTATTTTTTCTAAATTTTCTTTACTCCAATTATTACATTTTTCTAATACTGATAAAACAATTTTTAAACATTCTTTAGCTTGTTCTAAGGTTGATTTTTTCCAAGCAAGTAGTTTTTTATCATAATTAATTTCATCAATGAAAATAAATTCTAAACCCTCCCCTATTTTATCTAAACGATTAATTCTTTGTTGTTCTAAATTCATTATTTTGTCAATATCAATATCAGATAATTTATCAACAAATTTTTTTTGTAGATAAGGTAGAGCAAGTTCTTTAAATTTTGATGCGGATAATTTTTTAATATATTCACTATTCATCCAATCTAATTTTTTAATATCAAAAATAGCTCCAGCTTTATGAATTTTATCAAAAGAAAACTCTTTAATTAACTCCTTCATAGAGAAAATTTCTTGTTCTGTACCCGGATTCCAACCAAGCAGAGCAACATAATTAACTAATGCTTCTGGCAAATATCCTTTAGCTAAGTAATCCTCAACTGCAACATCTCCTTGTCTTTTAGAAAGTTTACTGCGGTCAGGATTCAGAATTAATGATAAATGTCCATAAATTGGAGGTTGCCAACCAAAAAACTTAAAAAGTAAAATATGTTTAGGGGTTGAGGGGAGCCATTCTTCTCCACGGACTATATGAGTGGTTTGCATCAAGTGATCATCAACTACATGTGCTAAATGATAAGTGGGAAATCCATCGGTTTTTATTAATATCTGATCATCGATTTCTTTACTGTGTATAGAAATTTTTCCACGTACTAAATCTTCAAATTCAATAATCCCATCTTCTTCTGGATTAACTTTCATTCTAATAACATATTTATCTCCCCTATTTAATTTATTTTTAATTTCTTGAGGCGATAAACTTCTACAAAGTCCATCATAGCGAGTTGGTTTTTTAGCTGCTTCTTGAGCTTGTCTTAAAGTATTTAGTCTTTCGGAACTACAAAAACAATAATAAGCTTTATCTAAATCAATAAGTTTTTGGGCATATTTACGATAAATATCTAATCTTTGAGATTGTATATAAGGCCCAAAACGGCCAATTTCGCCTATTTTCCCTTCTTTTTTGATAATTACCCCCTCATCAGGTTTTATGCCGGTTAAATTTAATGATTTTATTAAGTTTTCTACAGCTCCTTTAACTTCCCTAGTTTGGTCTGTATCTTCAATACGTAAGAAGAAAGTCCCTTTATTTTGTTTAGCAAAAAGATAAGAATAAAGCGCAGTGCGCAGTCCCCCAATATGCAAATATCCAGTTGGACTAGGTGCATAGCGAGTTCTTACTTTTGGTTTAAATAAATTAAACATATTTTTTGATATATTTTCTTTTATAACAAGTATTGGAAAAATTATAGTAGCTTTTATAATTCTTCGCCAGCGTTTTGGTTGAAATATTAATCTAAACAACCATTCTAAGCCAATTTTTCTTAACCAAGTTGGTGCTCTTTTTATGTTGCCTGATAGATAATCAAAGGTTCCGCCAACTCCAATTGCTACTTTTATATTAGGTAATTTTTTTAAGTTTTCCGCTATCCATTTTTCTTGTTTATTGTATTGAAGGGCTAATAAAAGTATTTCTGCTCCACTTGATTTTATTTTTTCTATTATTGTTTCATTACGCTCTAAACACCAAGAATTATTTACTTTAATCATTTTACCACCACTATCTAGTCCTAATATTTTAGCTTGAGGAAAATTTTTAGCTACTTTTTCAACAATACCATTAGCTCCACCTAATAGAAATAATTTATATTCACTTTTTAGTAATTTTTCTGTTATTTCTACTCCAGTAGTTCTTTTAATATCTATTCCATAAAATATTTTAGCAATTAATTTAATGCCAAAACCGTCGCAAGTATTTAAATCACAAGAATTTAATATTTTTTTAAATTCAGGATCATATGTTGCTTCAACTAAAAATTCTGGATTAACGGTAGCTATTTGAGCTTGTTTTTCTGAATTTATTGTTTCTTTAATGAAAGAAAGAGTTTGTTCGATATCAATTACATTTATTTTAACTCCTAAAATTTTTATTATCATATTATTAATAAGCCACAACTAAAGAAATATTTGATGATTCTTTAGAAGAAAAATTATCAGCTATTATAAAAATACCTTTAATTTTATTTTTAGAAAAAATAATTAAAGTTTCCTGTTCTCTGTGTTCTATATTTATTGAAAAATTTGATTCTTGTAATTTTTTGATATAGTATTCTTCCAAAGTTTTTCTATTTTTGGCAATTTTTTTCCATTTTAAGGCAATTATATTTTTTTGATCTATATAATCTAAAGATTTTTTAAGAGCAATTGCATCAAAAATTCTCGTTTGATTATTGCCTAATAATATTTGACCTTTTAAATCGACAGACAATCTAGAAATAAATGGAGTAATAAACCAATTAGGTAAAGATTCTAAGACTTGATATAATTTTTGTCTTTGTGTTTGATTTTGAGTTTTTATTAAAGCTTTTTGTGGTAAATAAAGAGGTAGGTCTTGAGGAAAATTTAAGGGTAATATTTTTTCTTTGTTAATAACTGGACCAATTAAAACTATAACAGAAAGCATTCCTAAAAAAATAAAAATAAATATTATTAAAAAAAAGTAAATAATCATTTTTATGATACATCCATTATTTTTTGTTACTTTTTTTTCGTTTTCATTTTTTTTCTTAACTATGATATATCTATCAGTACTAGTTTTGTCTTGATTTTCTTTTTTATCGTTATTTTGAGTTTCAATTTCTATTTCTTCCTCAATTTTTTTATTTTTAGATTTATTAGAACTTATTATCATTTCTTTATAATTTGTTATTTTTCTTTTTAATAATACTAAAAAAAGCCTATTTTGGCAAAATTAAATAATAGTTTTTCAATTTTTGCTTGTTATTAATTTTTTTGTTATAATTAAATAAAAGTAATAATAAATTGAATACTAAGATGAGAAAATCATTATTTTTATTATTGTTAATAATAAGTTTTTTACCCATTTTTTCTTTAAAAGCTGCAGAGTTTGACCCGTCTTATCTTATTTCTGATTCAGAAATGAATAATTATAATTCAATGAATCAAGTTGATATTTTAAGATTTTTGGAAAAAAGATCTGGCACATTAAAAAATTATTTAACTTTTGATAAAGAAAATAATCCTAAAACCGCTTCTCAAGCTTTTTATGAGATAGCTCAAAGATGGATGATTAATCCTAAGTATTTATTAGTTTTAGTACAAAAAGAACAGAGTTTATTGGAAGACTCTTCACCAACTCAAAAGCAGTATGATTGGGCTACTGGTTATGGCGTCTGTGATTCTTGTTCTATGGACGACCCTAATATTCAAAGGTTTAAAGGATTTTATCGTCAGGTAAATTCTGCTGCTGCTCAAACTAGATATTATATGGATAATATTAAAGAGTTTAATTTTCAACCCGGAAAAACGTATAATATAGATGGTCAAAGTGTAACTATTAAAAATACTGCTACAGCTGGATTATATAATTATACTCCTCATATTAATGGCAATAAAATTTTTTGGAATTTATGGAATAAGTATTTTGGTAGAAAATGGCCTGATGGTTCACTTTTGCAAGTTGAAGGTGATTCTGTTGTTTATTACATAGAAAATGGGTTAAAAAGAGAAATTGCTTCAAAGGCGGTTTTTATATCTCGTTTTGATCCTAATAAAATAATAACCGTTTCTCAAGAAGATCTTGATTATTATGAAAGTGGAGCACCGATTAAATATGCTAATTTTTCTCTTTTACAAGCTCCTAATGGTGATATTTATATGATTTTTAATGATATAAAAAGAAAAATAGAAAGCAAAGATGTTTTAAAAAAATTAGGTCTTAATGATGATAATTTAATACAAGTTTCTAATGAAGATTTGATTTCTTATAAAGATGGGCCGAATATCACAGAATATACTCTCTACCCTACTGGTATTTTAGTTCAATCAACTAAAGCTAAATCTCCAACTTCAGATATTTATTATATTATCAGTGGACAAAAACGTCCGGTACTTACTCCTGAAATTTTAAATGCTAATTTTTCTGGCATGACTATTAAAAAAATGACTCCAGAAGAATTAGATAAATGTATGACCGGAGATAATGTTTCACTTCCTGAAGGTTGGTTAGTTAAGACTAAAAATGTCAATACTGTTTATGTAATTTCTAATGGAAAGAGATTACCGATATTTTCCGGCTCAGTTTTTGCTAATATGAAATATAATAGTAAAAATATCAAAGTTGTTAGTGAAGCTACTTTAAATGCTCATCAATTAGGACAAACCATTACAGGAGATTGGTAAAAAAAAATAAAAATATGTCTTTAGTTTTTGCGGCGATAGTTCCGCATCCACCAATATTAATACCAAATATTGGTAAAGATCACATTTCTAAAATAGAAAAAACAAAACAAGCGCTAGAAAAAATAGAGCAAGAGCTTTATTCTTCTCGTCCAGATATTATAATGGTAATTTCTCCACATGGAGAAATAAATCCCAATGCTTTTACTATTAATTTAGTTAATGAATATGAAGCTGATTTTGAACATTTTGGTGATTTTGAAACTAAATTAAAATTTAAAGGAGATACTATTTTAATGACTTTTGGTAAAGAAAAAATATCATCTAAGTTTAAAGTAAATATTATATCAGAAAAAAAACTTGATCATGGCATTTCTATACCATTATATTATTTAACTAAACATCTAGAACAAATTTCTATTATTCCTATTTATTTTTCAATGTTAGATTCGCAAGCTCATTTTGAATTTGGTAAAGAACTTAAAGAAATTATTATGGATTCAGATAAAAGAATTGCAGTTATAGCTTCAGCAGACCTTTCTCATTGTTTAAGTGATGTTTCCCCGGTTAAATGTGACCCAGCTGGTAAAATATTTGATGAAAAAATACTTAAACTTATTGAAACTTGCGATTCTTTAGGAATAGTTAATTTTGATCAAGAATTAGCTGAAAAAGCACATGAATGTGGTTTGCGATCAATTCAAATTTTATCTGGTATTCTTTATGATGTTAATTGTAAACCCCAAATATTTAGTTATGAAGCGCCATTTGGAGTGGGTTATGCTGTGGTCTCTATAAATATAAATTAAATAAACCGCTTATGCGGTTTATTTAATTTTTGTTATTTCGGTTTTTATTAATTACTTTAAAAAAATACCTCCATTTTTCTCCTTGTTTACAAAGTTCTTTAGTATCATTAAGACATTTTTCTATAAGATCTCTAGAATTATTTTTACAAACTTTAAAAATAGAATTTCGTTTAAATTTTGGAATATTAAGTTCTTTAATTACACGTAAAGCTAAGTCTTGCCATTCATATGCAGGAGGTTTCGGTAGTTTATTTTCTACTAAAGAATTATTAATTATTATTGATAGTTTTTGTGGACCAGTATTATTTTTCATATTAATTTCATATTAATTATTTTAAATCTAAATAATTATTTCAGTCAAAAATAAATTTGACATAATATTAATAAATTATTATAATTTAATTATTGTATTATGTTAAATATAGTAATTAATCCTAATCCAATACTTAGAAAAAAGGCGGAAAAAGTAAATAATCCGCTTTCTTCTGATATTCAAAGCCTTATTCCAGAAATGATTAAAACTATGTTAGCTAAAGATGGAATTGGTCTAGCTGCACCACAAATTGGAAAAAGTATTAGAATAATAATAATTCATCATAAAGATAAAGATTTAGTAATGATAAATCCTAAAATAATTAAAAAATCTTTAATTAAAGAATGGGATGAAGAAGGTTGTCTATCGGTTCCTAATGTTTTTGGTGATGTTAAACGTTGTAAGAAAATAACTGTGAAATATATTGATGAATTTGGCAAAGAACAAATATTAGCAACTGAAGGATTACTTGCCCGAGTAATTCAGCATGAAGTAGATCATCTTGATGGTATACTTTTTATTGATAAAGCTAAAAATTTACGAAGAATTGAAAATGAATAAACCAATTAAAATTATTTTTGCTGGTACTCCAAAATTTGCTGTCCCCTATCTTGAGGGACTTTTTAATGATTCAGATTTTTTTGTTGCAGGAGTAATAACTCAACCAGATAGGCCAAGTGGTCGTCAACAAAAATTAACTGCTTCCCCAATTAAATTAAAAGCTCAAGAATACGGAATTAATATTTGGCAACCAGAAAATTTACGTAAAGATTTTAATATTTTAGAACAATTAAAAAGTGTTGAAGCTGATTTATTAGTTGTCGTAGCTTATGGGCAAATTTTACCTCAAACTATTCTTGATCTTTTTCCTTTAGGAGCAATTAATGTTCATCCTTCCTTACTACCTAAATATCGAGGTGCATCACCAATACAAAGCGCTATTCTTAATGGAGAAGAAAAAACAGGTATTTCAATAATGTTAATGGATGAAAAAATGGATCATGGACCAATATTAGCACAGGAAATGATATATTTAGATGGAACAGAAACTAATGAATCTTTACATAATTTAATGGCAATTAAAGGTGTGCCTCTTCTAATTAAAACCATTAAAGATTTTATTGATAAGAAAATATCAGGTGTTATTCAAAATGATGCTGAAGCTACATTTTGCCGCCCTATAACTAAAGATAGCGCTAGAATAAATTGGACTGATTCTGCAAAAAAAATATCAGCTCAAATTAGAGGTTTTTATCCTTGGCCCATTGCTTGGACTACTCTTGATGATAAAAGATTAAAAATTTTTCCTCCAATTAAAGTAGTAGATGATGTTAATAAATTAAGTGGCTCTATAGTAGTTGATAAAGGAAAAATTAAAGTACAATGCGGTCAAGGAGCAATTGAGTTAAGTAAAGTTCAATTAGAAGGAAAAAATATTATGAATTGTACAGAAATGACTAATGGTTTTAAGAATCTTTCTGAAAAAAAATTAAAATAGTTTTTATAAATTATTAAATTATTATTGGTTAAATTTTAAAACTTTAGTAAAGAGAAAATAAATAAAATTAAAGTTAAATCTAAATATAATTCTTCTCTAGAGAAATAATTAGTATAAATTGTCATAATTGAGACAAAACTAAAATAAGATAAAATAAAAGCTGTGAGCAATGATTGTCTTTTATTATTCCAAATATAAATAAAAGATAAACCCAAACCCCATAATGCCGCTGCTAACCAGATTCCAATCCAACCAAAATCAACAAAATAATTAAAAATAAAAGTTGCAGTATTCCACCAAGGTACAAAAATTTTATCCCATTCAATAGTAGCTAAAAATTGAGGTAAATGAATTAATTTTAATAAAGAATTAAAAACACTTAAAGAATAAGCACCATAAAAAGTAGCTCCTTTATAAAATTCAGTTGCTCGCATTAAAGCTTGAAGATTAAAAGTTGGAATTAAATAAAGTGGAATTAAAAATTGCAAAGTTGGTGGTAAATTAACTTGAGAAATTGTTGAAATATAAGTGAAAGGGTTATATTCTCCCTCGTATTGATAATCTTTATAAGTAATAAATTGACGCAAAGTTGGTATAGTAATAGATATTAAAAAAATAATTAATACAGTAATAAAAGATGCTAATAAAATCTTTTTTGTTGAAAGTTTTTTAATTTTAATTGCTAAATATCCAAAATAACAAAGTAACAAAGTAATGACAATAGTTAGACGTGAAGCATAAAATAATAAAATGATTAAACCTAAAATTATATTAATAATAATTAAATTAAAATATATTTTTTTTACAGGTTTATTTACTATTAAATATAAGAAACTTAAGGGTATATAAATTCTAGGTAATAAAGCAGCATATTCAATTGGTCCAAAAATTTCTTTATTAATAATAAATCGCATTTTATCGGGAATAGTTGAAAGTAAAGGAAGAGTGCCAAAACGCCAGAAAATATAACTATTAGCTATTAAAGCTGTTAAAGTTAAGTATATAATAATAAACAAAAAAGAAGGTCCAAAAGAAAAATTTGTTTTTTTATCTTTTAAAAAATTGTTCCAGATTTTATTGCCTAGATTATAAGTTATTTCAAAAATTAAACCAAATGATAACAATAAAATCCAAAAATTAAAACTCCAAGATTTTTCTAATGGACTTAAATGCAATTGAGATATACCGATCGCAATTAACCAAATTGAAGCAAGTAATAAATCAAAACGAAGTTTTTGTTGACCTAAAAGATAATAAAAATCACAAATAAAACCTAAAAAAATAAAAAAAATTGCTAGAATCATTATTTTAGATATTTTAAGAAATATTTTAAAGCGCTAGAGAAAAAAATTTTTTGGTTTTTAATTAATTTTTCTTGAGCAAAACTTTTGCCACCATGATGAATAATTTTTATTTCAGGAAAATAATAAATTTTGTATCCAGCTTGCCAAATACGGCGGCATAAATCAACTTCTTCAAACCAATTAAAAAATCTTTCATCAAAAATTCCTATTTGTTCAAAAACAATTTTGGGTATAAGCATAAAAGCTCCCATTATTTGATCAACGGTTTGTTGTTTATTATAATCAAAATCTTCAGCTAAATAATATTTTATTGATTTTAATTGAGGAAATATTTTAGGTATTTTTATTAACATTAAAAATATAGGCCACCAAGTAGGAAAACGTCTAACAGAAGCTTGATGACGTCCGTCTGGATAAATCATTTTACAACCCATTGCTCCACAATCAGGATTATGATCCATAAATAGAAGAGATTTTTCTAAGGTATCAGGAAAAATTTCTGTATCAGGATTTAATAGAAGAATATATTGACCACTTGCTTGTTTAATTGCAATATTATTAGCTTTAGCGAAGCCAAGATTTTTTTTATTAACAATTAATTTAACCCAAGGAAATTCATTATTTATCATTTTTACAGTATTATCTTGACTAGCATTATCAACAACAAAAACTTCAAGATCAATATCTCCTCTACTCTGTTCTATTGATTTTAAACATTTATTTAATAAATCTTGGACGTTCCAAGAAACAATAACTATTGAAAGTTTTTTCATAATAACTTAATTATCGCATAAATAATAACTAAAAACAAGAAATCGCCCTTATTCAGGACGGTTTCTTAAAAAATATTTAGATTTTTTCTATTGATATTTCAGTAAATTTTTGTCTATGACCAAATTTAGTTTTTTGTCTAGTTTTTCTTTTGTATTTTACTCCAATAACAGTTCGTAAATGACCTTGTTTATTAACGATTGCTTTAACCCTTTTTTCTAATATTGGTTCACCAATTTCAACTTGTTCTCCATCAGCAATTAACAAAGTTTCTAATTCAATTTTTGATCCTGGTTCAGCAATTATTTTTTCAATTTTTAATTTATCATTTTCTTTTACTAGATATTGTTTGCCACCAGTTCGGATTATTGCTAATTTTGACATATTTATTAATTAAAATTTAATAGGATAATATTAACTTAAATTTATCTTTTTGTCAAGCAGTTTTAAAATTATTATTTGGCAGTTTTTTTAGAAAAGTTATTCCAATCAACTATAAGTGGTGAAGCTATAAAAATAGAAGAATAAGTTCCTATTATAATACCTAAAGCTAAAGCCAAAGTGAAATTTTTAATAGAATCACCTCCAAAAAATAATAAAGCCAAAAGTACAAATAAAGTTGTTAATGATGTATTAATGGATCTAGCTAAAGTTTGATTAACGCTATCATTAACAATTTCGTCAAATTTTCCAGAATAAAATTTAGAAAGATTTTCTCTAGTTCTATCAAATACAACAATGGTATCGTGAACAGAAAAACCAATTATAGTTAGTAAAGCAGTAATAAATAAACTATCAACTTCTATATTCCAAAAATGTCCTAAAATAGAAAAAATGCCAGTAATTATTAAAACATCATGCAGTAAAGCTAAAATAGCAACTACGCCATATTTCCAAGAAACTAAAGGTCGAGAAACTTTTCTAAAAGCATAAGCAATATAAGCTATTATTGCTAATGAAGCAATGATAAGCATCCAAATAGATTTTTGAAGTAATTCCTTACCAATTACTGGACCAATAGAATCAAATCTAATTTCTGATATCTCATTATCTTTTTTCAAAATCTGTTTTAAAGTATTAATTACTGTTTGATGTTCTTCCTCATTAATAGTTCTTGATTTTATAATAATATTTTTTTCTCCTGATGGTTGTATTATTAAATCACCAAGATTAAGAGATGTTAAAGCAGAATTAATTTCAGTAACATTAGGACGTTCTTGAGAAAAATTGATTTCTAATAATGATCCTCCAGTAAAATCTAATCCTAGTTTTAGTCCCCATGCTATTAAACTTAAAACACTTATTAAAATCAGAATTCCTGAAATTAGATAAGGATATTTACGATTATTTATTATTTGTAATTTCATATTTTAAAGTTTTATTTTGCATTATAAAGCCATTTGAATTTACTTATTTTCCATTTAGCTACTAAAAGTAATAATTGTCTAGAAATAGTTATAGCCGAAAACATTGAAACTATAATACCAATTGCTAAAGTTAGAGCAAATCCTTTAATAATACTTGAGCCAAACCACCATAAAATTAAACAAGTTATTAATGATGAAACATTGGAATCCCTAATTGAAGTCCAAGCTCTATTAAATCCTTCTTCTATGGCTTTAAATAAATCTTTACCAGTTTTAATTTCTTCTTTTATACGTTCAAAAATTAGGATGTTAGCATCAACAGCCATACCTATAGACAAAATAAAACCAGTAATCCCTGCTAAAGTAAGAGTATAACCAGGAAATAATTTAAATATAGTTAAAGAAATAGTAGTATAAATAGTTAAAGCAATTACTGATAATAATCCTGGCAATTTATAATAAATAATCATAAAAAGCGCAACAGCCAATAATCCCCATAACCCAGCAAGTAAACTTTTTTGTACGGCTACATTACCTAAGGTAGCGCCAATAGTAGTTTGAGAAACTAAGTTTATAGGAACTGGTAAAGCGCCAGCATTAAGTCTTTGAGCTAATTTCTTGGCTTCTTCTAAAGAAAAATTACCAGAAATAACTGCTTTACCGCCATAAATTGCTTCATTTACATTAGGAGCGCTAATGATATATCCATCTAAAAATATAGCCACCGGTTTACCAACGTTTCTTTCGGTTATTTCGGCAAACAATTGAGCTCCTTCATTATCAAATTCTAAAGAAACTTGAGGTATCATAGTGGTAGAATCATATTGAACACTAGCTTTTTTTAAATTTTTACCTGATAATTTAGTATTTATCCATTCTTCTGGTTGGCTAATTCCTAAATCTTTGGCTGTTTTAGTTAAAAATAAAATATGTCTAACATCCATTTCTTTAGAATCTCCACTTCCACGTTCTGCTTCCTTTTTAATAATATGATAACCATATATAGTTTTAACTAAATCAGGATAAATTTCATTAGGTTTTAATTTAGATGCAGCATCTTCAAATTCAGCAACCGTACTGTTGTCATTTTTTATTGTATAAAAACCGCCATTGTCTTTAGTTCCGGGATCTTCGCTGTATTGTTTAGCTAATTTAGCAAAATCTTCACCAGCTTTAGCTTTTTGTAAAACTTCTACTGCTTTTTTACGAACTTCTAAATTCATTTTATCTAATTGTTTTTGTTGTTCATCAGTTAATTTAATTGTATTAGGGTTTTCTTCTTTAAATTCTAAAAGTGGAGTTTCACCAATCATTTTAATGGCAGTATTAATATCATAAACTCCAGCAAGCTCTACTGAAATTCTAGGAATTTGTCCTGACATTGAAGTTTGTACTATTGGTTCTGATACACCAAGAGCATTAACTCTTCTTTCAATAACATCTTTTGCTCCTTCTAAAGCATCTTTTTGTTCATTGAGAGGAATTTTACTTAAATCAGCATCATAGATTAATTGAGTTCCACCTTGAAGATCTAATCCTAATCTAAAAGTTGGCCCATAAGATGATAAGTCAATTTCTTTGATATTCTTCCAAACTACCCTTTTACTGCCATCTAATGGATTGGTTTGTATAGTAGGCCAAATTTTAATTGAATTTACAAAAGGAATTGTTGATAAAGTTTTATCCAAAATTACAGCTACTTTATTATTTGAACCAATAAAAGAAATAAAAGCTGTTGTAATGAAGATTAAAGTTATAATTAATATAACCCAGCGTAAACGACCTCTTGCTCCGGGATTAAAAAAGTTTTGTAAGTATTTTTGATTCATAAATATAATTTTATACTTGTGTATAATTATATAAAATAACAAAACTATTTTAACAAATTATACTAAATTTTACAAGTTTTAATTGTTTTATAGTTTTTTACTTTAAAATTTAAATCGCCCCTCAAGGGGCGATTTAAATAACTATAAAAAATGATTTAGATTAATTAGCTAAAGCCATTTCTACTAATCGACAAGAATACCCCCATTCATTATCATACCAAGCTAAAATCTTTATTAAATTACCTCCGACTACTCGAGTATATTTTAAATCTATAATCGTAGAATAATTAGTGCCAATAATATCAGTTGAAGTTAGTTCGTCATCTGATCCAGTAACTCCTAGTATTTTTTTATACATTGGATGTTTAGACATTTTAATAAAAATTTGATTAATTTCTTCTGTTGTGACATTACGTTTAAGAACTGCAGTAATATCAGAAAGTGAACCACAAATAATTGGCACACGAATTGATAAGCCATCAAATTTATCTTTTAATTCAGGAATTACTAAAGTTGTGGCTTTAGCTGCTCCAGTACTTGATGGTGCCATATTAACTGCTCCAGCGCGTCCTCGACGTAAATCTTTAGAATCTGGACCATCAACTAATTTTTGACTAGCAGTATAAGCATGAACTGTGGTCATAATTGCTTTTTCAACACCAAAATTAGAATGCAAAATTTGCATTATTGGTGCAATACAATTAGTAGTACAAGAGGCATTAGAAATGATTTTTTCTTTGCCAATATTTTTATTTGTTAATTCAGTGCCAAATACTAAAGTTAGTACATCATCTTTAGCGGGAGCAGAGAGAACAACTTTTTTAGCTCCAGCTTGTATATGTTTAATTAAATCTTCTTTTTTTTCAAAAACGCCAGTACATTCAAGAACTACTTCAACTTTTAATTTTTTCCAAGGTAATTTTGTCGGATCTTTTTCGGCAAAAACAGGAATTTTTTTACCATTAATAATTAAATTATTATCATCATAAGTAACTTTTTTATTATAACGACCATAAACTGAATCATATTTAAGCATATAAGCTAAGGTACGAGTATCAGTTAAATCATTAATAGCTACAATTTGAATTTCTTTTTTTTCTAAAGCAATTTTGAAAGCGGCACGGCCAATGCGACCGAAACCATTAATAGCAAGTTTCATAATTTTAAAATTTTAATTATTTTAATTTATTTAAATTATATCATCTTTTATATAAATAAAAAACCCCTTTTTATTTAGGGGGGTTAATAAACAATTTATTTATTAATAGGTATTTCTATAATAATAGGTTTATCATCTTCTTTTTCAGGATCAATTTTAATATCAACTGAAGATTTTAAAACATGCCAACCGACAACCTCGCCTTTGCCGTATTTAGTTTTAATCTTAGTGCCAATTGGTGGTAATTTCTTTATTAATTCCTGATAATATTCTTCTTCGTAAGCTAAACAACATTTTAAGCGTCCACAAATACCCGAAAGCCTTTCTGAGCCACGATGAACTATTTGTTGGTCATCAGCAAATTCAGAAGTAACATTTCCTAATTTTTTTAAATGACTGCGACAACATTGCTCTAAACCACAACAACCAATATCACCTTTAATTTTAGCTTCATCTCTTACTCCTATTTGATGTAATCTAATTGACTTTTGAAAATGTCTAACTAGTTCTTTAACTAATTCACGAAAATCAACACGACCATCAGCAATAAAAGCGAAAGACAATCTTTGTTCGTCAAAAGAATAATGGCAATCAACAAGTTTCATGTTTAAATTATATTTTTTGATTGCTTCACGACAATATTCTATAGCTTCATCTTTTTTTGCATTAAGATCTTTTAATAATTGTTTATCGCTTTCAGAAGCTATTTTTTCTATTGAATAATTAGATTCTAAATTATTCTGAGCTTCTTTTAATTCAATGATTTTTCCTAATTCTTTACCAAATTCAGTATTTATTATTACAAAGTCTCCAATTAGCAAATTAAGTCCATCAGGATTGATGGCAGAGAATTTTTCCCAAGAATTTATTTCAACTGTAGCAATAACCATTGTTTAATTTTATAGTAAGCAATAATAATTTTATAATTATCATTGCTATATATCAAGTTCAAAAAAAGATTAAACTTGAAATTTAGCCCAGTTAATAATTTTAACTCCGACTAAAAGATCCTTAATTTTTTTATTATCGTCTTTAATAAAAACTTGATTAAGTAAACAATTTTCTTCGTAAAATTTATTTAATTTGCCTTCAATAATTTTTTCTATAATCGTTTCTGGTTTGCCTTCGTTTAATAATTGTTCACGATAAATTTCTTTTTCTTTATTAAGCACAGCTTCATCAACATCTTCAGGTTTAAGCCATTTAGGAGACATAGCCGCTATTTGCATAGCAATATCATCAGCAATATTTTGTTCGCCGCCATCTAAAACAACAACCGCAGCTACTTTTTTATTAGTATGAATATATTGACCTACTACTGGACCATCAAAAATTCCATAAGCTGATAATTGAATATTTTCTCCTATTTTAAGTATTAATTCCTTAATTTGTTCATTAGCCAAAGATTTAAATTCTTCTTCTGAAGAAGAAAGTAATTTTTCAGCTAAAGTATTAACTACTGTCTGAAAGGCTTCACCACGAGAAACAAAATCTGTTTCACAAGCTAAAGCAACTACTGCAGTTTTATTGCCAGATTTAATAATAGCAATACTACCTTCTTTAGTGGCTCGTTCTGCCTTTTTAGCGGCTTTAACTTCACCTTTTTTACGCATTATTTCTAAGGCTTTATCTAAATCGCCGCCAACTTCTTCTAGAGCGGCTTTGCAATCACTTAATCCAGCGCCTGTTTTGTCACGTAATTGTGAAATAAGCTTAACGTCAATAGACATAATTTTAATTTTTATTTAAAGTTCTAATTATAATTTATTAAAAAATTTAAATTAAATT
>CAYVUR010000018.1:0-7469 GCA_964455185.1 uncultured Gammaproteobacteria bacterium
AATAAACTATTTTATAAAATTATTTTTTTCATATTTTATTAAATTTATTTATACAAATAATTTTAGAATTTTTAATAATTAATTTAGATTTTCAAATATAAAAATTAGTTGTCAAGATTTATTATTTTTTAAATTAAATTATTTATTTTTTTTAATTCCCAAACGTTACGTAATAAATAAGCTACGGTTAGAGGTCCTACTCCTCCGGGAACTGGAGAAATAAAACCTGCTTTATCCTTTACTTCAGGATCTGCATCGCCAACGGTTATTCCATTTAATTTATTAATGCCTACATCAATTACAATTGCCCCTTCTTTAACGTCTTCTTTTTTTAATACATAAGCCTGACCTAAAGCAATAATTATAATATCATAATCATTACAATTTATCGGAATCTTTTTTTCTTTTTTTATGTCTTTTATTCCGAGTTTGATTAAATAATTTTCTAATTTATCAATAAAAATATCACTTTTACCAATAATAATTGTTTTTTTATCTGACATTTTTTCTTTGGTGGATTTAAGTAATTCAATAATAGCGGCAATTGTTGGTGGCGTTATTTTGTTATTAATAAAACCATCTACATCTTTATTAGGGTTTATTTTCTTTATTATTTTATCAGTTTCAAATTTATCTGGCAGAGGTAATTGTATTAAAATTCCATCTATTCCATTATCTTGGTTAAGAAAATTAATCATTTCTAATAATTCTGTTTCATCAATATCGTCATAGCATTGTTTATTACATAAATATTTACTGAAAGTTATGCCTACTTCTTTACAAGCTTTTTCTTTAAGATTGACATAAAGTTGAGATGCTTTGTTATCACCAATTAAAATAGTAGCTAAATTTAGATTTAAATTTTTTTCTTTTATTTCTCTTTTTAATTCAAGTTTTATTTTTTCTGCTAATATTTTTCCATCAAGTATTACTGCTTTGGTTTTGTTCATAGATTTAATTAAATTATTCTATATTTGATACTATAAATAATTTATTAAGATATTTCAATTAATTATTTTAATAAACCTTGATTTTTTATTGTTTTTCTGGTATTGTTAAAACAACTTTAATAATTTTAATTAAATATTCATGAATGTAGCTGAATTAGCCAGACGATTAAAGACAACTTCTAATGAATTATTAAACAAGCTTCCTAGCTTGGGTTTTGATATTGGTAAAAGAGCAATTAAAGTTGATGATCGTATAGCTTTAAAAATTATGGAGGCTTGGCGATCTCAAGCTAAAAAAGAATGGGAACAGCGTAAACTTAATGAAATTCGTGGAGAAGTTAATGATAAGGAAAATGTTGATAAAGTTGGTGGAATTATTAAAATTCCGCCAGTAATTACTGTTAGAGAATTAGCCGCTATGATGGGTTTACCAATTAATAAATTGTTAGCTACTTTAATGAAAAATGGGGTATTAGTTTCAATGAATGAACGTATTGATTTTGATACAGCAGTAATTATTGGTGAAGAGTTGGGTTTTACTGTAGAAGCAAGTGATACAATAGAAAATGATGCTTTTAGCATTGCTTCTCAAGAAAAATTAAAAGAGATTCTTACTAAAGAACAAGTTAAAAAAATTGCTCGTCCTCCCGTAATTGTGGTTATGGGTCATGTTGATCATGGTAAAACTAAAATTTTAGATGCCATCAGAAAAACTGATGTAGTAGCAACTGAAGCTGGAGGAATTACTCAGCATATTGGCGCTTATCAAGTACATAAAAATGGCAGATTAATTACTTTTATTGATACTCCGGGACACGAAGCTTTTACGGCTATGCGTTCGCGTGGCGCGCGTGTCGCTGATATTGCCATTTTAGTGGTAGCCGCTGATGACGGTGTGCAACCACAAACTAAAGAAGCAATTAAAATTATTCAAGACGCCAAAATTCCTTTTGTTGTTGCTATTAATAAAATTGATAAACCAGAAGCTGATATTGAAAAAACTAAAAGCGATTTATCAGCTTTAGGCTTACTGCCAGAAGATTGGGGCGGAAAAGTTATTTGTGTTCCTGTTTCTGCTAAAGAAGGCACAGGCATAGATGATTTACTTGATACTTTACTTTTGGTAGCTGATTTAAATGCTGAAAATATTATGTCTGATCCTGATCGACCAGCTATTGGTACTATTATCGAATCTCATATTAATAAAGGAGAAGGTCGAGTTGCTACTATTTTAATACAAGCGGGGACATTAAAAGTTGGTGATAATTTATGTTCAGGTAATGATTTTTGTGGTAAGGTTAGAGCCTTAAAAAACTATAAAGGAGAAAATATTGAATTTGCCACCCCCGGAACCCCAGCTAAAATAATTGGCCTTAAATTTGCTCCGGAAGTTGGAAGTATTTTGGAGTTTTGCGATGATAATAAAATTAAAGAATTAAATCGTAATTTTAAACAGCATCGTTTAAATGCTCAGAAAGATTTTTCTGTTTTTTCGACTTCTAAAGAAGAAAATAATGATAATATTAAAACAATTAATTTAATTATTAAAGCCGATGTTTTAGGTTCTTTGGAGGCAATTATTGAATCATTGGCAAAATTAGAAACTTCAGATATTAAAATTAAAATTATTAGTAAAGGATTGGGAATTATTACTGAAGCCGATGTACTTAAAGCAGAAACATCAAAAGCAGAGATAATTGGTTTTAAAGTTAAACCAACAACGGTGGTTATTTCTTTGGCTCGTGATAAAAAGGTTGATATTAAAATTTATGAGGTTATTTATCATTTGCTTGAAGCGATTCAGGAAAAAATTAAAATAATTAAATCTCAAGAAATAACTCAAAAATTAATTGGTAAACTTAAAGTGCTTAAAGTTTTTCGTAGAGAAAATCGCAATATGATTATTGGTGGGTCAGTTATTGAGGGAGGTTTAATTCCTACTGATACAGCAATTGTGATACGTAATAATGAGCCTATAACTATTGGTAAAATTACTCGCATAGAATGTTTTAGAAAAGTAGTAGAACATGTTGCCGAAGGACAAGAATGTGGCCTTACTTTTGAAGGTAGACCATTAATTGAAGAAGGAGATATTATTGAATTCTATCAAACAGAAAAGAAAAATTAATTTATGTCAGAGAGAATAACAAAAGTTAATGAATTAATTTTACAACAACTTGGTGAAATTATTAATAAAAATATTGAATTGCCGATAGGAACTTTAGCTACAATAACGGAAGTTAATGTTTCTTCAGATTTGTGTTATGCTCAAGTAAAAATGTCCGTATTTCCAGAGGATCAAGCAGATTATATTATTCATAAAATGAATTTATTAGCTAAACGTTTGCAGAATATTTTAGCAAAGAAAATAGTTTTGCATAATTTTCCTAAATTAAAGTTTTTATTAGATGATAGTCAAAATCAAGCGGAAAATATAGAAAAATTGTTAGATAAAATTAAAGAAGAAATAAAAGGATAGATATAAAAAACAAAAAACTGCTTTAAAAAGCAGTTTTTTGTTTGCTCAAAGATTAATAAAATGATAAAATTTATTCTGTAAAATTAATTTATTTGTTTATGAAAAAAGTTTTTTTTGTAATTTGTGATGGATTAGCAGATCGTCCAATTAAAGAACTTGATAATAAAACTCCACTTGAATATGCTAAAACTCCAAATTTGGATAAGATTGCCATTGATGGTTTATCTGGCATGATGCATACAGTTGATATTGGAGTTCGTCCGGGTAGCGATACTGCTCACTTATCAATTTTTGGTTATGATCCTTATATTTATTATTCAGGTCGCGGACCTTTTGAGTGTGCTGGCATAGGCATGGATGTTAATCAAGGTGATGTCGCTTTTCGCGCTAATGCTGGAACTTTAGATGATGCTGGATTGGTTATTGATCGTCGCGCTGGTAGACCAGAGTCAACTAAATTTATTGTAGATTATTTAGGTGATATTGAAATTGATGGTATTAAATTTATTTTAAAAGAGAGTTTAGGTCATCGTATTGGCATGATTATGCGTGGACCGGGATTATCACCTAAAGTTTCTGATCAAGACCCTCATAAAGTTGGTATGCCACTACACGAAGTTAGACCATTAGATAATAGTGACGAAGCTAAATTCACTGCTGAAGTGTTAAATAAGTTTAGTAAAATTGTGATTGAAAAATTAAAAAATTGTCCAGCCAATCAAGAACGTATCGCTAACGGTAAATTACCAGCCAATGTTATTTTATTTCGTGGCGCTGGAGCTATTCCAGAAAATATGCCATCTTTTAAAGATAAATATAATTTAGATGCTGTATTTGTTGCTGGCGGCCCATTATATAAAGGTATTGCTAAAGTTTTGGGTATGACGGTTTATGATTTTGACCCAGCTTCTGGGGTAACAGGATTATGGAATTCTAATTTACAAAATAAAATTAACAAAGCCCTAGAATTATCTAAAGATTATAATATTACTTTTGTTCATATTAAAGCGGCTGATACTTTAGCTGAAGATGGAAATTATTTGGGTAAGGTAGAATTTATTGAAAAAATTGATGCCGCTCTTAAGCCGTTAGCCGAAGATAATGAATTTTTATTTGTAATTACTGCGGACCATACTACTTCTTCTGCTCTAAAACAACATACTGGTGATCCTGTACCTATAACTTTTAAGGGTGAAGGCGTTAGAACTGATGATATTAATGCTTTTAATGAGCGCGAATGTTCTAAAGGTCGCTTGGGACATATTCGTGGCGAAAATGTAATGCCTATTATAATTGATTTAATGGGACTTGCAGAATTATTTGGAGCTTAATTATATGGATTTAAAAAAAATAACCGCTGGCAAAAAAGCGCCAGAAGAAATAAATGTAGTTGTCGAAATTCCTCAAGGATCAGGAGTTAAATATGAATTTGATGAAAAAATGGATGCTATAGAAGTTGATAGATTCATTGGGAGCGCTTCGGTTTATCCTTTTAATTATGGTTTTATTCCTATGACTTTAGCCGATGATGGCGATGCTATGGATGTAATGATTTTATCATCAATGCCAGTTACTCCCGGATCAGTTATGGTTTGTCGACCTATTGGTTTATTAGATATGGAAGATGAACATGGAATTGATACTAAAATATTAGCAGTACCAGCTCATGATATTGATCCTTTTTATGCTCACGTTAAAGACCTTGATGATATTGATAATCCTACTAAAGAAAGAATTAAATTATTTTTTAAGCAATATAAAGAAATGGAAGCTAATCGTTGGTCAAAAGTGCAGAATTTTGGTAAAAGGAAAAATGCTTTAAAAGCAATTAAAAAAGCCATTGATAAATTTAATAAAAGTTAAAAGTAATAAATTTATTAATTTTAGTAATTGACTTTTTATCGTGTGTTTGTTAATATTTTTTTGTTATTTTTTAATGTCCGCGTAGCTCAGTGGATAGAGCAGTAGCCTTCTAAGCTATTGGTCGTAGGTTCGATTCCTACCGCGGACGCTATTTGCTTTTTGTAATTTAAAATGTGAATTTCCCGAATCTGCGATATGAATTTGGTTTTTGTTGGGAGCGAATTAAATATGGTGGCTATGGTGTAGTGGTAACACAGCAGTTTGTGGCACTGTTGTCTCGGGTTCAATTCCCGATAGCCACCCAGAATAATTAAGAGCGAAGTCAAAAACTTCGCTTTTTATTTAGAACAAGTTTCTATATTTCAAATCTAAAATCTTTAGAATCTTTTTTGTAAGACTGGAACCGAGATTAATTATAATATATCATCAATTGATAATTTTTATTTAATTATTGATTTTTTAAATTTATGATATAATCATAATGTATAATATTAATCTCATTTATCAAGATCACAGTGAGAGATTTAATTCAAGTGAAATATAGCAAAAGGTACTATTTTAACTCGTAAGAAAAAATATTAAAAAAGAAAAATATTAATTAATATGAATAAATTATTTTTTAGTTTGACCGTGATCTGTTTGGTATTATTTTTATCTGGTTGCGTTCCCTCTTCTAAAATAAACTTACAATCAGTTAGTACTACTAATGAACCAGCGCTTAATGTTATTGAACAAGAATCATCGACAGATGAGGCAGTAGAGAAATTAGATGATAATAAGATTAATGAAATGCAAGCCGCTCTCGATAAAGCTTGTGAGTGTGAAAAAGATTTCAAAAAACCATATCCAATTGAATGGAGTGGTTATGTTATGGCTGTATTTTTGAGTGGAGAAGCGATTGGAGTGAAAAGATTTGATCAAAACGCAAAATATAAGCAGTTTATGGTTATAACAAATGGATTGTATAATGGTGGAGGTGACAAAGTTAAGATTAAAGGTGATATGACTGGTATGACTTGCGCTTATTACAATACTATTTTTGGTGAGTGTGTTCCCCATGTTATTGCTAATTCAATTGAAATAATTAAATAAAATAATATGGATTATAATGAAATTAAAGACGGGGCAAATCGCTTATTGAAATCATTGGAAAGAATTGTTGTTGCCGTTACCGTTATCGTTTTTTGGAGCGTGTTAATTATTGGTGCTTATATCTTTCTGAGCGATGATGGTAGTAATAATTCTTCAACAGATCATTCCGATGTTGCTATGGAAGATATTTTAAATACAGAGAAAAATGATCAAGAAAATTGTAATGTCTTTGGTCTCCGTATTCATGGGGCAGTAGTCACTTATCACCCTAATGATGTTTTTGATTCCGATCAGAACTTAACAGTTGATCAGACTTCTGCTGATGAGATTTTATATTTTGTTCAGAAAGCTAATAAAGATGAGAAAATAAAAGGAATTTTGGTTGAAATAGATTCTCATGGTGGTTCTCCTGTTGGAGGTGAGGAAATTATGAATGCTTTTAAAAATTCAAGTAAGCCAGTTGTTGCCTATATTAGAGGCATTGGTACTTCTGCCGCTTATTTGGCTGCTACAGGCGCCCAGACTATTTTTGCTTCTAAATGGAGTGATATTGGTAGTATCGGGGTTACTTATTCTTATCTTGATTATACTGAAAAGAATAGGAGGGAGGGGATTAAATTTATTGAGCTTAGTTCCGGTAAATTTAAAGATACTGGTAGTCCCGATAAACCACTAACTAAAGAAGAAAAGGATTTATACCAGAGAGACTTAGATATTATCTATAACAATTTTGTTCAATTAGTAGCTCAGAATAGGAAATTAAATATTGCAGATGTTTATAAACTAGCTGATGGCTCAACAATTATGGGTGAGGCTGCATTAAAAGCTGGATTAATCGATAAAATCGGTTCATATTACGATGCTAAGGAGTTTATTAAGGAAAAAATAGGTTCTGATGTAGAAGTTTGTTGGCAGAATTAGTGATATTAATGAGAAAAATTTGATATTTTAAATAATTTTTAAATAAAAAAAACACCGTAATGGTGGTTTTTAGCAAAAAAATTTACCGACTCAAATAAAGCAGTTCTGATGCTTCTAGGATTAGTTGAAAAATATTAAAAGCTAGTTTAAAAATCTTGCTTTTT
>CAYVUR010000018.1:7501-14582 GCA_964455185.1 uncultured Gammaproteobacteria bacterium
TGCTTTTTAATTTTTTATAAAAATTTTTTAATTATATTAATTTTGATATAATTTATATATACTTAAATAAAATAAAATATAAAATTTATGAACAAAAATAAACTTAATTTTTTAGTTGATTTTTTAGCTTTTGTTGCTTTTTTGTTGGTAGCTAAAACTGGATTAATTATTTTCTTCTTTTTGCCGGGAGGTGTAAGACAGGGCCGTTATCAAGAATTTTGGGGAATAACTAAAGCTACTTATTCTACTATTCATGACTGGGCAGGAATAGCTTTGATTGTCTTAGTTATAATTCATTTAATTTTACATTGGCGTTGGATTGTTTGTAATTTTAAAAATGTTTTTAAAAAACAAGACAACAATAATTGTTAATTTTCATGAAAAGGATAATTTTAATAGTAACATTATTTTTTTTATTCTTTTTTTTGCCTGTAACTGTTTTTGCGGATGATGCGAAAAACAATTCTTTTCGGGCTGAAGTTTTAAAAGTTTTAGAAGAAAAAACTATTAACCGAGAAGATGACTCTCAGGCAATTCAGCAAAATCTTTTATTATTAGGATTGGAAGGTGATTATCAAGGTAAAAAAATTATTTCAAATGGTATTGGAAATTTTGATTTAGTGTCAATGGGTAAGTATAAGGTGGGAGATAAGGTTTATGTGGATTACATTAATGATTTAGAAGGGAAAGAATTTTTCATTGTAACTGACTATGTTAGAACTAGACAACTTGGATTATTATTTTTAATCTTTCTTATTACTACTATTGTCATTGGTGGATTTAAGGGTTTTCGTTCATTATTTAGCTTAATTTTTAGTTTTGGGGTAATATTTTTAGTTATAATCCCTTTGATATTAAAAGGATTTGATCCAGTTTTGGTTGCTGCTATTGGTGTTTTTCTTATACTAATGACCATTATTTATATAACAGAAGGTTTTAATAAAAAATCTCACTTAGCGATTGTCTCTATATTTTTATCTTTATTAACTACCTTATTATTGTCTTGGATTTTTGTTTTATGGTCACGTTTATCAGGGTTTGCTTCTGAAGAAGCAACACTTTTAATTGGGACGATGGCTGGTTCTATAAATTTTCAAGGATTGCTTTTAGCTGGAATTTTAATTGGATCACTTGGTGTTTTGGATGATATTGTTGTAGGACAAATAGAGGCAGTGGCACAAATTAAAGAAGCTAATCCTCATTTGACAGTCTCAAAAACTTTTTTTTCTGCTTATAAAATTGGTAATACTCATTTGGGAGCAATTGTTAATACACTTTTTTTAGCTTATGCTGGTGTTTCTTTACCGCTTTTAGTGATGTTTTATTTGGGATTGAATCAGGGATTGGATTTTTGGAAAATTATCAATAATGATGTAATTGCTACCGAAATTGTTCGTACTCTAGTCGGTGTCATTGGCTTGATAACCTCGATGCCATTAGCAACTTATTTAGCTAGTAAATTTTTAAAATAATTTTAATTTGCAAAAAAACTTAAAATATGTTAAAGTATTAAAAAATAATAAATAGTAAAGAGTAGATATGGGATTGCCTAGTAAAAAAAGAACTAAAACATCTAAAAAAGAAAGAGCTTCTCATTTTGCTTTAAAGCCGAAAGCTTTAGTTAAGTGTTCTAAATGTGGTAAACCAGTTATGCCGCATCATGCTTGTTCTAAATGTGGCACATATAAAAATAGAGAAGTTATTAAAGTTAAAAGTTTTACTAAAAATAAATCAAAACAAAAGAAAAATAAATAATAACTTTTAATTTTTTTAGCTTGTATTTGCGTTTTATAAAGTTTAAAACTTTTAATTATGTCTAATAGACATTTAGGAAGAACTATAGCAATACAAACTTTATATCAGTGGGATTTTAATGATAGAAAAACTGATATTTTAGAAATACTTCGGCAAAATAAAGAATCTTTTGCTCCTGATTTTAATGATGGAGGATTTATGGAGCGCTTAGTAAAAGGTGTAATTAAATATATTGATGAAATTAATTCTTTAATAGTTAAATTTGCTCCAGAATGGCCGCTTGATCAAATTACTATAGTTGATAGAAATGTTTTGCGACTTGGTATTTATGAATTAAAGTATGATCCAGAAATTCCGGCTAAAGTTGCTATTAATGAAGCTATTGAATTAGCTAAAGCTTTTGGTGGAGAATCTTCAGGTAAATTTGTAAATGGAGTTTTAGGAGCAGTATATAAAGATATGGGTGAAAAAGAAATTGATAAAAAGCTTGCAGCAGAAAAAATAAAAACAGAACAGAATCAATTAAAATTAAATGAAAGTAACAACGTGACGGCGTAATAAATTATTGTTGCTCTGTCAGGTTGTTATTTCTTTATTTAAATAAAGAAATAACTATGTCCGATATTGCAAAATTAGAAAAAATAATTGGATTTAAATTTAATAATCAAGATTTATTGATACAAGCAGTTGTACATCGGTCTTATCTTAATGAGCATCCAAATTTTAAATTAGACCATAATGAACGTTTAGAATTTCTTGGTGATGCGGTATTAGAATTGGCAGTAACTGAGTATCTTTATCATAATTATCCTAACCCAGAAGGAGAATTAACTAATTGGCGCGCTAGTTTAGTTAATGGAGATTCTTTAGCTGAAGTTGGAAAAAAATTAGGTATTGAAGAATTTATTTTAATGAGTAAAGGTGAAAGTCGTGATAAAAATTCTAAAGCAAGAATGTATATTATAGCTAATGCCATAGAAGCAATTATTGGAGCAATTTATTTAGAGCACGGTTTTTCTTCAGCAAAAAAATTTATTTTGAGGAATATTATAGTTAAACTTGACGATATTATTAAGAAAAAACTTTATATAGACCCTAAAAGTAATTTTCAAGAAAAAGCTCAAGAAAAAGAAGGTATTACTCCTTCTTATAAAGTTATTAGTTCTCGTGGTCCAGATCATGCTAAAATTTTCAAAGTTGGAGTTTATTTAGATAAAGAATTAGTAGCAACTGGTGAAGGTTCTAGTAAACAAGAAGCGCAAATTCAAGCGGCACAAAACGCTTTAATAAAGAAAAAATGGAATAATTAATTTTTATTAATGGAAGGTGAATATATGGATATAGAATCTCTATTATCAAAAACAATAAAAGAAAAGGCTTCCGATCTTCATTTAATAGCGGGGTTGCCACCTCATATTAGAGTTGATGGAATATTGCAACCAATTGGTAATGAAGTTATTTCTGCTAAAGAAATAGATGCGATTTGTAAAGAAATCTTAAATGATAATCTTTATAAAAAATTTTCTATAGAAAAGAATCTTGATTTTTCTTTTGAAGATGAAAAAGGTAATCGTTTTAGAATAAATCTTTGTTATGAAAAGGGATTTCCTGCTCTTGCTGCCAGAGTTATACCTAAAGAAATTCCTACTATGGAAGAAATTGGTATGCCTAAAATTGTGTATAATCTTTGCAATCTTGATCGAGGTTTAATTTTGGTTACTGGTCCAACGGGATGTGGAAAATCTACTTCTTTAGCCGCTATGATTAATTATATTAATCAAAACAGGCGCTTAAATATTATTACTCTAGAAGATCCTATTGAATTTATTTTTCATCCTCAAAAAAGTATTATTCGACAACGACAATTGGGTTCTGATATGCTTTCATTTCAAGACGGATTAGTTCATGCTTTAAGACAAGATCCTAATGTTATTATGGTTGGAGAAATGAGAAATTTAGAAACAATTGCTACTACTATTACTTTAGCTGAAACAGGACATTTAGTTTTTGCTACTTTACATACTTATAGTGCCGCACAAACTATTGATCGTATTATTGATATATTTCCGCCACATCAACAAAATCAAGTACGTGTTCAAATATCCCTTACTTTAAGAGGGGTTTTAACTCAGAGGTTACTGCCAGCTATAGGTGGTGGTAGAGTTGCGGCTAGAGAAATTTTAATTAATACCCCAGCAGTCTCTAATCTTATTAGAGAAAATAAAATTTCTCAAATTAAAACAGTTATTCAAACAAGCGCAAAAGATGGAATGTTAACTATGGAAAATTCTCTTAATAAACTATATAAAAATGGCTTAATAGATAAAGAAAGTTTTGATGCTAATATTGCAATGCAAAACGGTTTTTAAATTATTGACTATCAATAATTTTTTTGCTATATTATTAAAGCGAAAATTAATTTTATTTCAATAGAGTTTGCGGCGGTAGTTCAGTTGGCTAGAACGTCTCCTTGCCAAGGAGAAGGTCGCCGGTTCGAATCCGGTTCGCCGCTTTGACAATAAAAATTATTTATTTTAGGCCCGGATGGTGGAACTGGTAGACACGAAGGACTTAAAATCCTTTGGACTAATACTCCGTGCCGGTTCGAGTCCGGCTCCGGGCACCAGTATTAAACTTTTAAGAATTGACTGTTCTGCACAATATAATGTGTAATTTTTTTCAAAAAAATTTGTGCGAAGCTTATAATTTACAACATAAAATAAAAACAGTGCAATAGGCACTGTTTTTATTTTATGCACCCGGCAGGAGTCGAACCCACAACCTCCTGGTCCGAAGCCAGGCGCTCTATCCAGTTGAGCTACGGATGCTTTAGAATAATATCCTAGAAGTGGAGTTTAGTGGGCGCAGCAGGATTCGAACCTGCGACCGTTTGCTTAAGAGGCAACTGCTCTACCAGCTGAGCTATGCGCCCGAATTATTTCGAATTATTAGATATATTAACAAAAAAATAATAGAGAATCAAGACTTAGATATTTCTTTAATAATTTCATCAAGTCTAGAAAACACTTCATCATTCCCTGATTTAGAGACTAATGATAAAGCTTCTATATAATGTGGTAAATTATCAATAAAATTATTAAATATTCCTTTAGTTAATCCAAAAGAACATTCGCCATATCCAAGTTTTTTTAAATAAATAGCATTAATTATTTGTTCTATTTGTTTTTTTATTGGCAATACTAGGTAAGGTTTTTTTAAGTAGACGCATTCAGATATAAGACTAGCTCCGCCAGTTGCAATAACTGCTTTGGCTCCTTCAAGATATTTAAGCCATTCTTCAATATTAAAATTTTTAAAAATAAGATTGCCTTCTTGACCTTCTCGATGTGGTCCAAAAATTATACATTTAATCCCACTTTCTTTAAGAATTGGTAATATTTTTGATAATTCAGCTCCTTCATAAATTAATAAATAATCACCATAATAAGGTTTTAAATCAAGAATTTCTTTTCTTAATACAGGTGGCAGAATTTCAGCTTTATTATTTTTTACTATAGTTCTAAAAAAAGAAGTTATCAAATATTTATTTGCTCCCCAAACCATTAGATTAATAATAATTTTGGTTATGAATAAATTTTTGCGATATTTGAAGGGTATATCTATTTTAGTATGAGTCAATTGATGTTGATTGTCTATTGATATTAAAGGTTTTTTTAATAATTTAGCGATTAGAGCTGACAATGGTTCAAAATCAGTAATAATTAAATCAGGATTAAATTCTTTTATTTTTCTATAAATTTTTAAAAATTCAGATAATAATTTTTTAGTATTAATTATATTTTTAGAAATAGTGCGAAAATAACTTAAGTTATTATATTTATATGTCAAAGTTAATCCTGGTATTTCCCAAGTTTCAAATTCTTGTCCTAAAAGTAAAAAAGCTTGACCATAAATCATTACTTTTACTTCATGTCCTTTATTTATTAAATGTCTAATTGTTTCTTTGCTTCTGGTAGAATGTCCAAATCCTTGTCCAGATAAACTATAAATTATTTTCATAATGATAATATTCTAACAAATAAACTTCTTTTTTTCAATTGATTTTTATAGAATTTTTTGTTATTATTTAGGCACAATATTAATTTTTACAATGTCATTTTCTATTGGTATAGTTGGATTGCCTAATGTTGGTAAATCCACTCTTTTTAAAGCTTTAACTAAAAAACAGGTAGACGCAGCTAATTACCCTTTTTGTACTATAGATCCTAATGTTGGAGTCGTGGCCGTTCCTGACCCCAGATTAGAAGCATTAGGTAAAATTTCTCATTCAGCAAAAATAGTTCCCACAACGATTGAATTTATTGATATTGCTGGTATAGTTAAAGGAGCTTCAAAAGGTGAAGGTTTAGGCAATAAATTTTTAGCTAATATTAGAGAAGTTGATGCTATTGTTCAGGTAATACGTCAGTTTTCTGATAGTAATGTTATTCATGTAGCTGGTAAAATTGATCCCCAATCAGATCAGGAAACAATAAATTTAGAATTAATTTTTGCTGATTTAGCGACTATTGAAAAACGTTCTATTACAAATAGTAAAGAAGTTAGAGCTGGTAAAAAAGAAGCTTTAGAATTACAACCAATTCTTGAACGATTGAAAAATGGACTTGAAGCTGGAAAATTGGCTAATGAAATTATTATTGACCCCGAAGAAAAACTTTTAGTTAAAGATTTATGTTTGCTTACTATGAAACCAATGATTTATGTTCTTAATGTTGATGAAGATAAAATTTTTCAAGAAACTGATTTTTTAACTATTTCTGCTAAAATAGAAGCTGAACTCGCTGAATTACCAGAAGAAGAAGCAAAACTTTATTTAAAAGAATTACAATTAAATTCTTCTGGGCTGGATAGACTTATTAAAAAAGCTTATGATGCTTTAGATTTAATTACTTTTATAACTTCGGGAGAAATGGAAACTAAAGCTTGGACAATTAAACGTGGCACTAAAGCGCCTCAAGCCGCTGGAGTTATTCATAGTGATTTTGAGAAAGGATTTATTCGAGCTGAAGTTATTAATTGTAACGATTTAATTAAAGCAGGCGGTGAAACTAAAGCTAAAGAAAAAGGTTTAATTCGTCTTGAAGGTAAAGATTATGTAATACAGGATGGTGACGTTTGTCATTTTAGATTTAATAATTAATTATGGAAGACGATACTAAATTAAAAATAATATTTTATGTTTTAGTTGGCTTGTATACGATTACAGTTATTGGTATTTGGGAAAGTTTTATTAAACCACTTTGGTTTATTATTTTAAAAATTGTTATACCTATAATCGTCTCATTTTATAATTTAATAATTATAA
>CAYVUR010000019.1:0-1454 GCA_964455185.1 uncultured Gammaproteobacteria bacterium
ATATTTAATTAAATAAAAACTATGCTCAAAACTGTTTTTAGGCGCAATTTTAAGATAATTTCTATATTACTAATTGTTTTTTTGTCAACTTCTGGTTTTTCTGGTTGTAGACTTTTAAGTAAAGCAGAACAGGAAAAAATTAAACCTATTACTATTAATTACTGGCGTCCAGCCGATGATACTGATGCTTTTGCAGAGATTATTGCTGATTATCAATCACAACATCCTAATATTACTATTAATTATCGTAAATTTAGATTAGAAGAATACGAAAAGGAGTTACTCAATGCTTTGGCTGAAGATCGGGGTCCAGATATTTTTTCTATTCCTCAATCTTGGCTGGTAGCTTATCAATCAAAAATTGAGCCAATGCCTAAAGAAATACAGATGGCCTATCAATATGAGAAAGGCACTATTCAAAAACAGACTGTAGTAGAATTACGTACTAAAAAATCTCCTACTTTAAGAGAAATTAAAGAAAAATATGTTGATACAGTTTTTAATGATGTGGTGATAGATGGCAAGGTTTGGGGGTTGCCGTTGTCTTTAGAAACTTTAATCATGATTTATAATAAAGACATTCTTAATCAATCAGGTGTTTCTCAAATTCCTACCAATTGGACAGAATTTCAAAAAGCTGTTACTAAAACTACTCGCTACGAAACAGAGAATAAAATAATTCAATCAGGAACGGCTCTTGGCACAGGATATAATGTTGATAGATCTTTTGATATTTTATCAATATTAATGATTCAAAATGGCGTCACTATGGTTAGTGATAATAAACTGACGATGTTTAATCGAATTAACAAAGAAGGTGTTAAAAGTGGCGTAAATGCTGGATTAGAAGCGTTGCAGTTTTATACTGATTTTGCTCAACCTAGTAAAGATGTTTTTTGTTGGGATACATCAATGCCCAGTTCTTTTGAAGCTTTTTTGAACGGTAAAGTAGCATTTTTCTTTGGATATAATTATCATATTCCACAAATTAGATCACGTTCAAAAGTTAATTTTGGTTTAGCACCTATACCACAAATTTCTAATACTCCAATTAGAAATTATGCTAATTATTCTGTAGAAGTTGTTTCTAAAAAATCGTCCTATAAATCAGAAGCTTGGGATTTTATATTATTTATGAATCAACCAGATGAAATTAAAAAATTTCTCAACAAAACTCATCGTCCTACGGCGCAACGGGCTTTAATCTCTACACAACTTGATGATGAAGATTTATATCCTTCAGTATCACAAGCTCTTACTGCAGTTACTTGGTATAAAGGATATGATATTGCGGCAACAGAAAAAGCTTTTAAAGATATGATTGAACAATATCTTGTTTTAACTGATGAAAGAAAAATTAATGATATTTTAAATTTAGCTATTAGTAAAATTTCTCAAACTTTCATTAAACGTTAAAATTATTTAATTACTAAAATTTATTTTTTTTGATATAA
>CAYVUR010000019.1:1472-14211 GCA_964455185.1 uncultured Gammaproteobacteria bacterium
ATATAATTTATTTATGTTAATTAATTATAAAAAATTTTCCTTTTCAAGTATTTTTTTAAGCATTCTATTTATTATAGAATTTATAGTTGCTGTTCCGGTCAATGCTGTTAATTACATACTTGAAGGAATTGATTGTATTAAAACTGGTTTATGTACACCTTGTGATTTAATTCAAGTAGGAGTAAATGGCACAGAAATGATTCTTGGGTTATCAGGAGTTGTGGTACTTTTGATTTTTATTTATGGTGGTTTAATGTGGATGATTTCTTATGGCGATGCTCAAAAAGTTAGTAAAGGAACGGCTGCGATTAAAGCAGCGGTTATTGGAATGATAGTAATATTTATTAGTTATTCTTTAGTTGAATTGTTATGGCAAGCACTTAGAGGCAATAAAGAGTTTAGTAATTCAGTCCAATGTACTCCACTTAATATCCAAAGCAATCAATCGTTGAATAATAATATTGTAGGACCAGAAACAAATCAAACAATCAATACAAATAATAATCAAGGAACAACAATAGATGATGTTAATTTATTAGATAGTATTCCTAGTGAAGGTCTTAGTGATTAAATTGATAAATTATTGTTTTATTTTTTAAATATTTTTAAAAATTAAATATGAAAATAATAAGGAAATATTTTTTGTTTATAATTATAATTTTTTATTTATTAATTATAACTCCTGTTTTTGCAGTTCAATTAGACAATCCTTTAGCTAGCGGAGGAGTAGGTGTTACTGGAGTTACTAGTTTAATAAATCAATTAATTAAATTTGTGCTTGGATTTACAGGATTATTGGCATTGTTGGCTTTTATTTATGGTGGCATACTTTGGATGTCTTCTATGGGTGATTCAAAGAAAGTTGAGAAGGGTAAACAAGTAATGATTTGGTCAGTTTATGGTTTATTTATTATTTTTGCTTCTTATGGTATTGTTTTAACGCTATTTGAAGCTTTAGGTGTTAAATAATTTTACTAAACTTGGCTTAATATTTATTTAATGATATAATTAAATTATAAAATTCTCCCTAAGGGAGAAGAAAGAGAAAGGGGGTGAAAATATGAAAACAACAACCAAAAAATTTTTAGCCGGATTTTTAGTTTGGGTTATTATAGCTTTATTTGTTTTACCATTAGCAGTAAATACAGTTTCAGCTCAAGAACAACAAGATATTTGGAGCGAACTCCAAGATAACATGAGTCAACAAGGTAATAATGCTAGTTTAGCTGATATTATAGCTGGTATTATTCGTGTTATTATGGGTGTGCTTGGTGTAATTGTAGTTCTAATTATCCTTTGGGGAGGCTTTATTTGGATGACTGCTGGAGGTGAACCTGATAAAGTTGATAAAGCTAAGAAGATGATTTTTTCAGGTATAATAGGTTTAATAGTAATTTTGGCGGCTTATGCTATAGCTTCATTTGTAATGAGTAGTCTCACTTCTATTATTAAAGGTTAATTAAATATATGTTTCAAGGAGAGAAAAATCTCTCCTTGAAATAGTATATATTAGTAATTGAAAATTAAATGAATTTTGGTATTAAAAAAATAAATTTGATTATTTTTTATTTAGTATTTTGCGGATTATTAATTTCTTTGCCGGTTTTTGCTGCTGATAGTTTAAATTATCTTAAAAATGCAGTAGTTGGAACTGGACTTGATAAAAGTCCTAAATTAGCAGTTTTTATTGGTAATATAATAGAATTTGTTTTGGGATTTCTTGGCTTACTATTTTTGGTGATTATTATTTATGCTGGATTTATCTGGACCACGGCTCAAGGTGATTCCAAAAAAGTTGACAAAGCTAAGGATATGCTCAAAAATGGAATTATAGGATTAGCAATTGTATTTGCAGCTTATGCTATAGAATTTTTTGTTGTTTCTGCTTTAGCATCATCTACTTATAATCATTAATTATAAAAATAATAAAAATTAAAAATAATATAAATTATTATGTTAGGAATTTTAAAAAAATATAGTAAGCATTTGGCTTCTTTTGCTATCTTGGTAATTTTTTTGGCGCCTTTGGTGGTTGGAGCTGAAGATTTAGGAACTGTTATAAATACGCAACTGAATCAATCTGGACTTGACCAAACTTTTAATGGTAGTAATGATCAATATTCATTAGCTAAAATGATTGGATCTGGAGTTAATATAGTACTGGGAATATTAGGATTAATTTTAGTAATACTTATTATTTATGCTGGATTTATCTGGACCACAGCTCAAGGTGATTCCAAAAAAGTTGACAAAGCTAAAGAGATGATTAAACAAGCTGTTGCAGGTTTAATTATCGTTTTTGCGGCTTATGCCATTGCTCAGTTTGTGCTAATAAACTTAGCCGATATTGCTTCAAAGTAAACAAGTTAAATCTAAAAAATATTTAGTTTAACAAATTAAAATTCCCGCCCTTAAGGCGGGAATTTTTATAAAAACACACTGAATTTGTTTATCGTTTTTACTTAAAAAACAATTAAGTCTTCAATTCTTTCTTAAACGATTCTACCCAAGGAATTGAAGCAGGATTTTTATTATTTAATATAGCTAAGTAAAAACTAACCCAACTACCATAAATTAAAATTTCTAAAGCGGAATCTAAATAATTATTAGCAGATGATTCTAAAATTAAATGCTTAATTTTTAATTGATGAAAAATTTTTCCAGTAGCAAAAAATCTTTTTTGAATTTTTTTCTCATATAAAGGTGAAGTTAGTGATAATAAAAGACAATTTTTAATTACTTGTGATGGATAAGAAAAAGCTTCTAATAAATGATGATTTAATTCAGGAATATGAAAGGGCATAGCTAATTGTTTAGCGCTTTCATTAATTTGATTAGCTAAAATATGAGCATTACTTTTTAAGTGTTCTCCGGCTGTTATAAAAATTATTTTTTTTGTTAAACTTAAAGCTAATTGTTTAGCTATGTTTTTTTCTTTTTTAATAACTGGCAATAATTCAGTTTCTATGATTTTAATTCTTTGGCAAGAGTTTTTAAAATTTTTTTCATCTAATTTAATCTCTTCAAGATTATTAATTAATTCTAAAATTGCCCCTAATTGTAATCCTAAACCATAACGAGGTTGTTGAGAAGGATTAAGTTTAGTATCTATTTTAATTATTGGTAAATTATTTTTTTTAGCTATGGTTAATATTTTGCCGCCGCTGGTAATTACAATTATTTTAGCTTTTATTTTAATAGCTTGTTTAAGGCAAGAGATTGTTTCTTCAGTATTGCCAGAATAACTAGAGATAATAATTAAACTATTATTGGAAGCAAAGGATGGTAAATTATAATTTCTAACCAAAATTATTGGTTTAATTATTTTTGTTCCATAAATATCACGCAACATTTCTGAGGCGAGATTTGATCCACCCATGCCGCAAAAAATAATTTCTGTATTTTTTTTATAAGTTGATGGTAGCTTAATAGCTTTTGAACTTTGCCAACCCGAAATTAATTGTTCTGGAAATAATGTTAAAGATTCAGCAACTTGTTGGCAATCAAGTTTATTAATAGCAAAGAGATTATCTAATTTGTTCATAAGATTTGTTTTTTTTATTTTATCATATTTGACAGGTTTAAGTAAATTATTTAAAATTAACGATTAAATTCAAAACATGAAAGATAATCTTTTTGAAAAATTAGAAAAGATGATTGTTAAAGCAAATTCAATTCTTTTAGTAGGTCATGCACAACCTGATCAAGATGCTGTTGGTTCGGTTTTAGCTTTTCGTTCTTATCTTTTACATTTAGGAAAAAAAATTAGTTGTTATATTCCCGATAGTGCCCCACAATACATTTCTTTTATGCCAGGAAGTGAAGATCTTATTTCTGATTCGTCTATTTTAAATAAAAATTGGGATTTAATAATTTTTTTTGATTGTTCTTCTGTTGACCGTGCAGGCATGACACAACAAGATTTATTTAATAAATTAACTGTTGTAATTGATCATCATATTAGTAATAAGGGGTTTGCTTTTTTAAATATTATTAATCCTTATACTAGCTCAACTTGTGAA
Source organism: uncultured Gammaproteobacteria bacterium (assembly GCA_964455185.1). Classification (GTDB taxonomy): domain Bacteria; phylum Patescibacteriota; class Patescibacteriia; order 2-01-FULL-39-33; family 2-01-FULL-39-33; genus CAISTG01. The sequence goes on from CAYVUR010000019.1 coordinate 5,495, forward strand.
ATTATTTATTATTATTTCTTAACTATTAATTATCCTATTGATCGCACTATTGCTACTTGTTTATTAGCTGGAATTTTAGCTGATACTAATGGATTTAGTAATGCTGCTACTAATTCTCAGTCAATATTAATTTCGTCTGAATTAATTAAAAAAGGAGTTAAAATTTTTCAAATTATAGATTATGCCATGCGTAATAAATCATTAAATGGATTAAAATTATGGGGCGAAGTTTTATCAAGATTAAAAGTTAATAAAGAATTAAATATTGCTTATACTTATATAAAAGATGAAGATTTTCGTAAATTTGGAGTAAAAGAAGATGAATTACAAGGTTTAGCTAATTTTTTAAATGTAATTGTTGATGTTTCAGCGGTAGCAGTTTTTCATATTTATTCAGATAAAATTAAGGCCAGTTGGCGCACTAAACGTGATGATGTTGATTTAGCTAAATTTTGTCAAATTTTTGGTGGTGGAGGACATCAAAAGGCGGCTGGCTTTACTGTTAATTGGCAAATAATTGAAAAAAATGGCGAATTAATGATAGTATAAAAATATAATTATATAAAATTAAAGATTAAAAATATGTATTTAATTCCTACAGTATTAGAGAAAACTAGTTTAGGTGAGCGTGCTTATGATATTTATTCGCGCTTACTTAAAGATAGAATTATTTTTTTAGGTTCACCTATTGATGATGCAGTTGCTAATACAGTAATTGCTCAATTATTGTTTTTAGACAATGAAGATGAAAAATCAGATATTAAATTATATATTAATTCCCCTGGCGGTTCTGTTTCTGCTGGTTTAGCAATTTATGACACTATGCAACATATTAAAGCTGATGTTTCAACGATTTGTGTTGGTACAGCTGCGTCTATGGGCGCTGTAATTCTTGCTGGAGGCGCTAAAGGTAAACGTTTTGCTTTACCTAATGCTGAAATTATGATTCATCAAGTAATGGGTGGAGCAGAAGGCCAAGCTACTGATATTAAGATTCGCGCTGAACATATTTTGAAAGTTAAAGCTAAATTGGATAAGATATTAAATAAACATACTAATCGTAGTTTAAATCAGATTGAAAAAGATACAGATCGAGATTATTATATGTCTCCAGAAGAAGCAATTGAATATGGGATTATTGATAAAATCATTAAATAGTTTTTCTAAAATAGATAATTGAATTATCATTAAAGTCAGATTGTTTTTTCCGGCTTTTTTGTAATTTAAATTTTTTTAAAAAAATTAGAGCAGTTTTATGACTTGCTCAGGTCATTGTTGCTCATTCATCAAAAAAACTAGGTAATTTTTTTGATTCTTTTTCACACAAAGAACAATGATGGTGTTCTGGTTGGCCATGTTGGCAGTAAAAAAATGAACCAGCATTAATATTTATATTCTTTGCAGAATTGACTGAAGAAGTTTGATTTGATTTTTTTATTTTATTATTTAATTTCAAATCAAATATTTTTTTAAGTTGAACGATTAAGATTTGCATGATTTTTCCTCCATTGTTTAGTAATTTAAGATTTTTTATAATTTTTAAAATTTTAAGGTGCTTTTTATTAATAAAAAAATCGTCCGTTGTTTAACGGACGATTTTTATAAATAAATGAATATCTATTTTTTTAAAATCTAGCTTGCTTATTTTTTTCTGTTTAAGAAAATAAATCATATCTTTATAAGAAAGTTTAATACAGAAAAATAATTATGTCAATAAATAATTATGTTTTTAAATATTAAATGATAATTATAAAATTTAGTTTTGTAAATTGTTTGACTAAAAGATTATTTCGTGGTAAGATAAAATTAGTATAATTAATAATCAAATCAAGAAAAGGATGTTTATGATGGAATTCGATAGAATAAGAAGTTTATTTTAATTTAGTTATTTTTTTTTAAAAAAATGAAAGCTTCTCCCCGGATTAAAAAACAAGAAAATAATTACCTGCCGTTAGAGACGGCAGATGTTTATTTTTAGGTTCCGGTTATATATTCTTTCGATTTTATTAAAACTCCTTTTCTTGAGTGAAAAGGAAATATATGGAAATAATAATATTATTAATAATAGTAGCTTTAATAGTACTACCATTAGGTTTTGTTTTGGGCTACTTAGTACGTCGACAATTAGCTCAGTATAGAAAAGATAGTATTGAAGCTAAAATAGAAAAAACTTTAAGTGAAGCTAAAGCCAAACAAAAGGAAATTTTATTACAAGCGCAAGAAAAAGCTTTAAAAATTTTAGATGATGCTAAAGTTGAAGCTAAACAGATTAAGCAGGAAATAGATAATGCTAAAATACGCTTAGAGAAGCGTGAGGCAATGTTTGATCAAAAAATTTTAGATTTAGAAAATCAAAAGCAAGATTTAGCAGATAAGACAGAGAAAATTAATAAAGCTAAAGAAGAAATTAATAAGATTCGTGAAGAACAATTAGCAAAATTAGAAAAAATTGCCGGTTTAACTAAAGCTGAGGCAGAAAAAATTTTAATGGATAATGCTGAAAAAATGGTTTCCGAAGCATTAGTTAATCGTATTCGTAAATTAGAACAAGAAGCTTCAGAAGAGTTAGAAAAAAAAGCTAAAGAAATTTTATCAGTTGTAATTGAACGTTGTGCTTCATCTCATGCTGCAGAAACTACTTCTTCAACAGTTGATTTGCCAAGCGATGAAATGAAAGGTAGAATTATTGGACGTGAAGGGCGTAATATCAAAACTATAGAACAATTAACTGGGGTAGAGATTATTATTGATGATACCCCACAAGCTATTACTTTATCTTCTTTTTCTCCAATTAGAAGACAGGTAGCTAAAAAAGCTATTGAAAAATTAATCTTTGATGGACGCATACATCCAGCTCGTATTGAAGATGCTATTCAAGAGGCAAAACAAGAAATAGCTTTAGATATTAAAAAAGCTGGAGAAAATGCCTTGTACGAATTAGGAATTACTGGTTTTGATCCTAAATTAATTCAAATTATTGGACGTTTGAAATATCGAACTTCATATGGACAGAACATTCTTAATCATTCAATAGAAGTTTCTATTCTTTCAGGAATGCTTGCAGCTGAATTAGGCGCTAATGTGATAGTAGCCAAAAAAGCTGGCTTGTTACATGACATTGGTAAAGCAGTCGACCATGAAGTTCAAGGAACTCATCCAGAAATTGGACGTGATATTTGTAAAAAATTTGGTATTAGCGATGATATTATTGCTGGAGTATTTGAACATCATAATGATAAACCCAGTACTTTAGAGGCTTTAATTGTTAAAGTTGCTGATGCTATTTCTGGAGCTCGAGAAGGAGCAAGAAAAGATTCTTATGAAAATTATTTACAACGTTTAGGAGAATTAGAAAATATTGCCCAATCATTTTCTGGAGTTGATAAAGTTTATGCTATTCAAGCAGGACGAGAAGTTAGAGTTTTTGTTTCTCCTGAAGAAATAGATGATTTAAAAGCTATTAAATTAGCTAAAGATATTGCTGAAAAAATTGAAAGTGAACTTAAATATCCTGGAGAAATTAAAGTTAATGTTATTAGAGAGAAAAGAGTTATAGAATATGCTAGATAATTTAATAATTAAAATAGATGATTAAAATAATTTTTATAGCTGATATAATTGGTAAAATTGGTCGTAATGCTATAAATTTATATTTACCACATTTAAAGAAAAAGTATCAACCTGATTTAGTGATAGCTAATGCAGAAAACTTAGCTCACGGAATTGGTTTTACTAAAAAAACTTTAGATGAAATGCATACAGCAGGCATTGATGGCTTCACCTCTGGCAATCATGCTTGGGAAAAGGCAGGGAGTGATGAAGTTTTAAATAATCTTTCTAATAAAATTATTCGACCAGCTAATTATCCGAAAACTAAATCAGGTAAAGGTTGGATGGAATTTAAAATTGGCGAAAATAATTTAATTGTGATAAACTTATTAGGGAGGGTATTTATTGATGAAAAAGTACATAGCCCCTTTGCTGTACTTGATAAAATAATCGCTAAAGATAGAAAAGCTTTATATTTAGTGGATTTTCACGCTGAAGCCACTTCTGAAAAAGCCGCTTTAGCTAATTATTTTGATGGTCGAGTAGCCGCTATAATTGGCACACATACCCATGTTCAAACTGCAGATGAGCAAATTTTAGAAGGAGGAACTGGGTTTATTAGTGATGCGGGAATGGTAGGATATAAAGATTCGATTATTGGTTCAAATAGGCAACAAATACTTAATATGTTTTTAGGAATTGGTAAATCTTCTAAAAAACATGATTTACCAGCTTACGGAAAAGTAATTTTAAATGCAGTTTATTTGGAAATTTGTCCTCGCCAAAGAAAAACAATAAAAATTGAAAGAATTAATAAAATTATAGAAGTAAAATAAATTTATTTTTAGAAAAAATTTATTTTATTAATAAACATATGAACAAAGCAGAATTGGCTCAAAAGATTGCTGACAAAGTCGGCATCACTAAAGCCCAAGCAGAAAAAGCTTTAGAAGCTTTTACTGATATTGCTACTGCTGAAATGAAGGCGGGCGGTGAAGTGGTTTTAACTGGTTTCGGTACTTTCTCAGCTCGTCCTCGTAAGGGTAGAGAAGGAATTAATCCTCGAAATCCGCAAGAGAAAATCGAAATTCCAACAGTAGTAGTAGCTAAGTTTAAAGCTGGTAAAAATCTTAAAGACGCTTTGAAAGGTAAAAGTAAATCAGTTAAATCTGAAACTTCAATTAAAGAAGAAGTAGTTGAATCAATTTCTGAATAAAAATTAAATAAAGATTTTTTGATTGCCATTTTTTTGGTATTGTTTTACGTTTTTAACTAAATAACAAAAAAATTCCTAATTAGGAATTTTTTTGTTATTAAATTTTTATATTAATTATTAATTTGGTATTAATTTTTTATTTTAAATTTTTAATCATGTATGTTCTTTCAAGATGATAACCATTTTTTTGATAATATTGACGAACGCCGATACCAGCAATAACAGCAATTTTTTTATAGCCATATTGTTGAGAAATTTTTTCAGCTTCTGCTAGTAATTTTTTTCCTAAACCCAAATGTTGCACATTTCCTTTTTCACCTAAATTTGTTAATTGGCCGTAAGTATGAACTTCACGGATTAGAGCGGCGTCTTTTAATTCTTTTAAACTAGGTTTTTGTGGATTACTTGGAAAACGTAAACGCAAAAAAGCATATAAAACTTTTTTATCAAAAGATTCAAAACTTAAAAAATATTCAATTCCATCGTTTGCTTGATATTTAATTTTATTAAGTTTAATTTTTTGCATTTGTTTTGATTGATGGCCTGCTTCACGGCAACGGATACATTGACAAGACCAACCTTCTTGCTTAGCTTGTTCTTGTAAAAGTTGACGTAAATTAGTTTTTTTATTTCCAGCAATAATTGATTCTTCAGGAATATCACGGATGAGTCGCGTAATACGTACCCAAGGCGGAGTAATTTTTTTAATTTTTTTAATTAATTCTTCAAGTTGTTTTTCAGTATAAGGTTTATATTTTTTTTGTTTATATAATTTATATAAATAGGCATGTTCATTAACTACACAAGGATAAATTTTAATCATGTCTGGCATAAAATTGCCATTACTATACAATTGTTGAAACATTTTGAAGTCTCGCTTGACATTAGAACCATACAGATTAAGCATCAAATGTAAATTAATTTTGAAACCAGCATCTTTAAGTAACTTTATAGCTTTAATACTTTGTTTAACAGAATGTCCACGGCGATTAATTTTTAATATTTTATCATCAAGATGTTGTATTCCAAGTTCAACACGAGTACAACCTAATTCGCGCATTTTTTTAATTTCTTTATTAGAAATATAATCAGGACGCGTTTCTAAAGTTAAGCCGACACAACGATGTTTAGCGGTTTCATTTTTCTTCTGTGCTTCAGTTAAGGTTTTTGCTTGATAATTATTGAGCGCGTCAAAACATCTTTTAATAAACCATTTTTGATATTGTGGTGAATGGTAACTCCAAGTACCTCCCATGATAATAAGTTCAATTTTATCAGTGGCATGTCCATTATTTTTTAAAGCTTTAAGTCGCATTGTTACTTGGCGGTAAGGATCAAAATTATTAATAATAGCACGCATCACCGCTGGTTCATTAGAAAGATATGATTTTGGCATGTTTTTTTCTGTAGGACAAAAAATACATTTGCCAGGACAAGGGAACGGTTTAGTTAAAACTGAAATAACAGCAACCCCAGACATGGTGCGTACGGCACGTTTTGTAAGCAATTGTTCTAATAGTTTATTTTGTTTTATTACACCGGTTTTAAGTAATTTACGATAAGTGGCAAGTAAAGATGATTTTTCTGGAGAAGGTAATTTAAATTTGCCGGCTTCAATGCGAGCTAAATTAAATAATTCTTTTTCAGATTTAGGATTATTTTTAATGATATTAAAAACAATAGATTTTAAAATGTTTTGATTCATAAGTTTTTATAATATAACATAACATAAAGTAATAATAATTTCAATTATCAATTTTTGCTTTAATAATTATAAAATGTTAAAGTAAATTTATTATGAAAGATGAGCAAATACAAAAAATATTAAAACAAACTAAAGATATTTATAATAGTATCGCGCCACAATTTTCTGATACTCGAAGTAAATTATGGTTAGGTTTTGAGCAATTTAATAAATATGTTAAGCCTAAAGATAAAGTATTGGATTTAGGTTGTGGTAATGGGCGTTTGGCTGAAATTTTTTTTAATTCAGAAATTGAATATCTAGGAATTGATAATAGTCAAGAATTAATTAATATTGCTAAACAAAAATTTTTTGATAAACCAAGAATTAATTTTATAGTTGGAGATATTTTAAATATTAATTATAACAATCAATTTGATTTAGTTTTAATGATAGCTGTTTTACATCATATACCTAGTAACAATTTAAGAATTAAAGTGCTTAAAAGTATTTATAAATCTTTACGTCCCGGTGGTCGATTAATAATGTCTAATTGGAATCTTTGGCAAGTTTGGGAGAATCATAGAAAGTTTCGTTATTGGAAATATCTGTTAAACTATAAAGAAAAAATTAAATATGGAACATGGAGAATATCTGATGCTTTTGTACCTTGGAAATCTTTGACTAGTGATAATTTGCGTTATGTTCATTCTTTTAGCAAGAGAGAAATGAAACAATTACTTAAACAATCAGGTTTTACTATTGAAAAAATTAATTTTGAAAATAATAAAGGAGAATTAGCTACTATTTTTACTGGTTGTAATTTATTGGCTGTGGCAGTTAAAAATGATAAAATTAAATAAATTAAATTAATTCATAATAATTAAAAATGAAAATAAATTCTAAAATTTTAAGAGAGTATGATATTCGTGGCAAATACCCTCAAGAAATTGATGAAAAGACTGCTTATGCTTTAGGATTGGCTTTTGCTAAATTTATTAAAGCTAAGCAAGTAATTGTAGGACGTGATACTAGATTGGAATCAGAAAAGATTTTTTGGGCTTTTATTGCTGGTTTATCAAAAGCTAAGGTTAAAGTTTTTAGTTTAGGAGTTTGTGCTACGCCAGAATTATTTTTTGCTGTTGGTATTAAAAAGTTTGATGGAGGGTGTATGGTGACTGCCTCGCATTCACCCATTGAACAAACTGGCCTTAAAATGTGTGACTCTCAGGGGCGTTGTTTTGGTATGTCTAATGATTTAAATAAGATTATTAAATTAGCAAATAAAGTTAAAGTAGATAATTTAAATAATCTTAAAGGAGAGATACAATTTATTTCTATTTCTTTAGCATATAAGAATTTTTTAAAATCAATAATTGATTTTAAAAAACTTACTGGATTTAAAATAATATTAGATGCTTCTGGTGGTTCGGGGGCAAGATTAGCAGAAGAAATTTTTGCTGATTTGCCTCTTTATTCGCTTCGTATGAATTTTCATGCTAATGATAAATATCCCGACCATGGCCCTAATCCTTTATTGAAAGAAAATCAAAGTTTAATAATTAAGGAAATTAAAAAATTTAAAGCTGATTTAGGAATTATTTTTGATGGCGATGGTGATCGAGCTATTTTTGTAGATGAGACCGGAGCCATAGTAGAGCCGTATTATATTAATTGTTTATTATCTGAAATTATTTTGAATAAGAAAAAACATCAAAAAATATTAGTAGATGCTCGATTAAATTTAGGAATAAAAAATGTTATTGAAACTAATGGAGGCAAAGTTATTTTTAATCGTAGTGGTTATACTAATATCGTTCGTACTATGGAAGCAAGAAAAATTATTTTTGGCTGTGAAAATTCAGGACATTTTATGTTTAATTTTTCTTGGATAAAGGGTAGAAAAAATTATGTTTATGGTGAAGTAATTTTGCCAGTTTTAATGGTGTTAGAATATTTAAAAGATAAAAAAATTAGTTTATCAAAAGCAGTATCTAAATTTAAAAAGAATTATCTAATTTCAGGAGAAATTAATCTTCCAATAAAAAATTTTGATAATTTAAAAAATAAAATCAAACAACAATTTAAAAATGAGAGCTTTAATGAAATTGATGGTTTATCGGTAGTATCCAAATCGGAAGAATGGTTTTTTAATATTCGCCTCTCTCATACTGAACCATTGATTAGATTAAATATTGAAGCTAAAAATATTAAACAATTGGTAAAATTAAAAAGAAAATTATTAGAGATAATTAATTAAAATATTTT
>CAYVUR010000020.1:0-207 GCA_964455185.1 uncultured Gammaproteobacteria bacterium
TAAAATAAATTGTTAAAGAACTAAAGTATATATAAATAATATATTAATATAAAAATTATTATTTGTAAATATTATTTATAATTTATAAAAATTTATTTTCTTGTTTCTTTATACTTGATTAATTCAATTTTTAATTTATCTCTAACTTTAGTTAATGATTTATACAAATCATTAGTTTCAGCTTCAGCACGAATTATTTTTTGAGGT
>CAYVUR010000020.1:234-13649 GCA_964455185.1 uncultured Gammaproteobacteria bacterium
AAAAACATTTCCTTTATGATGATGGGCTGTAGTTTTACCAACCTCAACTTCAGCACTGATAATATTATCAGAATATTTATTTAATTTATTTAATTTTTCATTAATAGCTGCTTCAATAGCTTTAGTAAGTTCAATTTTAGTAGCTTTAATTTTAATATTCATATTTTTATATTAATTATTAATTATAATAAAAATATTATAATATAATATTAACGATATTTAAAATCCTAAAAATTCTATTTCTTCTGTTAACTGCAAACTAAATTTATTTCTAACTTTTTGTTTAATAATAGAAATAAGTATAATAACATCTTCAGCTGTTGCTCCACCAATATTAGTAATCTTCCCTGCATGAATTTCTGAAACCATAGCACCACCTATCTTTTTTCCTTTCAAACCACATTGATCTATTAACCAAGCAGCGGGAATTGTACAATTATTTACAAATTCAACCGGTAATTGAGGAAATTTTTCTCTAAATTTATTAATTTTTTCTTTACTTAAAACAATATTTTTAAAAGTACTACCAGCAGACAAACCCTCACTTGATTTATTATAACGATCTAATAAAATTTTTTTAATTTTATTATTAATTTCAATAATATCTTCATCAGAAACTTTTTGTAAAATTAATTTGACTGATAAAACTACTCCTTTAATTTTTCCTTCTTTTAATCTACTTGTACGATAGCCAAAATTTAAATCTTTAGCTGTTAAGATTTTAATTTTGTTTTCTTGTAATAAATCAGCTTCAAAAAAAACTTGTGAAATTTCTCCACCATAAGCCCCTGTATTATTATAAACCGCACCACCAATTGTCCCAGGAATTCCCGCCGCCCATTCTAATCCAGCTAAATTCGCCTTTAATGATTCATTCATAGCAAAAGACAAAGAAGTACCAGCAATAGCAATTAATTTATCTTGTTTAATATCTAATTTATTTCCAAAATATTTTATAATTAAACCATTATAACCATTATCTGAAACTAATAAATTACTTCCTCCACCAATTACTTTATAATTAATGTTTTTGTTATTAGCCCAAACAATTGCCTCTTGTAATTCATCTAAATTTGAAACTGAACAAAAATATTTTGCTGGACCGCCAATGTGAAAAGTTGTGTGATTTGATAATAATTCATTTTCTTTAATTTCTAACATACTATTTTTTCTTAGTCTTTGTTAACCAATTTGTTTGTTCTAAAACTTTTTTTTGTGTAGAAAAACTTGGAGTATTTTTTTTCTTTTTTATAGTTCTTTTTTGTAATTTAGAATCAAGATGCCATAAATCCAAATTATAATTATGGCTTGACATAATAAATATTTAATTATTATTCTAATTTTTATTTTATAAAATAATTAATCTTTATTAATAATCGTTTATTCTACTAAATAACAATTATTAACTATATTATAACCATTAAAATCAGAGTCTTTAAATGAAGCCAAAATTACTTTATTTTTCTTACAATTCTCTGATAAAAAATTATAAACCGCTGAACGATTAGATCCAGAGCCGCCTTGATGATCATCAACAACTATTGCTAATTTTCTACCTAAACTATTAGCTATTTCTTTTAAATAATCAGTTATTTTTTGATAAAAATCTTTAACTAATAATTCATTAATTACATTTTCAATAGGATTAAGTCCTCGTATAATTAAAAGTGGTTCACCTTTATTGCTTTTAGTTTCAATTAATATACAAGATCCAACTAGTTTTTCTTTAATTGAATTAGGATTTTGAACCATAATTAAAGCTAATTTATTAGGATGATTTCTAGCTAAACAACTTTCTTTTGAAGCCCAGCAAGCGTCAGCAATATGACCAGAAAATTCCATTAATAAACCCCTGGTGGGAATAAATTGCATTCCAACTTTTCCACAAAAAACTTGAAAAAAATCTTGAAATCTTGTATATTCTTCTTCCAACGCTCTAGCATTAGTCAATTTAATAAAAGCTTTTTTTGCTAAATTATTATTAAAATATTTATCTCTAGTTTCTTGATTAGTGATATGATTGATAAATTCTAAAGTCCAAGCTAATTCATTAATTGATGGCTCTTTATTTAATTTTGCATTATTTATTAACTCTTCATTAATTTTTATTTGATGACTATGAAAAGCTAAATAAAAAACAAGTTTTCTTAATAATTCATTAAATTCTTTATATTCTGATAATTTAGTAAAATTATCTTCAAAATTTTTAATACTACGAAAATTAGTTTCTTTCAAAAAATCTATTTTTTTAGATAAATTATCAATAACTTCTAACTTTATATTAGGATTGTGCTTTATTTTAATTAGTTTTTCTTCTAATTCAATAATTAATTTAGCTTTAATCTCATTAAATTCTGTAAATAATGAATTTAATGGCCCTTTTTGTTCTACTTCTAATTTTTTAAATTTTGATGCTTCAAACAATTTATAAGCCTCAATAATTGATTTTCTTAAAATATCATATCTTATTTTAAATTGTTCACTATATTCAAATTGTTTCCCTTCATTATTATCCATCTTTTTCTTAGCAATATTTAATATTTTACTTGGTTGGTATCTCTCATCTAATTCTTTTATTTTGCCATTAAAATAAAAATCTCGATGAGTTGCGATTACATTTTTAAAATTAATATCATCATGATCGCCCCATTGACTAACTTTATAACGAACACATTCTTTAAGAAAAGATTCAAAAATAGGATTTTCTAAATTATCACCATGATAATTAGGGTTTTTTAATTTATTTCTAAAATCAGAAATAATTTCTTTTAATTTAGGTATTCCTGCATCACCCACTTTTTTAATGCCTAATGATTTTAAATTTTTAGGTATATCTTCAATACCCTTTACTTCTAACAATATTTTAATATCTTGATAAATTTCTGGGGTAATAAAATTACCAAAAATATCAAGAGAAGTATTAAGAGCTTTATCTGGACTTAATTTAAGTTCTTTTCTAATTTGAATAATTACTTCATATTTATTTGCTTCAATAAATTCTAAAGTATTATTTGAAATAATATTGTTAATATAATGTTTGGGTAATTTAAAACTATTTATGATTAATAAAATACTATCAATATCTAATTCTAATAAATTAGCATCTAAAAAATTTATTACTACCCTTTGTACTTCCAAAGAGTTAATAAATTCGTCGGGTAAATTAAATTCTTTTTTAATTGCTAAAGCATTATTAATATCCCCATTTGATAATAATCTTATCATTCCCTGCTTAGCTGCTTCAATTAATATTGTTTCTTGTAGATTAAAAGATTTTTTGATTTTAAAAACACTATCAATATTTCCCTTCATTAGTGCTTTAATCATTCCCTGCTTAGCTGCTTCAATTAATATTGTTTCTGGTAAATTAAGTTTTTCTTTAATTTTAAGAGCGTTATTAACATCTCCATTAACTAATGTCTTAATCATTCCTTGTTTAACTGCTTGTTGTACTTCAAAAGAATTAAGGAATTCATCTGGTAGATTAAATTTGTTTTTAATCTCAAAAGCACTATTAATAAATCCATCTAATAATTTGTTTATCATTACTTGCTTAGCCGCTTTAATTACTGTTGTTTCTGGTAAATTAAATTCTTCTTTAATTAAAACAGCATTATTAATATTATCATCTAATAATTCATGAATTATCCCTTCCTGTGCTGCTTGTTGTACTTTATAAGAATTAAAAAAATTATCAGATAAATTAAAGTCGTCTTTTATTTGAATAACAATATCAATATATCCATTTAATAGCATCTTAATCGTTATTTCTTGAGTTGCTTGTTGTACTTCAAAAGAATTAAGGAATTCATCTGGTAGATTAAATTTGTTTTTAATCTCAAAAGCACTATTAATACATCCATCTAATAATTTGTTTATCATTCCCTGCTTAGCTGCTTGTTGTACCTCTGAAGAATTAAGGAATTCATCTGGTAAATTAAAAGATTCTTTGATTTTAAGAGCGCTATCAATATTTCCATTTAATAATCTATTAGCTATTCCCTGCTTAGCTGCTTGTTGTACCTCTGAAGAATTAAGGAATTCATCTGGTAAATTAAAAGATTCTTTGATTTTAAGAACTTTATTAATATTTCCAGATGATAATACTCTAATTAATGCTTCTTGAGTTGCTTCAATTACTATTGTCTCTGGTAAGTTAAATTCATTTTTGATTTTAAGAGTATCATCAATATATCTATGCCCATTTAATAGCTCTTTAATCATTCCCTGCTTAGCTGCTTGTTTTACCTCTGAAGAATTAAGGAATTCATCTGGCAAATTAAAAGATTCTTTGATTTTAAGAACTTTATTAATATTTCCATCAGATAATTTATTAAGTATTACTTCTTTAGCTACTTGAATTATTAATGATTCTGATAAATTAAATTCTTCTTTGATAAAAAAAATACTATTAATATCTTCTAAATCTAGAAGTTTTTTAACTATTCTTTTTTTTGTTTCTTTTTTTATTTTATAAGAATTAATAAAATCATTAGAAAAATTAAAATTATCTTTAATACGAATGGCAGTACTAATATCTCCAATTAATAATTCATCTATCATCACCTCTTGAGCTAATTTAATTAATACTTCTTCTGATAAATTAAATTCTTCTTTGATAATAATAGCTTTATCAATATCTCCATATGATAATCTATTAGTTACGCCTTCCTGTGCTACTTGTTGTACTTTATAAGAATTAAGGAATTCATCTGGTAGATTAAATTTGTTTTTAATTTCCAAAACTCTATCAATATCTCCATATGATAATCTATTAATCATGCCTTCTTGGGCTGCTTGTTGTACTTTATAAGAATTAAGGAATTCATCTGGTAGATTAAATTTGTCTTTAATTTTAAAAACATTATAAATATCTCCGAATGACAATCTATCAATCATTAATTCTTGAGCTAACTTTTGTACTTCTAAAGAATTAAGAAATTCATCTGGTAAATTGAAGCTGTATTTAATTTTAAAAGCTTTATGAATATTTAAAGCCTTCAACATCTTAATCATGCCTTCTTGTGCTGCTTGAATTATTAATGATTCTGATAAATTAAAATTATTTTTAATCTGAAGAGCTTTATTAATATCTCCATATGACAATCTATTAATCATACCTTCTTGGGCTGCTTGTTGTACTTCTGAGGAATTAAAGAATTCATCTGGTAAATTAAATTCATCTTTAATTTCTAAGGCTTTATCAATGTCTCCATCTGATAATACTATAATTAATGATTTTTTAGCTATTTCCGGTAAGATTACTTCAGATAAATTAAATTCATTTTTTATTTTAAAAACTTTATTAACATCTCCATATGATAATCTATTAATCATGCCTTCTTGGGCTGCTTGTTGTACTTTATAAGAATTAAGGAATTCATCTGATAGATTAAATTTGTTTTTAATTTCCAAAACTCTATCAATATCTCCATATGATAATCTATTAATCATGCCTTCTTGGGCTGCTTGTTGTACTTCTGAGGAATTAAGGAATTCATCTGGTAGATTAAATTCATCTTTAATTTCTAAAGCTTTATCAATATTTCCTTTTGAAAGAGTTTTGATTATTGCTTGACTAACTGCTTGATTTATTTCATTATTATTAAGTTTTTCTGATAAATCAAAAATTTCTTTTATTTGGATTGCATAATTAAAATCATTTTCATTTCCTTTTGAAAGTAGTTTTGATATGCTTTTTTGAAGAATATTAATAATTATTTCTTCTTTTAAAGAAAAAATTTTTTGAATTTTTAAAACATCATCAATCTTATTATTAGAAAATAAATTAATCACACATTTAATAACTGCGTCTAAAACATCTGGACTATTACTATTCTCTGAAGATAATATATTATTTTTAATTATTAAAATACTCTCTCTAACATTAATGTTTTTTTCGCTATCAAAACTATAATTTTCTAATAGTTGACAAATGGCTTTTTTAGCAGCAGTTTGAATTTCTTGGTCTTTTTTAAATTGATTAAAAGAATCTATTTGTTTAATATCTAAAAGATCGTTTAGAAAACTAAAATATTCATTATTTAAATTATTAATTAATGTTTTCTTTATTTCTATCTTCATTTGAGAGTTATACTTATCTGCTAAATCATAAGCTAAACCTATATCAAAAACATAAATCTCTTTTGTTTCCTTATTGTCATTATCGCTTTCTTTTTCTAGAAAATCAGAGTTATCATAAATCATATTTAAGATAGCTACTTTAGCTTCATTAGCAACTTCTTGAGAAGATAAATTATATTTTTTTATAATTTTATCAATAAATTCAAAATCTCCTTTACTCATAATTTGAGGTAAAGCTAAAATTGCGGCATCTTTCCAATCTGTTTCAGAGATGCCAAGTTTTTTAAGTAAAGAAACTTCTTCTGACTTTAATCCTCTCTCAATAATAAATCGAGCACAATATTTAATGGCCCATTTTAATTTATCATTATCAATACCTTCACTAGAATAAAAAGGTAATTCTTTGAAATAATTAGCAGCAAAAATATCTCCTTTAGATAAAGCACTTAAGAAAAATTGTTTTACTAACTTATCAATCTGATGACGATAAATGGCTTCTTCTGATAATAAACTTATTTCTTTTTTTATAGCTTCAATATTATTAACCTCAAAATAATTACAAAGCTTCTGATATAATTCGTTTTCTTTTACTTTATCTTTCTGATTATTTTCTTTTTCTATTTCTTCTATATTTTTAATTTCTTGTTGATTTTTTTTATTAAATGCTTCTCTATTTTTAACTGAATCTAACATAATTAATAATTTTTATATATTTAATGCTATGTTGTTATATTTAATTATTTATTTTACTAAATTTTTAGCTAAATTATAAATGTCACCTGCGCCTAGGATTAAAATTAAATCAAAATTAATTGCCTCGTATTTAATTATTTCCTCTGTTTGATTTAAGTTACCACCATAAATTGCATTAACTCCATTAGCAATAATGGCTTCAGTTAATTTTTTACTATTAATATTAAAATCATTAGGATTTTCTCTACCTTCAACAAAATAAATATCAGAAACAATTACTTTATCAGCTCCATTAAAACTAATAACAAATTCATTAAAAAAATTTTTAGTTCTATTATATTGATGAGGCTGAAAGACAATCAAAATTTTTTCCTCTGGGTAAAAATCACGTATAGCAGTAATATTTTTTCTTATCGCATCAGGTGTATGAGCATAATCAGCAATTATTTCTGTTCGACCCAATTTACCTAAATGTTCAAAACGTCTCCAAACACCTTTAAATTCAGCCAACGATTTCCAACAAATATCAAGATCTATACCAATTTCTAATGCTACTATAATTGCCGCTACAGCATCAGCAACATTATGTCTGCCTGGTAAAGACAATTCAAATTCTTCAAGTAATTCTCCATGATACCACAATTCAAACAGTTGTTTATTTCCCTCAATACGAATATTAGTTGCCATATAATCTGCTCCGCTATCTAAAGAAAAATAAATAATTCTGCCACTAAAATTTTCTGCAACAGATTGACAATTTTCATCATCAGCATTAATAATCAACAATCCATCTTTAGGCATACCTTTAATATAATCAATAAAAGCGCTTATATAATCTTGTTCGTCTTTATAATAATCTAAATGATCTAAATTAATATTGGTAATAACAGCAATTTGGGGATGATAATTAATAAAAGCACGACGATATTCATCACTTTCAAAAATTATATAATCACTTTTGCCAACCCGCCAATTATTAAATAGAAAATCGGCTTTAGCTCCTAATACTACTGTTGGATCTTTTTTGCCATCAATCATTAATTTAGAGATCATAGCAGTTGTTGTTGTCTTACCATCGGTACCAGAAACTCCAATAGCAAATTTATTTTCAAGTAATAAACCTAAAAACTGAGGATAAGTAATAATAGGAATATTTAATTCTAAAGCTCGAATAATTTCTGGATTATTATCTGGTACAGCAACTGAACGTACTATTAAATTAATATCTTTTTTGATATTTTTAGCATCATGAGGTACAAATACTTCAATTCCTTGTTGACGCAAATTATTAACTATTTCACTTTCAGTTGCATCTGATCCCTTGACTAAAAATTTTTTATTATCAGCAATACCAGCAACGGCAGAAATACCAATTCCACCAATACCTATAAAATATATTTTATTAATTTTATTTAAATCAATTTTCATTGAAAAATTATTTTTTTATTTTTAATAATATGTCTGCTATTTTCTCGGCTCCTGAAGCCGGCATCATTTTACGAATATTCTGAGATAATTCTTTCAATTTATCTGGATGAGAAAGAAGATCATCAATAATGCTAGCAAATATTTCACTATTTAAAGTATCCTCTGATAAAACAATAGCCGCTTCATGTTTTTTATAATAATCGGCATTAAATTCTTGATGTGTCTTATACATTGGAACAATAATAATTGGTTTACCACTAGCAGTAAGCTCTGAAAGAGTAGATAAGCCAGCTCGTGTTATTACTAAATCAGCGGCACAAATTGCTTCGGGCATCTCATGAGTAAAAAATTCATATTGATAATAATTATCAGCTTCAAAATTAATTTTTTTACCTGCTCCAGTTACATGAATTACCTGACAATTTTTAAGTATTTCCGGTAAAGCTTCTTTGGTTATTTGATTTAATTTTGCTGAACCAGTGCCACCTCCAGTAATAAGGACGGTTGGTAAATTAATATCAAGACCCAAAAATTCTCGACTATGTTTTTTATCGCAATGCAAAAATTCTTTTCTTATTGCATTACCAGTCAAAATAGTTTTTGAAGGATTAAAATCTTTAAGTGATAAATTAAAAGAAACTGTGATTTTTTTAGCTGCCCATGACATTAATTTATTAGCTAAACCAACTTTTATATCTTGTTGATGTACTAAAACTGGAACACGCAACAACCAAGCTGCCCAAGCAACTGGCACGCCTACAAATGATCCAGCAATCATAACTGCATCAGGTTTAAAATTAATAATAATTTTAAGTGATTGAAAAAAACCACTAATGACTTTGAAGGGGTCAATAAAATTTTTCCAATCAAAATAACGACGAAATTTCCCAGCATTAATAGCAATAAAAGGAATTTTATAACTTTCAATTACTTGTCTTTCTGGCCCATCTTTAGTACCAATAAAAAGAAAATTTGTTTCAGGATTAATGCTTTTAATTTCTTGCCAAACAGCAATTAAAGGACTAACTGAGCCCATGGTTCCACCTCCAGAAAATATAATCTTGTTAGACATAAAATTATTTACCTGTTTGCTTTGAAATATTAAATAAAATTCCTGTTGCCGCTAAAGATATAAACATTGAAGTACCGCCATAAGAAATAAAAGGAAGAGGAATTCCAGTTAAAGGCATAATACCTAAAATTGCTCCAATATTAATCAGAGCTTGAACCGAAAACCAAGTGATAATTCCTACTACTAAAAAACGACCAAAAGAATCTCTACAAGAGGTGGCTAATTTAAAACCTCGATAGGTTATAAAAGCAAAAATTATAACAATTATAACTGATAAAATAAAACCTAATTCTTCAGCAATCACAGCAAAAATTGAATCTCCAACAACTTCAGGAAGATAAGCGAATTTTTGACGGCTACGACCATAACCACGGCCAAATATTCCTCCAGAACCAACTGCTAACAAAGCTTGATTTATATGGTAACCAATACCTTTAGGATCAAGTTCTGGATGTAAAAAAGTAGTTAAACGCGCTGCACGATAAGGAGAGTATCTAATTATAATACCTAAACCTAAAAATCCAAGCATCCCTAACCATGATAAATGCAATAAACTTCCTCCCGCAGTAAAATAAATTGCTAAAGACATTAAAACAATAACTATCATTGTTCCAGTATCTGGTTCTAAAATTAATAAAGTAGTAATAATAAATAAAACAATTAAAAAAGGAATAAATCCATAACTTAAATCGCGAATATGATGATCTTCTTTAGAAGCCAACCAAGCCGCTAAATAAATTAAAAAAGTTAATTTAACTATTTCTGATGGTTGAAGAGAAAAACCAAAAACACTAATCCAACTATGAGAAGTACCCCAAGGAGCGCTAATACCTGGAATAAATACTAATGCTAATAAAATAATAGAAACAAAAAGCATCGGAGAAGCAAGTTTTTCCCATAATTTATAATTAATTTTTGAACAGAACCAAAAAGCAATCACTCCTGGTAAAACACCCATAATTAATTGATGTTTAAGATGCCAATAAGCATCTTGATATCTTTGCCATCCTAAAGCAACACCTGCTGAAGCCATCATTAAAAGTCCGAAAAAAACTAAAAACCAAATTGCTCCTATTAAATACCAATCTGGAGAGTTTTGTTTATCTTTAAACAATAAAACAGATTTAATTTTATCTAACCAATTTTTATTATATGACATCATTATTTTAAGGATTTTATTATTTTAATAAATTGATTACCGCGATCAAATTCATTTACAAACATTCCAAAACTAGCACAAGCAGGAGATAATAATACAATATCTCCTTTTTTTGCCTGACTCTTAGCTAAATTCACTGCATTCTTTAGAGAATTAACTTCTACTAAATCTAAATTTTTTTGTTTTAAAAGTAATGGCTTTAATCTTTCAGTTCCACTACCTGATAATAATATTACTAAACGGCAATATTTACTAATTTCTTTATTTAAAGTTCTAAAATCTAAGCCCTTATCTGATCCGCCAGCAATTAAAATAATATTTCTTTTTTTTCCAAGTGCCTGTAAAGCGGCAATAGTTGCTTCCGGTGTAGTAGATGTAGTATCGTTATAATATTTAACTCCATTAATATCTCGTAAAAATTCTAACCTGTTAGGGACTCCTGTAAATTTTTTCAAAACAGAAACTATTTGTTTAGCATTAACTCCATAAATCATAGCGCCACAAATTGCCGCCAAAGCATTAGATAAATTATGTTCACCCGGTAAAAGCAAAATTTTAGTTGAACAAATTTTTTGCTCAACTCCATTATAACGAAAATAGATATTTCCTAAACGAACAAAACAACCATTCTCTTCTTTAAAATAATTAAGTGAATACCAAAATCTTTGAGCAATAACTTCTTTACCCATTCTAAAAGTATAAGAATTATCACGATTAAGAATTACGTAATCTTGAGGTGTTTGAAATTTAAAAATATTTTTTTTAGCTTCAGCATATTCTCTAATATTTTTATAAGTATTAAGATGGTCTGGATAAATATTAGTAAAAATTGCTAAATGAGGAGATTTTTTAATATCAGCTAAACCTTCTAAAAGCCAAGATGATAATTCTAAAACTATATTACCTCCACGATTTACAGCTTTCATTTGCGCTAAGGGAGATTTAGTAATATTTCCTCCCAAAATTACATTTTTATCTATACATTTTATAAGCTCATAAAGTAAGGTGGTAGTAGTACTTTTACCGCGAGTTCCAGTTACTGCTAAAATACGCTTACGATCAATTAATTGAAAAAAAAGTGAAATATCATTAACAATAGGAATTTTATTTTCTCGAGCCAATTTTAAAAATTTAGAACTTGCTGGCACGCCAGGATTTCTAACTACTAAATCAACTCCTTTAAAATCACTAACTCGATGCTTACCTAAAACCAACTTAATTTTATTTCTTATATTTCCTAATCTTTTAAGTTGTTGAGATAATTCTGCTTCATTTTTTAAATCAGTAACAGTTACTTTAGCACCAGCTTCAACTAAAAATCTGGTAGCAGAAATTCCACTTCCCTCTTCATAAAGACCTAATCCCATAACTGTTACCTTTTTATTTTTTAAATTTAAATCCATAATTTAAATTATCTATTCCAGGCTCCAGTATCAATTAAAAATATAACCAATCCAACAATTGCTGTTACTCCAGCAATTACCCAAAAACGCATAACAACTTTAGCTTCTGGCCAACCAATAGCTTCAAAATGATGATGAATTGGTGCTGAAAGAAAAACTTTTTTACCGCCGCGTAATTTTTTAGAAGTAACTTGTATAATTACTGATAAAGATTCAACAACAAATAAAAAACCAATAATTGGCAAAAGTAAAACTGAATTAGTAAGGATTGCAATTACAGCTAAAGTAATACCTAAAGACATAGCTCCTGTATCACCCATAAAAAAACGAGCTGGAGTAATATTAAACCAAAGAAATGCTAATAAAGCTCCTACAATAACTCCGCAAAAAGTAGCTAAATCAAATTTTCCCTGAGCAAAAGCAATAGCTCCAAATGATGTATAAGCAATTAAAAGTGTTCCTCCAGCTAATCCATCTAAACCATCAATTTCATTAACAGAAAAAGCTGTGGCTACAATGACAAAAATAACAAAAGGAATAAACCACCAGCCGATATTAAAATTACCCACCAAAGGTACACGGATTAAATCCCAATCAAGACGAAAATAAAACCAAAAAGCGGCCACTAAAGCAATAACAGTATAAACTAAAAGACGATGTTTAACTGAAAGCCCACCTCCATAAGGTCCAATTTTACGTACATTAAGATAATCATCAACTAAACCAACTAGAGCTGCGGCTACTAAACACCCTAATGGTAGGAGCGTTTGTGGTCTAGTTAAAAAATTAAAAAAAGTAAAATAACCATCAAACCAAATTGACAAATAATAAATAACAACAGAAAGCATTAATACTGTAACCCAAATTAATAAACCTCCCATGGTAGGTGTTCCCGATTTTTTCTGATGCATGGCAGTAAATATTGGTGATTTAACACTATCTCTAATCTGTTTACCTAATTTATATTTGTATAAAAAATGAGTTAAAAGAGGGGTCCAGATCATAGCAATAAAAAAAGAAAGAAAAGTAAGAAAAAAAATCTTAATAACCACTAAAGTAATAGTCATAATTAATGTAATTTAAAATATTATTTATTAAAATATAAATCTATTAACTTTAAGATAAATTAATATAAATAAGTAAAAAAGTAACAATAATTAAAATAATGTTTATAATTAATGCCATAACCGGCATAATTCTAGCTAATAATTGATATTCTAAATATATTTGAAATGAAATTAATAAATTTATCACAATTACTAATAATCCTAACAAAGGTAAAAGTAAAAGTTGATACCAAGAACCAAAAGAACTAATTCCAAAATAAATATTATATTGCAAAATAATATACTCTTTAGAATTCCAAAAAGAAATTATTATCAAAACCCATAAGAAAAAATTTAATAAAAAAGCTAAAAATAAAGAAAAATAAATTAATTTATCATGTCTAGCAGGACTATTATCAATTAGATCGGTAATTTTTATTAATATTCTGTTCATTTAATAAATTTCTAATTTTAGATATTATTATTATAGAGGTTTAATTAATAAAAGTCTATCTCTTAATAAAAAAATA
>CAYVUR010000021.1:0-12969 GCA_964455185.1 uncultured Gammaproteobacteria bacterium
TTATGCTCTCTTAGAAATTTATCTAAGAGAGCTTTTTGTTCTTGTTTTTAAAAGTTAATTATTATAAGCTTTATTTATGAGCTTGGATAATAAAAAATTAGTTGTTATATTAGGGCCAACTGCTACCGGTAAAACTAAATTAGCCGTAGCTTTAGCGCGTCATTTTAATGGAGAAATTATTTCAGCTGATAGCCGTCAAGTATTTAGAGGTATGGATATTGGGACAGGGAAGGATCTAGCTGATTATTATTTTGAAACAATAGAACAAAAAAAAGTAAATGAAAACATTTTTTCTAAAAAAAATGTTAAAAATTTTAAAACAATTCAACATGTACCATACCATTTAATTGATATTATTAGTCCTAAAACAAAATTTAATGTTTTTAAATATCAAAGATTAGCTTACAAAGCTATAGAAAAAGTAATAGCCAAGGGTCATTTACCAATTTTAGTTGGCGGTACGGGCTTGTATATTGATGCGGTAATTAAAGGTTATAATTTTTGCGGGGAAAAAGTATCTACTAATAAAATTTTTAATATTAGAAAAAAATTAAATAAATTAAGTTTGCCACAATTACTTAATCAGCTTAAACAAATTGATTTTAAAACTTATCAAAAAATAGATCACGCTAATCGACGTCGAGTGCAGAGAGTTTTAGAATTATATTATGTTTCTGGCAAAAAGAAATCAGAAGCTGGTGTTATTGGTAGTGATTATGACGCTTTGGTTTTAGGTATAACTTTTCCTTTACCAGAATTATATCGCCGCATCGATGAACGTCTTGATTCTCGATTGAAAGAGGGTATGATACAGGAAATTAAGAAATTACGTAGTCAAGGAATCACCTGGAAAAGATTAGATGAATTTGGTTTAGAATATCGTTATATATCTTATTTTTTGCGAGGAAAATTAAGTTATCAAGAAGCAATTGAAAAATTAAAACAAGAAATTCATCATTTTGCTAAACGACAAATGACTTGGTTTAAGCGCAATCCTGATATTATTTGGATTAAAAATTTATCACAAGCAGAAAAAGAAATTCAGAAATTTTTAAAAAAATAAAAACTTTGATTATTTTAATCAAAGTTTTTGAGTTTTAAATTTTATTTATTATCCTAAATGTTTTAATGTTTCTCTAGTTTTTACTTTGCCCATTAAAATAATTTTACTAGCCATTTCAGCTAAAGCTTTTCTTTCTTCTTTTGGTATGCCAGCTATTGTAAATAATTCTTCTTGGTCTTTTTTATTAATAATTATTTCAGCAGCTAAAGTTAAATTAGTTCGATTAAGGTCGTCTTGATTATTAGCTATTTCTCCTAAAATAAAAGGATCAGTAATACCATTTTCTTTTGCTGTTATAAAAAAATTATATAATAAATTAACTTTATCAATCTTTTTTTTCAATTCTTCTTGTTCTTGTTTTTTATAATCATTAAAATCAATAACTCCTTTAATCTTTTTTGCTATCTCGCTTTCTTTAAAATTTTTTTCTCTAAAAGCAGCAGCAGAACTAGTTATTTTTCTTTCTGTTTTTTTTTGATGTTGTTCTGGCATAACCTCATTAGAAATTTGATTTTGTTTTCCACTAACCTCTTTGTTAGGATTTTTTGTTAATTTAAAAATTTCAAAGACATTCATATTTTTTTTAATTAAAAATTAGGTTTAAAGGTTATTCCTCTACCTTTATTATTTAAT
This sequence comes from uncultured Gammaproteobacteria bacterium, assembly GCA_964455185.1. Taxonomy (GTDB): domain Bacteria; phylum Patescibacteriota; class Patescibacteriia; order 2-01-FULL-39-33; family 2-01-FULL-39-33; genus CAISTG01. The sequence goes on from CAYVUR010000021.1 coordinate 1,697, forward strand.
AAACTAGAAGTATTACTTTTTGATAATAAGGATGATGTAGCTTTTAATTGAGAATCACTTGAGAATGAGCGTATTGGACTACGACGTTGATTTTCATTATTTTTAATAACGTTAGGACTTTGGCCTTGAGGATTTAAAGAAGTAGTACTATAAGAAGTTAAATCTTCTTGGGAGGCTTCAATAATATGTTCTCGTCTAATTCTAGCTATACTTTGTGCTTTAACTCTTTCTTTTGTTAAGAATTGTTGAACTAAATAACTAGGTGTTTTTTGAAATCCAAAAACTCCTGCTTTATTCATTAATGTGGCTACTTCTTTCATTTTATTAACTGGGATTTTAGCATCACTAGTAATTATTTGTGATATTTTTTTTTCATCATAACCAGCTTTAGCTAAAACATCTTTAGCTTTGCTTAAAACTGAATATCCCGGTTTGCCACCGCCAGTACCGATTTTATAAAGTTGAGAAAATTTAATTTCTTTGGAGGTAAATTTTTGGGCTTGGCTAGAGGAAAAAAGTGGCATAAATTTTAATTCAATTTTTTATTAAGTAATTCATTAATAGAAGCTGGATTAGCTTTACCTTTAGTTTCTTTCATAACTTGACCAACTAAAAATTTAAAAGAAGCTTCTTTACCATTTTTAAAATCTTCAACAGCTTTAGGATTAGCAACAATTACTGCGTCAACTATTTTTTCTATTGTTTCATTATCATTAATTTGTGCTAAATTTTTTTCTTCCATAATTTCAATTGGCGCTTTACCAGTAACAAACATTGTTTCTAAAATTTGTTGAGCGGCTAAATTGTTTACTTTATTGGTATAAATCAAAGATAAAAATTCAGCAAAGTTTTCTGGAGTAATTTTGCAGTTTTTAATTTTTTGTCCCGATTCATTAAGATGTTTAAAAAGATGAGTAATTAACCAATTACCGACTAATTTAGAAAGTTTTTTAATGTTATTAGAAATAATTTCTTCTTCACTTCCTTCAACTTCTGGTAAAGAAACTAACCAACCAACTAATTCTGAAATAACAGCTTCAGTATAATCAGCTAAATATTTATCTTCAACAATAAGTGAGACGATTTCTGGATCAAATTGATATTGCGAAACAAAACGTTTAAATTTAGCTTGAGGTAATTCTGGAAGTGTAGCGCGTAAATTATTAATAATTTTTTCCTCAATAATTAGTGGAGGTAAATCTGGTTCAGGGAAATAGCGATAATCAGCGGCAGTTTCTTTGACGCGTTGACTAAAAGTAGATTGACTGGCTTCATCCCAACCCCTAGTTTCTTGTATTAATTTTTCTCCGCTTTCTAAGGCTTTAGTTTGGCGCTTAATTTCGTACTCAATGGCACGCTCTAAAGCACGAAAAGAATTGATATTTTTTAATTCCGTTTTTGGATTTAATTGATAATCAAACAGAGGTTTGACTTCATTATTTTCAATAATAAATTTACCCTCTTCTTGTAAAGAAACATTAGCCTCACAACGCATTTGACCTTTTTCCATATCGGCATCAGAAATTTCTAAATAGCGCAATATACGTTGATATTCTTGACAAAATTCACGAGCTTCTTTAGCACTATCAATACATGGTCCAGTAACTAATTCAATTAATGGCGTACCAGCGCGAGATAAATCAACTAAAGCATTATCAGATGTATGTTTTAGATTGCCAGTATCTTCTTCTAAATGAATACGGATAATATTGATATCTTTATTGCCAATAGTTAATTTGCCGTTAAAGGTTAATGGTTGGTCGTATTGAGAAATTTGATAACCCTTAGGTAAATCGGGATAAAAATAATTTTTACGATCAAATTTAGTAATTTTAGCGATTTCACAATTTAGAGCTAAACCAATTAAAATTGTCCATTCAATTGCTTGAGAATTGGCTACTGGTAACATACCAGGGTGCCCCATACAAATCGGACAGATATTTTTATTGGGTTGATCTTTAAGCTCATAACCGTTCTCACAAGAACAAAACATTTTACTTTTGGTCTTTAATTCGACATGAATTTCCATACCAATAACAGGAATATATTTAGGCATAATTATTTTTGAATATTTTTGAGATATATATATTTATTTTAAGCTTTTTTAGTTAAAAATCAAGTAGGTAATTAAAAAATACCCCTAGATTTATCTAGGGGTATAATTAGGAGTATAAAAATGTACAAAAAATTTTTAAATAAGGCGTTTAGAGAAAAACATTTCTGGACTAGAACACAAACTAAGATCGCGGCCACAATAATTAACACCTTCAATACAATGGCCAGTTTTAAAACAATAGGGTTCAAATAAATTTAGAAATTGAGGGTAGGATTCTTTCAATAAATTACGTAGGCATAACCCTAAGTGAAAAATTTCTTCTTGGGAGCGCCAGCACAATCTTTCTGCCTGTTCATGGGATATTGCATTAAGTGACCCTATTTTGTTGTATCTAACCATAGCACCATAAGGAGCCACGATCATCCATAGAGTCTTTAAATTGTTAGAAAAATAGGAATATTTTTCTAACCACCCATGAAAAAGATTTTTGATTGATTCAGGCTTTAATTCTCCCATCTTTATTAATTTAGATACTAAAGGCGGCAAATAAAATTTACCAGTAAAATATGGCTCGCTTCTTATTATGGTTCTATGTCTTTGGTCCTGTCCCATAGCACAAAGAGACATTGTTACTCCACGTTCTACAATTATCGTACTATGATTATCCATCATTTCTGGTATAAAATTTAGCATATTAACGGGATACATTAAGCTATAATTTGGAATTGAGAAACCATTAACACAACTTACTTCAACAGATTTAATATCCGGCGACTTTTCACTCCAATCATTTTGGTAGGAATTAGGGTTATTAATAAAATAATCACAAAACCAATCAACTGTACGTCTCTTTTCAGAACAAAACATAAATTTTAATTCTGGAAAGATATTTTGGATTTGTTGGCGCATTTCTTCTGTAACATAGCGCAGCACAGGAGTAAAAGCAGCATGCCACATAGCTACCAATGCTGAAAGATTTATGGTGTATTGTAATCCAGTAGGTAAAATAACTGGAAGAAATACACGCAACTGTTCTTGGGCTATTTTGGTAACCTTAGCTTCCACGAATCTTCTATTATATGGACGATCTCTGAGAAGCGCTTTTTCTGCTAAATCCATTGCCTTTGCTATGTTTTCTTTATACAATTTTTTTCCTAATTCAAACTGACCCAATACAATGCGGAGTTGTTCATCAGTAATTTCTGGCCAAAAATAAGTAGCATATTCAGAAATTACTTTTTCCATTTCACCATCATTGTATTTGTACGAACAAAACCTACCGCTTCTTTGACTGGAGTTATAATGAGGATTAACTAGGTGTAATCCTAAAGTGACATCACCCACAGCAATACCATCAATAGCAAAAGTAAAATAGCTATGTTGAAGGGTTGTGTGATGGCCAGTATTAAACAGTTTATTTTTAACAAATTTCGCAGTTTTTTCGTTATTTTCAATCTCCTCTTCTGGTAATGTTGGTTGGTAACAGGTTTCTGCTGCTTGACGGGCAGCTACTAATGGTGGAATTTCTGGTTTCGCAATTAGTTTCACAGAAATCATGTTGTTTCCTCCTTTTGGTTGGTTTTTAAATTAATCTTTGAAGATATTTTTTAATATCCTCAAAGATTTCTTCAGGCCGACGTTCACCATCGATAACAATAAAACGTTCCGGTTCTTCTTGAGCGATTAAAAGATACTCTTGTCTAACCCTTGTAAAGAATTCATCATGTTCCTTTTCAAAAGTTGCGACCTTACCAGACGAACATAAATTTATTCTTTGCCGTGAAGTTTCTATGCTAACATCAATAAAAAAAGTGGCTTTTGGCTTGATGTTTAGCATGGCTATTTGATTGGCTAAATTTATAAATTTTCGCATAGCAGGATCGCCCTTAAAGCGTCCTCCGCCTTGGTAAGCTCTAGTAGAATCATGTAAGCGGTCAACAAAAACATATTTACCAGAATCTAAAGCCGGTTTAACAATTTCTTTAAAAAACTGAGCTCGAGAGGCCAGAAATAAAAACATTTCACACTCAGAAGAAATATTTTTATTTCTTTTGTTAGCCATTAATTCTGATTCTTTAATTAACTCTTCGTTTGATTTTATAATTTTTTCTATCTCTGGAATTACTAGCCAAGGATATTTGACAATACTTCTAATTGCTTCACCTAAAATTGTTCCTCCGGGTTCGCGAGTTACTAATACTGGCAGGTTAATTGTTTTTAAATAACTTTCTATGAGACGAATTTGAGTGCTTTTACCCGAACCATCAATGCCTTCTACACTAAATAGATTAGCCATATTGTTATCTCCTTTTTGGTTGTTAAAGTTCAAAACTACTTTTCATCAGTAGCTTAAAAATTTTAACAAAAATTTTTAGATTAGTCAAAATAAAAATATTAAATTAATTTTTATTTTTAATTTTTTTCATCATAACATCAATTTGCTGATATAACGATTTTAAGCTCCCATTATTATCTAATTTGTATTTGCATTGAGAGAAAAGTTTTCTAATTTGTCGTTCAGTATAAAGTTTGGCGTCTTTTTGAAATTGTGTCCAAGTTTTAGTGGTATCATCGATGTATTGACCTTTTCTTTTACGTAAACGTTCAAAACGAATTTTACTATCAGCATCAATATGTACTAAATAGAATCTTGGCATTTTTTTAAGCCAAATAATATCTTCTTTTAGTCTAACATTAGGTAAAGTAACAATTGGCGCTTTACTAGCATTGACTTTGATAGCCATGGCGCGTGAGAGGACATCTTGGCCAAATTGTTTTCTTAAAATTTTGCCTAAATTAGAAAGATTAATACGGTTTTGTTCTAGTCCAATTAAATTCAGTATATCGCGTAGAGGTTGTGAAAAACTAACTGTTTCTGATTTATATTTCTTTTTTAAATATAAAGCGACTGTATCTTTACCAGCGGCAATTTCTCCTACTAGACCAAGAATGATTTTTTTAGATTTAGGCATGTGTTTATTAATTTATTTATTGTTTAGGATATTGCTCCACTTCTGGATTAAGAATAATTAATTCAACACCAGCTTTAGCAAAAATTTCTTTACTGAGATCGGCTGCATGGTAATCTTTTTCGCAGACGACTTTTTTAATTCCAACATTAATTATCATTTTAGCACAAGCATAGCAAGGAGTCATTTTGCAATATAAAGTGGCACCATTAAGGGAAATACCGAGTTTAGCGGCTTGGCAAATCGCATTTTGTTCGGCATGAGTAGTGCGGATACAATGTTGACTTTGGTGGCCGTCTTCGTGAATTACAGAATGAAATTGATGGCCAACTTCGTCGCAATGAGGTAAACCGACAGGGGAGCCAACATAACCCGTAGTTAGTATTTGTTTGTCCCGAACAATGATACAACCACTACGGCCTCGATCGCAAGTAGCTCGACTAGCTACTACTTGGCATATTTTCATAAAATATTCATCCCAAGAAGGACGAACATGATTTTCTTCGTTCATAATTTAATTTTATTATTTAAACAAATTTTAACAAATTAAAAATAAAAAAGCGATTTGTTTTTATTTTTTAAATTTCTTTGATTGTGGATAAAATCTAAAAATAAAAAAACACGCTATTATACAAGCGTGTTTTTTTATTTAATATTTTTATTTTATAAAGCAATTTTAATGCCAGGCCCCATAGAAGAGGCAATAGTTATATTTTTAATAAAAGTTCCTTTAGCAGTAGCTGGCTTTGCTTTGTTGATGCTATCTATTAAAGCTTGAAAATTTTCTATTAATTTGTCTTTTTCAAAAGAAATTTTGCCAATCATTACATGTAGATTGCCGCTATCATCATTTTTGTAAGATATCTTTCCTTGTTTTAAATTGGTAACAGCTTCAGATACATTAGAAGTAATAGTTCCGTCTTTAGGATTAGGCATTAAACCTTTGGGTCCTAAAATTTTAGCTACCGGAGCTAAAAGCTTCATAGTTTCTGGAGTAGTTATTAAAACATCAAAATTTATTTTGCCCGCTTTAATTTCTTCAATTAAATCTTGATCTCCTACAATTTCAGCGCCAGCGGCTTTAGCTGCTTTAAGTTGATCGCTATTAGTTGAAATAACAGCTACTCTAATTGATTTGCCAGTACCATTAGGTAAAGAGACAGCAGATCTAACTTGCTGATCAGTTTTTTTAGGATTAATTCCAAGTTTAACATGAACTTCTAATCCTGCGTCAAATTTAACAGTTGAAGTTTTTTTAGCTAATTCTATTGCTTCGTCAATAGAATAGGATTTATTCTTATCGACTAAAGATTTAGCTTCTAAGAATCTTTTTGATGGTTTATGTTTTACTTTTTTCATATTTTTATTTAGTGGTTCAAGTGTGGCAATTATTTTTTACCACTCCCACTTTAAAATTATTATTAATTAATCAACTATTTCTACTCCCATTTGTCTACAGGTGCCAGCAATAGTTCTCATTGCGGCTTCAATATCAGTAGTATTCAAATCACTTAATTTTTTTTCAGCAATTTCTTTAAGTTGAGCTTTGGTTATTTTGCCAACTTTATCTTTGAGTGGTTTACCAGAACCTGATTTAATGCCAGCGGCTTTTTTGATTAATTCAGCGGCAGGAGCAGTTTTTAAAATAAAATCATAACTGCGATCTTCATAAATAGTAATTTCAACTGGAGTAATTTCGCCAGCACGATCTTGAGTCGCGGCATTAAATTTTTGGCAGAATTCAGCAATAGCCAAACCATGTTGACCTAATGCTGGACCTACAGGAGGTGCTGGATTAGCGGCACCACCCGGAATTTGTAATTTAACTATAGTTTTTATTTTTTTTGCCATATTTTTCTTTTTATCCATTTCATGTCCGGATTATCCGGACAAGAGAAGCAAAATGGCTTTTTTATTTATTATTAAATTTTTTTAATTTGTAAAAAATCCAATTCTAATGGAGTTTCACGACCAAACATAGAAATAAGCACTTTAATTTTACCACGACTCTCATCAATTTCTTGAACTTTTCCTTCCATATTTTTGAATGGTCCGTCAATAATTTTTACAGAATCATCTTTAGTTAAATCAATTTGATATTCTGGTTCATCTACACCCATTCGTTTTTGTAAAGCTTTTATTTCTTCTTCAGAAACTGGAGTAGGGGTATTACCAGAACCAACAAACCCGGTTACATGTGGAGTATTACGTACAACATACCAAGAATCATCAGTTACAATCATTTCTACTAAAACATATCCAGGATAAATTTTTTCTTCTACGATTTTTCGTTTTCCGTTTTTAATGCGGATTTTTTTTTCTTTAGGAATCATGACAGAGAAGATTTTATCTTCCATGTCCATAGATTCAATACGCTGTTTGAGATTATGCTCAACAGCTTCCTCGAGTCCGGGAGAAGTATGAATTACATACCATCTACGGCCGAGTTGCAAAGTTTGTTTTGCCATAACTTTGTATTATTTCGTCTAAAATTTGGCGTTAAACCAATAATAGACGAATTATTAATGTTCTAAATTTATTTAACAAAAGTTAATAATCTCTCAAAGCCAAGATTAAGAATATAATCGCAAAAACCTAAAAAAGCAGCTACACCCAAGGACATTGTAATAACTAAAATAGTATGCTGTTTAATTTCTTTGCGAGTTGGCCAAGTAACGTGCTTCATTTCAGAATAAGAATCTTTGATATACTTAATTAATTTTTGAGCAATAGTCATATTATTTTTGCTATTTTAAAATCCCCTCGCGGGGACTTTAGTATTTGTATTATATATTAAATTTATTATTAATGTCAAGGCTTTTTTATATTTTTTAATTTTTAGGATTTTTTTGTATTATTTTATTTAATTTTAATATTTTTATTGATTATTTTCGTCCCCCAACAATTCTTTTTTATTAGAAGAATTATTTTTTTTCTTTATCATAGGGATAATTTCTGGGTTAGGTGAGTATAACTTATTTTTAATTTTCCACTTTTCTACATATTGACCAATGCCTTCTTTTTCCATTTTATTACGAATTTTAGTGCGGCTTTGTGACCATTTTATTAGACTTTCAAAATTAATTTTATAAACCCCACGTACAACAATATATAAAATTTCACCATCAGCAATAGCGCGACGGACTGTTTTTTCACTAATGCCTAATAAATTAGCTGCTTGTGAAATAGTAACTCTTAATGGTGGTTTGGCTTCTTTTTCAGCCATAAATTTTGTTTAATTTTAGATAAAATATTAAATTATTTATATTTATTAATACTTATCAAATATTTGTTATTTATTAAAAGAGATTAGAATTTTTTATCTTAATTTAGCTAAAATTAAGATTTATTATCTTTTTAGAATCTTTTTTGATAGATTTTTTTATGGTAGCACTAATTTAGAAAAAAATCAAGTTATGTCTAGACATGTCTAGACATAACTTAACACTTTTATTCATTTTAGTCAAAGTTAAATATATTAAATTATAAAACTTAAGAATTTAATCTGTGGATAATTTCTTGCTAATTTAATGATTCAATGTTATAATCAACCCAATCTTGATTTAGCGGTCAAGATCGCCTCCGGAGGCGGAGTTTTCCGGAATGAAAAATTAATTAGCTTGGGCTTATTTTTTTTCTCTCAAGTCCTAGCTTAGCCTTACAAGATTATAAACGCTAAGGTTATAGTGATCATTATAAAGTTGGAGATTAGATCATTTTTAAAAGTTTAAAAGAATAAAAATTTTAGTTAAAAAATTGATTATCTAAAAATTATCTTTTATGCTTTTAAATTTTAGCGTAAATAAATTTAGGTTTTTAACCTAATATTTTTGCTTATTTTAGATAAATTAATAAATTATTTCAAAATTTGCAGGATTAACTGTAATAAAATTATTATTTTTACGTCTTATAAGATGAAGAATCCTTTTGCGAAAAAAATTCTATTTTTGCGCGTTAAAAATAAAGACCACCAAGCATACGGTGAATTCTACGATTTATATATTGATAAGATTTATAGATTTATTTATTTCAAGGTTAATTCAGTAGCTGACGCCCAGGATTTATCATCAGAAGTTTTTTTAAGAGTTTGGCAGCATATTCATGATGGTAAAAAGATAGATAATCTTAATGCTTTTGTTTATATGGTGGCTCGTAATGCAGTGATAGATTTTTATCGTGAAAAATCACGACGTGAAGAAAATGAAGAAACAATTTCAGAAAATCATATTACTTTGATAGATAAAGAATCTGATTTACTAATTAAACAGATTAAAGATGGAGAGCTGACAGAAGTTTTGACTGAACTTAAGAATCTTAAAGATGAATATCGTGAAGCTATAATTCTTTATTATCTTGATGAAATGTCAATTAAAGAAATAGCTCAAATTTTAGGTAAGACTCCCGGTGCTTGTCGAGTATTAGTTCATCGAGCGCTTAATGCTTTGAAAGAAGCTATAAATAAAAAGAAACAAAATTAAGACAATGTCCAATAGACAAATTGTCACACAACTTAAAAAAATAAAATCTCTGGAATTAATTGGTAAACCCAAAGCAGATTGGGTTAAGTCTAATCGTGAGATTTTAATGCACCAAATTAACCCCCAAGGCAAGATAACTAAAATAGAGTTATCTAATTATTATTGGGAGTTTTTTTATTCTAATTTACAACAAAAATTTTTGCGTCCAGCGTTAATGGCTATTTTAGTCTTTGGCGCTTATTTTGGTTATTCAGCAACTATTATGGCCGCTAAGGCAAGTTTACCTGGCGAGCCTCTTTATCCGATTAAAGTTTTGGGAGAAAATTTAGTTTTAGCTACTGCTATTTCTGATGAAGCCAAAGTTAAATTAAAGATGGATTTTGTTTCTCGTCGCGGTGATGAATTACGACAATTAGCGCGTCAACCAGAAAATACCCAAAAAGTTGAAAATATTTCTCAAACTGTTAAAAAAATTACTCAAGATGTTGGAGAAATTAAGAATAAATTAGAAAAAATAAGCTCTCAAACTTCTGATACTAATTCAATTATCAATACTGCTAAAACAATTGATGAAAAAACTTTAAAAGTAGAGAAAGATATTGTTGACGCTCACGCTGTTTTAACTAATGAGGTTAAAAAAGAAGTAGCCAAAGAAGTAAAAGAGGCTATAGTTAAAACTGAAGAAGTTGGCGCTAAGGCTTTAACGGTTATTGTTGATAAAGCTGATAATCCTGAGGCCAAAAATTCTGTTACTGATAAAGAAATAACTGATAGAGTTGGCGAAAGAATCAAAAATGCCGAAGCTAGCGTCCAAGTGATCGCTGAAGAAGTTAAAAAAATTTCCTCTAGTACTTCAGATATAGTTTTGAACAATAATAAAGTAATAACTTCATCTACTACAGGCAGTACTACCTCTACTACAATTAATAAAGAAGTTGTTAAAGAAGTTACTGAAATTAAACCAAGTTTAGCTCAAGAGACAATTGAGCAAGCTAAAAGTTTATTAGAAAGTAAGGATTTTAGTGGAGCTTTACAAAAAATTCAAGAAACTAAAGCAATTGTAGCTGAAGTAATTGAAAAAACCCCAATTATTGATCAACAGATAAAAACACAAACAGTAAATATTTCTAGTTCTTCTAGTACTATTAACGATACTTCAACTTCATCTGACGTGATGACGACTCAGGCAAGGTAACATCTTGCCGGTCTGATAAAGTTCGCGAGCAAAGCTGGCGGACTTTACGGGCCTAAAGAACCCGTATTTTAAAATTAAAGCTTTTAAATCAAGGGAGCAACGGCTCTTTGAGTTCCGTCGGTTTTGACGGTAAAGGTCGTCGCTTCGCGCGACCTCAGAGTCGGCGGTTCAGTCCTGCACAATTTGCTCAATATTAGTTCGAGATATTAAGCAAATAGTGCTGGATAACTCTAGATGTCCGTCCTGCGATAAAAGGTCTTTAATAATAAATAATAATTAACTATGAAAAGATTTTTAACACTTTCTGTAGTAGCTGCAACCATAGCTTGGTCTTTGGGTTTGGCCGGCTTAGCCCCTCAGGCTTCTGCCGCTTATAGTCCTGTTGATGGTGACATCATCAAGGTTGCTACTAACCCAGCAGTTTACTACATTTCAGGCGGCAAAAGGTTTCTCTTCTCCAACAGAGTTACCTATGGAACTTGGTTTGCTGACTTTTCAACTTTGAAAGTCATTTCCCAAGCCGATTTTGACGCTATCCCTTCTGGCGGAAATGTTACCGTTAGACCGGGTGTTAA
>CAYVUR010000022.1:0-8126 GCA_964455185.1 uncultured Gammaproteobacteria bacterium
TAAACAAAGATTTAATTTATAAAAAAATAAAAAATAATAAAATGAGAGAAGAAATTGATGTTAATTTTATAGATGCAACAGAAATATCTGAATCTGTCAAAAATAACAAACAAAATTATTTAAAAGAAATTTTTAGTGATAAAGAAGAAAATAATAAATTAAAACAACATAAAAAAGAAACAAAAAAATGGAAAAAAATTCTAGCAAGTTTTTTTGTAGTTTTTTTTGTAGTTTTTGCTGTTTTTTCTTCTACTATAGCCTTTTCTAATGAAAATTTAATTAAAGGTTTATCTAAACTTAATTTTTTATATCAATTCGGAAATTTAATTAATAGTAGCGACCAACCATTAAAAGGTGAACTTGAAGATAGAATAAATTTTTTACTTATTGGAATTGGAGGAAAAAATCATGAGGGCGGTACTTTAGCAGATACAATTATACTTATAACATTTAAACCATCGACTAAACAATTTGCTATGATTTCTATTCCTCGAGATCTTTATGTGAAACCACAAGGTCAAGGATGGATGAAAATAAATGCTATCTCTGCTTATGCAGAAAAAAAGAAACCTGGAAGCGGTCCTGAGGCTTTAAGATCATTTTTAAGTCAACTTTTAGGTACAGAAATACATTATTATGCAGAAATTGATTTTGAAGGATTTGAAAAATTAATTGACGAATTAGGAGGCATTGATATATTAGTAGAAAACGATTTAATAGACTATTCTTATCCTGTTAAAGGTAGAGAAAATGCTTATCCTTATGAAAGTAGATTTGAAAAATTAGTAATTAAAAAAGGAGAACAACATTTTGATGGAGCTACAGCTCTTAAATATGCTCGAAGTCGCCACGCTTTAGGACAGGAGGGTTCTGATTTTGCCAGATCAAAAAGACAACAAAAAATATTATTAGCATTAAAAGATAAAATTTTAACTCCAGAAAATTTTTTTAATCTAAACAAAATTAATGCTTTATTAGACATGTATAAAGAACATATTTCTACTAACCTGGAAATTTGGGAAATGATTAAGCTATTAAAAATAGCTAAAGAAGTCGATTTTTCTAAACCTATTTCTTTTTCTTTAACTGATAATGGAATGCTTTATGATCAAATGATAGAAGGAGTTTATGTATTGCTTCCTTATGGAGGAAATTTTGAAAAAATCAACTTTGTTTGGCAAAATATTTTTACTATATCAACGTCAACTATTACTATAGATAAAACTAAATGGTCAGAATTTAAAGATGCAACAACTTCAACAAAAACTACCAGTACTAATGAATTGATTAATAATTCTACTTCTACGGAAATTAATTTTGAGGAAACGAATATTGAACCATTTAATAATGAAAATGAAACTTCGACAAAATACAAAGCTACTATAGAAATACAAAACGGGACTTTTATTACTGGTTGGGCCTCGCAAGAAAAAACAAAACTTACAACTAAAGGATTTAATGTAGTTAAAATTGGCAACGCAATGCTAAGAGATTACAAAAGCATCAAAATCTATGATTTTTCTGGAGGAAAATATAATAAGGAATTATCAGATTTATCGACTATTTACGGGGTAAATCCTAGTCAAACTCCTACTGATGAAATAAAATCAACATCAGATATTTTAATAATTTTAGGAAAATAAAAGAATCAAATATCAAAACGGATAAGCCGTTTTTTTTTAATTATCTTTTTACCAACTACCCGAAGATCCTCCGCCACCAGAACTACCACCACCAAAACCACCAAATCCTCCGCCACCAGAACTACCACCAAATCCTCCATACCACCAAGGATTATGCCCTTTGGCTCTAGCTTTTTGATAAGAATTAGAAGCTAAATAATCAAATAATAATCCTAATGGCGTTAAAACAATAACTAAAATCAAACCTATAATCCAACCCATAAAAAAACCAACTACAATTCCAATAATAGCTCCCACTACACCACCTAACCACCAAGATTTAGAAGACGCAATCGCCGCCATTAAAGCTTGAAAAATAATAAAGCCTATAAAAATAAAAAATTCTACACCATCCCAAGAAATGTCTTTTTTTTCAGAAGTTGAAGGAATATATTGCCCTTTAGTTGCGGATATAATATCATCAATAGCACTATTTAATCCAAAATAAAAATTATTTTTACGAAAAGCTGGTTTCATTTTATTTTCAATAATCCAATAAGCTTGGGAATCGGTTAAAGCGCCCTCTAAACCATAACCAATTTCTATTCTCATTTGTCTATCTGAAACTGCAACTAATATTAATATTCCATTATCATGGGATTTTTTTCCAATCCCCCAATTCTGAAATAATTCAACAGCAAAATTTTCAACCGTATCTTCTTTTAAGGAGTCTATAATAGCTACCACTATTTCATTAGAAGTTTCCTTTTCAAAAGCAACGAGACGCGCTTCTAAGGCAGATTTTTGTTCTGCGTTTAATACTCCAACATAATCATTAATAAAACCTTTAGGTTGACCAAGATTATAATAAGCAAATACTGGATTTGATGTTATCACAAAAAGGGATAATGCCATGATTATCCCTTTAAAATTGTATAATATTATTTTTTTGATTTTTATCATTTTAATAATTAGATATCAAAATTAACAACTGGTGCTTTTTCAGCGCCTTCTTGCGCTTCAAAATAATTACGGCCAGTAAAACCAAAAATATTTGCTACTAAATTATTAGGAAAAACAGAAATCATTAAATTATAATTTTTTACAGCTTCATTATATCTTTTACGTTCAACAGATATACGATTTTCTGTACCAGATAATTCAGCAATTAATGATTGAACTGTTTCGCTAGATTTTAATTGAGGATAATTTTCCATAATAACTAATAAACGACTTAAAGCTCCTTCCAGCTGTCCCGCGGCAGCTACCTTATCATTAGCATTAGAAGCTCCGGCATACTTAGATCTAGCCTCAGCCAATTCTCCAAAAACTTTTTGTTCTTGTTGCATCATTCCTTGAACCGAATTAACTAAATTAGGAATAAGATCAACTCGACGTTGATATTGAGCTTCTACTTGAGCCCATTGATTGTCAACCATGGCTCTAGAAACTAAAAATCCATTATATAAATTAATAAACCAACCTACAATAGAAATTATAATTACAATTATAATAGATACAATTAATGAACCAATGATCATTCCTCTTTTCATATTTTTTATTTTTATTATTTTAATTATTAATTATAATAATAAGATATCAAAAATTAAAAAAAATGTAAATTAAAAAATAATTAAACAACAATACTTATTAATTTACCTTTAACAATAATAATTTTTTTTGGTTCTTTTAGAATATATTTTTTAACTTGTTCATTTGATAATACTGCTATCTTTATTTCTTCATCATTAGCCTCAATTGATAATTTTAATTTAGCTCTAATTTTACCATTAATTTGCACTGGCATTTCAATTTCGTTATCAATAATTTGAGCTGGATTATATTTAGGCCATTCTTCTTTAAAAATACTTTCATTATGACCTAATTGTTGCCATAATTCTTCGCAAATATGCGGAGCAAAAGGTGATAAAATAATAAGAAAATTTTCCCAATCAGTTTTATTAATAGCTTTTATTTCTTGAATTTTATTAACTAAAACCATCATAGCAGAAATAGCGGTATTATAACTCATTTTTTCAATATCTTCTTCTACTTTTTTAATGGTTTTATGAATTAATTTATTAAGTTCTAAATTACTTAAATCATCAACAACAAACTTAGATAAATCCCAAACTTTACACAAAAAACGATGTACCCCTAAAATATTTTTAGTGCTCCAAGGTTTAATATCTCCCAGTGGCCCCATAAACATTTCATACATACGAAAAGTATCAGCGCCATATTCTTGCAAAATATCATCAGGATTAACAACATTACCACGAGATTTAGACATTTTCTCACCATCTTCACCTAAAATTAATCCTTGATTAATCAGTTTAGTAAAAGGTTCTTCTTGTGGAACTAAACCCAAATCAAACAAAACCATATTCCAAAATCTAGCATAAAGCAAATGTAAAACCGCATGTTCAGCGCCACCTAAATACAAATCAACTGGTAACCAATATTTTAATTTTTCTTGATCAGCAAAAACAGTTTCATTATGAGGATCAATATATCTTAACCAATACCAAGAACTACCAGCCCATTGGGGCATGGTATTAGTTTCACGTCTAGCTGGACCGCCACACTGAGGGCAAGTAGTATTTACCCAATCTTCAATTAAAGCAAGAGGCGATTCTCCAGTTCCAGTTGGTTCATATTTTTCTACTTCTGGCAAAGTTAAAGGCAAATCTTTTTCTTCTAAAGGTACGATTCCACACTGATTACAATGCACTAAAGGAATTGGCTCACCCCAATATCTCTGGCGAGAAAAAACCCAATCACGCAATTTATAATTAATGGCTTTTTTACCAAAGCCTTTTTCTTCAAGCCAAGCAATCATTTTAATAATAGCCTCTTGCGGCACTAAACCATTCAAAAATTCAGAATTAACCATTTGACCAGAATCAATGTCGGTAAACGCTTCTTTCTCAATATTACCCCCTTTAATTACTTCGATTATTTGAAGACCAAACTTTTTAGCAAACTCCCAATCTCTATTATCGTGTGCCGGAACTGCCATAATAGCACCTGTACCATAAGTTGCTAAAACATAATCAGAAATCCAAATAGGAATCTTAGAATTATTAACTGGATTAATTGCTTTAAGACCCTTTAATTCAACTCCGGTTTTATCTTTATTTAATTCAGTACGTTCTAAATCAGATTTATTTTTAGCGGTTAATATATATGCTTCAACTTCAGAAAAATTTTCAATTTTATCTTTTAATTCTTGGACTAATCTATGCTCCGGAGCAAGTACCATATATGTTGCTCCAAATAAAGTATCGGGTCGAGTAGTGTAAACAGTGATTTTCTTTTCACTATCAGCAATTTGAAAATCAACTTCAGCGCCTTCACTGCGACCAATCCAATTTTTTTGTAAAGTTTTAATAGATTGCGGCCAATCTAATTGATCAAGTCCTTTAAGTAATCTATCCGCATAAGCTGTAATTTTTAACATCCATTGGCGTAAATCTTTTTTTTCAACTTGCGTGCCACAGCGATCACATTTACCATCTTTAACTTCTTCATTTGCTAAACCAGTCTTACAAGACGGACACCAATTAATTGGCACAATTGCTTCATAAGCCAAACCTTTCTTAAATAATTGTAAAAAAATCCACTGAGTCCATTTATAATATTTAGGATCAGTAGTATCGATTTCCCTGTCCCAATCATAAGAAAAACCAAGTGCCTGAATCTGTCGTCTAAAAGTAACAATGTTAGCTTCAGTAGTAACACGTGGATGAGTACCAGTTTTAATGGCATAGTTTTCTGCTGGCAAACCAAAAGCGTCCCAACCCATCGGATGCAAAACATTAAAACCCTTAAGCCGTAAATAACGAGAATAGATATCTGTTGCCGTATAACCTTCAGGATGACCAACATGCAATCCAGCCCCTGAAGGATAAGGAAACATATCTAAAACATACTTTTTGGGTTTATCAGAAAAATCTTCAGCTCGATTAATTTTGGTATTTAACCATTTTTCTTGCCATTTCTTTTCGCCGTCTTGAACTAAAAATTCCTTGTATGACACCATATTTTTCTTATTTAAGTTATTTAAAGATTACCATAAAAATCCAACAATTTCAACTGATCTATTATAACTAGCAATTAGAAGATGCTAGCATTTTGAAAAGTTTGCTTGATAAAATAAGCAAGTATAATTACTATAAAATTTAGAGATTAATTCTAATAAAAAGATAATGATTATTTTGAAACATAAACCTTTTATAATTTTATCTACTAAATAAATTTTTTAAAAAGTTAAAATATTGAATAAAATTGACATTTATAGCTAAAATTAATAAAATAATTATTGTAAAAAATATTGAACCTTTCAAAACAAAGGGAGAGGAAATAAAACAATAATTTAAGAGTTGTGCTTGTCTGATTTTGATTTTAGTATTAATTATATTTAAATAATACTATTTAATACTATTTTGCCACGATTAATTATCGACGTAATAATATCAGTTGCGCTTATTATTAGATTATTATTGTATTATTAAATTGTCCATTAAAGTTTTATCACAAAAAACTTATCAAAGGAGGATGACCATGAAACAAAGAAGTCAATTAGAAAAAATGGTATTTTGGTTGGAAATAATTACATTACCGGTGGCAACAATATTTACAGTGGCTATGATACTGGTTGGGGCGCTAATATTATCATTAATCAATTCTGTCAAGCACCGTATTGCTTATTTTGGTCTGAACAAACAACAAAAAAATTCACTCAAATATCTAGAACAAGTAATTGACGCTATTGAATCGAGTATGAAAATTGATGATTGCTCTGATTGTTACGAATATTTAAATGGACAAAAACATCACAGTAATCTGCTATCCAAAAAATCACAAGAATGCAAAGATATTGGAATTGCTGACTGGCGAATTCGCTGGATCAATTAATTCCCTCCCTGATTGCGTTTCAAGCGGCTAGAAAATTAATTCTAAGCCGCTTTTAAAATTATTTATAAATTATTTAAAACCGACATAAAGTCGGTTCTTAATATTCTTAATAAATTGCTAAATACTTATCTCTCTCCCACTGAGTCACTTGCAATCTATATTCATCCCATTCAGCGTTTTTTGCCTCTAAATATCTTTTAAAAGTATGCTCTCCTAAAGTTTCTAATATTAGAACGTCTTTCTCCATTTCTTTAAGTGCCTCCCAAAGAGATCCTGGCAAAGTTTCAATATTAAGAGACTTTAATTTACTATCATCAAAATGGTATAAATCTTCTTCTACCGGCTGAGGTGGAATAATGGCTGATTTAATACCAGATAAACCAACTTTAAGCATTACAGCAAAAGATAAATAAATATTACAAGCCGGATCAGGACTACGCAATTCAGCGCGAGTTGCTTTAGTATTATTTTTAGAAAATCTAGGAATACGAATCAAAGCAGAACGATTATTTTTGGCCCAAGAAATATAAACTGGGGCTTCGTAGCCAGGCGTTAATCGCTTGTAGGAATTAACTGTTGGCGATAGGATGGCTGACATGCCTTTAATGTGTTTGAGTTGTCCGGCAATAAAACTATAAGCAATAGGTGAAAGATTATAATTATCAAATGGATCATAAAAAGCATTCTCGCCTGTTTCGATATTAAATAAACTTTGATGGACATGCATACCGCTACCATTAATTCCTTTAATTGGTTTAGGCATAAAAGTGGCATGTAAATCATACTTGGCGGCAATTGCCTTAATAACAAAACGCATGGTGGTAGCGTTATCAGCTGTTTTTAGTGCGTTGTCATACTTAAAATCAATCTCATGCTGACCTACCGCAACTTCATGGTGCGAGGCTTCAACTTCAATCCCAAATTTTTCTAAAGCGATAGTTATTTCACGACGCACTTCATAGGCCTCGTCCATGGACAAATCAAAATATCCACCACTATCATTGGGAATAATCTCATTACCACCATTCTTTTTAAATAAAAAAAATTCCAGTTCTGGACCAGTTTTAAATTCATAACCCATTTCTCGCGCTTCAGCCATTGCACGCTTCAAAATATATCTAGGATCACCCTCAAAAGAAGTGCCATCTGGATTATAAATATCACAGATAAATCTAGCTGTATTACCATCAGTTGACTGTAACCAAGGTATGACATTATAAGTATCCAAATCTGGCTTCAAATACATATCGCTTTCTGCGATACGACAAAATCCCTCAATAGATGAACCATCAAACCAATTGCCATTATCAATTGATTGGATTATATTTTCTGCTGGAATAGTAATGCTTTTGACGATGCCAAAAATATCAGTGAACTGTAATTGAATAAACTTAATCTTATCCTCTTTAATACACTTTAATACTTCTTCTTTGGTCATATTTTTTATCTACCTTACTGTAAAATTGACTAAATGTCAAAAAATTACTAAATTTCAAAAAATTATAACAATTTATTGATATCATCAAGACATTATGAAATATTTGAGTTATAATTATAATAGTTATATTTTTATAATTTTTAATT
>CAYVUR010000022.1:8186-11361 GCA_964455185.1 uncultured Gammaproteobacteria bacterium
TACCGAAACTAAATCTCCAACATTAATTTTAATTACTGTAACTACTGCTATCATATTAAGTATCGCCTCAATTTTACTGGCTTATTATTTTGCTGTTTTTAAAGCCTTAAGTGCTGTTACTTATCCTGTATCTACTCTCATTAATCCTAATACTATCTCTGACCCGTGTAATTTAATAGCTGCCCCTAATAAATTAAATTGTTATCAAGCTTTTTTTAAATTTAGTTGTAGCCAACCGGTTGCGATTTTAGCCAATGACTATAAAAACCCCTCCTCTTCTCCTTTTATAGATAGTCGTCTAACGGTTCCTTGCGCTAATTTCTGTAAAACCTATGCAACTAAAGCTGGTTATAATTCAATTAATGATTGTCGTGCTGCAGCTATTAATTTTAACAACAAAAATCCAATAATGTCTTCCATACTTGATGGAAATATCAATCTTACTAATCTAGAACAAAATAATCCAAATAATATTTCTTATAACCCTGGCAAAGCAGCTAATTACTGTAGTTCCCTAATAACGGCTATGGGCCTACCAATAACTCACAATTGGAACAATCTTTGTCTAACAACTGTCAATAATTTTTTATCTAATAATAGCACATTTGGTAATGGTTATATTAGTTATATAAAACATCTAAATAATATCTTTTATCACTGTGGTAATAAAGTTATTGACAAATCTTTAGGTGAAGAGTGTGATGATGGCAATACCATTAATGGTGATGGCTGTAACAATAAATGCTTAGCTGAAAATACTGATTGTCTTAATAATCCTTTTTCTGTTGGTTGCGTTAATTATTGTAAAGTTAAAACTGATAAAATCGGCTGCATAACAAATTTCTGTAATAACAAATATGGAAATGATCCATTAATGGCTAATGTTTTAGCTGACTGCGTTAGTTCTACAAGAATGAGTTTTAATGGTATTAATTATCTTATAAAAACCTCTTATAATTGCTTACCTACTAATGATAATCCTCTTGCTAGTCCAACCTCAACTAATTGTATTTTAGCGGCTGGAGGATTTCTAAATGACAAAACCAATATAATTAAATCATTTTGTAAAATCAAATATGGCAATGATTATGTTGGTGCTTATAACTGTCAACTACAAGCCAATTATCAAACTTACTGCACTATCAATACCTTAGTAAATTGCTCTAATCTAACGGAATCACAAGACAATATTACTAGATGCTTATCTTATATCAATCGATCATTAGCTTATGAAAATAAAAATAATAACAACTACTTTAGAGATAGAGTAGATGAAATTTGTCGTTTAGTAGGTAATTGTGATTCACCAATAAATTTTAACTTAATAGGTGTAACAAAATCCAGTCAAAACAATAATAATAAAACAACCTCTAACGAAAACTTAACACCACGCTCTTTACTCCTTAGTTCTAGCACTAATTTCTTATCAGGCACGTGCGTTGATCATTCTGGTTTTTTAAATTATCAGCTGCATGATGGTTTATATTATTTAGGATTGAAACCAGGAAATATTCCAGCTAATAGTCTTTGTGCCGTTTCTTGCCCTTATAACAAAGACGGAACTTATGGCGGCGATTCTTGTAGTAATTTAATAAAACAAGGAGGTGACTATTATGCTCTGCGGCCAGATGTAGCAGCTATAGTTGATCGCTGTGGTGGCGAAGATGTGCCAATGGAATGTCGCCAAGGATTGAAAAATTTAATTGAAGTTAAAAAAATGTGTGACATTAAAGATGCTGCTTGCGATGGTAAATGCTCTGTAGGAAATGAGAAACTACCAGCTTGTTGTGCCGCTATTATTGAACCGACTGCAACTGAAATTACAATAAAAAATACAACTACAACAATATATAAAATTAATCTTAATGGACAAGATATTACTGGTGATAAAGATTTTCTAGATAAACTAGCTAGAGCATATTCAAATATGATGTTGGCTAAATCTAAAGATAAAAATGAATGCGTTAATCCACTTCCAAATGGTTGTAGTTTTAGTTCTAGTTATCATTCTGATAGTAATAGTAAAATAAGTTCTCATGAATTAGGTTTAGCCGTAGATATTTGTTGTCAATCTAAAGAAGATGTAGATCAATTAACTAAAGATTTCTTCAGTCTTGGTGAATGGGGATACACTATTATTAGAGAAGCTACTGAGTTTGAAAAAAAATGCAACAACACAAAAGATTGCAATTATTTAATCCACCTAGATACAAAGTCGAGACCAAATATCAAAACTCCATGCTATGTTACAGAAATTAATTATTCGGGCTATAAATCATACTCTAGTAATGAATCTAATTTTTCTACTTCTTCCTCCTGTAATTGGACAGGGTGTACAAACATTAAATAAAAATTGGCTCCTACCAATAGTAGGAGCCTTTAAAATTAATTTTATTCAATGACACCAATTTTTCTTAGTGTCTCCATCCTGACGGCAATAGAATTGCCGTCTTTATAATGTCCAAGACAAATAATGGGATTATTCTGATCCATGCTATTATGGATTAGAACTCCCCAAACACAATCATCGTTCCCAGCCTGACAGTCATCCCTTACAAAATATAGCAACTTAGCCTCATAGTCACCGAGTGGCTGATCTATCTGCATACAGACCACACCACTTTCATTAATAAAAACTTGGTAATGAGCGATTTTTGTTTCAGTTTGTGGATTTATGAACTTTTTTATCTGACTAATAGGAACAGATTCAGCCAGAAAGGTAAGTTCCTCTCCCCAAACCGGCGGAAGTTCTTGAGGGTCCCTTCCGCTATAACGCAACTTCACCGTACCCGTCTGTAGCACAGGAAACTCTTTATTAAATAAATTAACCTTCTTGCTACTAGTCTGACAACTTAAATCAAGTGCGACTATTAATATAAAAATAAGAGTTGTAAAGTACTTCATGACTCATCCTTTCGCGGCGCGGCCGCAGTTTTCAGGTTGCACCTCAATTTATCACACTTCAATTTATAAATATAATTATACCATATATAAATAATTTTGTCAATATAATTATTAAATTTTATAACTATCTTATCTAAAATTAGACAAAATAAATCTTTAATTTAATAACTAATTATTAAACAAAAGCCGCCTAATTAGTCATCAGTAACCAAATCTTCATTAATACATAAATTTATAGAAACTCAAAATATTGTTAAGTTATTAAGTAATA
>CAYVUR010000023.1:0-10688 GCA_964455185.1 uncultured Gammaproteobacteria bacterium
TTAGCTAAAATACAAGATAATTTAATTATTTTGTGTTTAGTATTTAAAACAAGCATATGTCTATCTTGGATCAAGTAAGAAAAAATAAATTTAAAGATAGCTTGTCATCTTTTAATCCAGTTGAAATCTTAAATTATTTATTTGATGGTCTCTCGGAAAAAGAAAAGGATATTATTACTAAAAGATTTGGTTTGGGTGTTGATAAAAAATACACTTTAGAAGAAATAGGTCAAAAATACGGTATTACTAGAGAACGAGTCAGACAAATAGAAAATCTTTCAATTAAAAAACTTAAAGAATTAAGAGAATTAAAAGAAGAAATTAAAGAAGCCGAAGCTTTGGTGGCTCAACTTTTAGAGCAATACGGTGGAATTATGGAAGAATCTTTCTTTTTAGAGAATGTTCTTAATTATTTAAATGCTAATCCAGAAAGTGAAAATTCTTTACTTTTTTTAGCTGAACATATTTTTACTGATAATATCAATAGAATTAATCAAGATAAAGAATTTAATAATCTTTGGAGATTAGGGGTTTCTGATGTTGATTTTCTTAAGAGAGTTATAACCGAAATGGTTAATATTATTGAACAAAATGGTGAACCTATTAGTCTTGAACAATTACTTTCTCAATTTAAATCATCTGTTTTTTTTAATGATAATAAAGAAAAAATTTTTTCTTTGACTACTATGTTAGAAGCTGATGATAATGATATTAATAAAATTCTAGAAAGTTATTTACGTGCTTCTAGAAAAGTTCGTCAAGATATTTTTAATAATTGGGGATTAATTTCTTGGGGAATTGTAAAACCAAGAAAAATTAATGATAAAATTTATTTAACTTTAAAAAAAGCTGGTCGACCTATGCATTTTACAGAAATAACTGAATCAATTAATAATAATGCTTTTGATGGAAAGGTTGCTTATGCTCCTACAGTTCATAATGAATTAATACTTGATGATAAATATGTTTTGGTAGGTCGTGGTATTTATGCTTTGAAAGAATGGGGTTATAAACCAGGAAATGTAGCTGATGTAATTGAAGATATAGTTAAAGAGAATGGACCATTAACTAAAGATGAAATTATTGAAAAAGTTTTAGAACGTAGAAATGTTAAACGTTCTACAGTATATTTATCACTTATGAATCATAAAAAAGTTAAAAAAAATGATAAAGGTAAATATGCTATTGTAGACGATTCTATAGCTAAAGCTGTTACAGAAGAAGCAATAGATCAAGTAGCTCAAACTGATAATATTTAAAAAAATAAATAATTAAAAAATAAAAAAATAAATCACCTGCTTTTGTAGGTGATTTATTTTGTTTAGAATAATAAAATATGTTATAATATAGTTATGTTAATAATTTTTTCAAAATCATGGAAGGCGATTTAATAGGATATTTAATAAATAGTGCCTTAAATAATTTTAATTGGGAAGAATTATATTATTCTTTCATGATTTTTGCTAATCAAAATCCTGTTGATATTGGTTTGCAATTATTTTTTGGTGGCGGTTGGATTTTGTTTATAATAGTTTTTACTAAAGGCCTTTATGATATTTGGCTTGACGGACGTCAAGGTAAATTTGTTAAAAAATGGAAGTTTAATCTTTTAGCAATAGATATACCTAAAAATAATGAACAAACACCTAAAGCTGTAGAAAATATTTTTGCTGCTTTAGCCGGTGCTTATTCTGGACCTAATTTAATAGATAAATATTGGGAAGGTAAAGTTCAAGAAAGTTTTTCTTTTGAAATAGTTAGTTTAGGTGGTCATATACGTTTTCTGATTAGGGTACCTAGTCATTTTAGAGATTTAGTAGAAGCAGCAGTTTATTCTCAATATCCCGAAGCAGAAATAACAGAAGTAACTGATTATACAGAATTTGATTCTGATGAAATTGACTCTGAAGGTAAACCAATTCCTTTTTCAAAATTAAAATTTCCTAATAAGATTTATAATCTTTGGGGTTGTGAATTTGTTTTTACTAAACCTTATCCTTATCCGATTCGTACTTATCCTGAATTTGAACATTCTCTTTCTGGTAATTTTATTGACCCTTTAGCAGGAATTTTGGAAATTTTAAGCCGCTTAAGTCCCGGAGAGCAAATTTGGATTCAATTAGTTGTTACCCCTCAGCCACCGGGTTGGGGAGAAACAGCAAAAAAGGTAGTAGCTCAATTAATTGGTAAAGAATATAAAGATCCGGCCGCTTCTAAATTTGATCCTACAATTTTAGTAACTAAACCTGTTGATTCTAGTCTTAGTTTTACTAGTGGAATTTTAGAACAATTAACTGGGATTTCTTTAACCAGCAATACTGATAAGAAAAAAGAAGAAGATCAATGGAAAATGTTTAAAATTACTCCTGGAGAACGTAGTGTTTTAGAAAGGGTGGAAAATAAAATTTCTAAACATAATTTTAAAGTAAAATTTAGAATGATATATTTAGGACGTAAAGATGTATTTAATAAAGGTAGAGGGGTTGCTGGATTAATTGGGGCTATTCAACAATTCAATACCTCTGATGCTAATGGATTTAAGCCTGGTAAGATTAGTAAAACCGCTGCTGATTATATTTTTGTTAATAAAAGAATTACAGAAAGACAAAATAATATTTTACGATATTTTTGTAAAAGAAGTAATTCTGGCGGAGAAAAAAATAGTGATATTTTGTGGATGAACCCAGAAGAACTTGCTTCTATTTGGCATTTTCCAGTTGCTTCTGTTAAGACTGCTGAAATTAGTAAAATTGAAAGTAAAAAAGCTCCGCCTCCAACTAGATTGCCTTATTCTCAAAGAGTTAGTCCAGTGCTTACTAAAAAAGAAACTCATGAAGCAATTAAAACAACTCCAATTAAACCAATTTCTCCTGACGAATCTATTTTTACACAAAAATTTAATGTTAATAAACAAAATAATTTATCTAATAATAGCGTAGATTTTAGTGGAGCTAGAATAATTTATAATGATAAACCAGATATTAAAGAAGTTGCTGTTCCACCTCCAGTTCCCAAAGTTGATAGTTACAATCAAGAACCACCAAAACGTAAAGGTGCACCACCGCCTAATCTGCCCATTGTTTAATAAAAAATTATGACAGAATTAAATAATAACAATATTACTATTTTTGGTGAAACTAATTATCGCAATGCTAAACGTAGTTTTGGTATTAAACGTGATGATCGCCGCCGCCATATGTATATTATTGGTAAAACTGGCATGGGAAAAACTACCTTGCTGGAAAATCTCATTATCTCTGATATTTTAAATGGTGAAGGCTGTTGTTATATTGATCCTCACGGTGATACTGCTGATAAAATTTTAGATTTCATTCCATCTCATCGTATTAATGATGTAGTTTATATTAATCCTGCCGATACGGAATTTCCTATTGCTTTTAATGTTCTTGAAGCTGTTAATGAAAGCTCCAAAAGTTTTATTGCTTCTGGTTTGATTTCTGTTTTCAAAAAATTATGGGCTGATTCTTGGGGGCCTCGCTTAGAATATATTTTACGTAATGCTATTTTATCTTTGCTTGATTATCCGGGTTCAACTTTATTAGGTATAATGAGAATTTTAGTAGAAAAAGAATATCGAGATAAAGTAGTAGCAAAAATTAAAGATCCGGTAGTAAAATCTTTTTGGACTAAAGAATATGACAAGTGGAACGAAAAAACTTTGCAAGAAGTTATTTCTCCAATTCAAAATAAAGTAGGACAATTTTTATCTAATTTTTTAATTAGAAATATTGTCGGACAAGTTAAATCAACTATTGATCTTAGAGAAATAATGGACAATAAAAAAATACTTATTCTTAATTTATCTAAAGGACGTATTGGAGAGGATACTATGCAACTTCTTGGTTCAATGATAGTAACTAAATTATATTTGGCAGCTATGAGTCGTGTTGATATTCCTGAAAGCGAACGTAATGATTTTTATCTTTATGTAGATGAATTTCAGAATTTTGCTACTGAAAGTTTCGCTAATATTTTATCTGAAGCTAGAAAGTATAGACTTAATTTAATAGTAGCGCATCAATATATTCAGCAATTACCAGAAGTAGTAGCTTCTGCTGTTTTTGGTAATGTAGGAACTATTATTTGTTTTCGAGTTGGTGCGGCTGATGCTGAAATTTTAGTAAGAGAATTTACTCCTTTTTTTACTGAGGAAGATTTAGTTAATTTGCCAGCTTTTTCTATTTACTTAAAATTAATGATTGATGGAGTTGCTTCTGATCCTTTTTCAGCTTCAACTTTGCCACCACTTTTTGAAAATTATCGTACTAATAATAGAGAAAAAGTTATTGCTGTTTCGCGCGAACGTTATGCTAATCCTCGAGCTATTGTTGAAGATAAAATTAATCGTTGGAGCACTGTTGATGTAACATCAAAAATTAATATAAAATCAGAAAAAAATTCTATTACTAATAATAATTTAATGACAGAGAAAATAATTTCTCGTCAAACTTTAAAAGGCGGACCAACTATTAGTTTATCAGATTTAGGTAAAGGGAAATTAACCAAGAAACAACCGATTATAAAATCTAATAAAATTGATAAAAAAGATAAGAAAAAAGAAGAAAAAAATAAATTAAAATATGATGCTAAATGTTCAATTTGTGGTAAAATTTTTAAGATTAGTTTTAATCCTGATCCTAATAAGCCAGTTTATTGTGATGATTGTTTTAAAAAAGTTAAAGCAGAAAGACGTAACAGAGAAGATGATATTAAACCAATTAAAATGGTGATGTTAGATGAACCGGTTATTAAAGAAGAAACTCTTAAAGTTAAACCAGTTAGTCTCTCGGAAATTTTATCTCAAGATATAACTGGATTTGATGGTAAAGTTAGAAAACCAAAACAAGATCAAGTAAATATTGAAAATATTGAAGAAGAATACAAACTGGAGTGGTATGAACAAGCTAAAAAATTGTTAGGAGAAAATATGAATAAACAAAAAGAATTAAATTCGGTAGAAGATTTAGTTCAACCGAATAATCAAATAGATGCTATACCCACTCCTAAACCTCCAATAAAACCTTCTGTTTGATTATTTATTAAAAATACCTTAAAATAATTTAATAAAAAATAATTTAAAATTATGTCAGAAACAATTAAAAATTTAGCCAAAGCTTTTGTAGGTGAGTCTCAAGCAAGAAATCGTTATACAATGTATGCAAAAGTAGCTAAAAAGGAGGGGTTTGAACAAATTGCTGAGATTTTTTTAATTACCGCAGACCAAGAGCGTGAACATGCCGCTAAATTATTTAGTGAAATTCAAGAATTAAAAAAGATGTCAAATGAAGACCTTTCAGCTTTAACAGTAGAAGCTGAAGTGCCAACTGTTTATGGAACTACTGCAGAAAATCTTAAAGCGGCAAGTGCTGGAGAAAATTATGAGTATCAAACGATGTATCCTGAATTTGCTAATATTGCGGAGCAGGAAGGTTACCCTAAAATTGCTGCACGTTTAAGAGCTATTGCTATAGCTGAGAAACATCATGAAGAGAGATATTTAAAATTACTTAAAGAAGTTGAAGCTGGTACAGTTTTTAAGAAAGAAGAAGAAGTTTGGTGGGTTTGTCGAGAATGTGGTTATGTACATTTTGGTAAAGAGGCCCCTCAAGAATGTCCTTCTTGTAATCATGCCCAAGCTTTTTATCAATTAAAATGTGAGACTTATTAATTAATATATTTATATATGTCAGTAAAAAAAATAAACGAAGTTTATAAATGTGAGGTTTGTGGTAATATAGTAGAAGTAACTCATGCTGGTGGCGGAACTTTGGTTTGTTGTGGTAAAGATATGATTTTGCAAGAAGAGAATACTGTTGATGCCTCTATAGAAAAGCACGTTCCTGTAGTTGAAATAGAGAATAATAAAGTTAAAGTTAAAATTGGAGAAGTGGCACATCCAATGGAGGAAACTCATTATATTGAATGGATTGAAATTTTAGTTGATGGTAGAAGCTATAAAAAATTTTTGCAACCCGGAGAAGCGCCAGAAGCAGAATTTTATTTACCTGATGAAGTTAAAGAAGTAATAGTTAGAGAATACTGTAATTTACACGGCTTGTGGAAAAAATAAAAAATGAGGCCTAATAAGGCCTCTTTTTATTAAGCTGGCATAATTAAATTTTACATGTTAATATATTGGCAGAAAATATGTCTTCATCTCAGGAAATAGAAGAAATAAAAGCGCGGATAAATGTTGATGAATTACTTAGAGATTATTTGAAATTATTGCCAGCTGGTGTTGGTACCTATAAAGCCATTTGTCCGTTTCATAATGAAAAAACTCCCTCCTTGATGGTTTCTCCTCAGCGAGGTTTTTGGCATTGTTTTGGTTGTGGCGCCGGAGGTGATATTTTTGAATTTTTAATGAAAATTGAAAACATTTCTTTTCCAGAAGCTTTAAAAATTTTAGCTGATCGCGCAGGAGTTGTTTTGACGCGACAAAATTCTCAAGTTTATGATCGTAAAAATCGTTTGTATGATTTATGCGAGTTAGCTTCTCGTTATTGGCATAAAATTTTATTAGAATCACCAAGAGCTAAATTAGCAAGAGATTATTTGGCCCAACGGGGAGTTAGTGAAGAAATAATTGAAGATTTTAATATTGGTTATGCAATTGATGATTGGAGTAATCTTTTTGATTTTTTAATTAAACGAGGTTTTAAGGCAGAAGAAATTTTTGCGGCTGGTTTTATTATTAAAAAAGATTCGGGCAATAATTATTATGATCGTTTTCGTAATCGTATCATGTTTCCTATAATTGATCATAATGGTAGAACTTGTGGTTTTTCTGGTAGAACTCTTAATTCTAATGACCCCGCTAAATATATAAATACACCTCAAACTGACATTTATAATAAAAGTTCTATTGTTTTTGGATTATACAAAGCGAAAAATGAAATTCGTAAGCAAGATGCAGTGATTGTGGTAGAAGGACAAATGGATGCGATTACTTGTCATCAATTTGGTTTTAAAAATACTGTAGCTTCATCTGGTACAGCTTTAACTAAAGAACAAATTCAATTGCTTAAAAGATTTACTAATAATATTTATTTTGCCCTGGATGCTGATAGCGCTGGTCAAAAAGCTTCTGAGCGAGGTTCGGATTTAATTAAAGCAATAGAAATAAATTCACGAATAGTAAATGCTTTTGATCAAAATGGAAAACCATCAAAATTTATTGATCCAGCCTTAAGTCTAAATTTGAATTTAAAAATTATTTCTATACCTAAAGGTAAAGATCCTGATGAATGTATAAAAAATAATCCTAATGATTGGCGTCAGGCTATTGAGAATGCTTTACCAGTTATGGAATATTTTTGGCAAACGTTTTCATTAAATCAAGATTTAAATGATCCACAAATAAAAAAGAATATCGCTAAATTATTAAGTGAAAAAATAGCACAACTTGATGATCCAATTGAGAAAGATTATTGGATTAAAGAAATATCTGACCGTTTAGTAGTAAGTGAAGAAGCTTTGAGAGAATTAGTCTCAAAAATTATTGATAATTTTAGAAACTCATTAAAATCTCAGGAAATTATAAAACAGTTTTCAAATGAAAAATTAATTGATGACCCTAATTTATTGAAATTTAAAATGCTTTTAGCTATTATTTGGCAATTTCCAGAATTATTATCTAAATTAAGCCAAGAATTATTGCCAGAATATTTGTTAGGGGAATTTGCTCAAAAACTTTACAAAGATCTTATTTTGTTTTATACTACAAATAACGAACTGTTCTCTTTAAGTGCTCGCGAACGGAAAAAAATAAATATTTTTCTAACCTTTATTAAATGGTTAGAATCTCAAGCCGTTTCTGACGAGACTAAAAATTTTTTAGAGCAGTCGTATCTTCTGGCACAAAAGGATTTTGTTTCCTTAGAGGCCAGAGAAGCCAAAAACGAAATAGAAACTATAATTAAATTGCTTAAAAGCAATTATTTAAATTCAATGATTTCTTGCTTGAATAAAGAATTAAAACAAGCAGAGAAAAGAAACGATAAAATTGCTTTAGAAAAAATTTCTATCTCTTTGAGCGAGTTGATTAGGCAAAAATCAGAGCTCTAAATTTTAACTGGTAATAAGGTGTTGCCTTTTGCCGGTGTAATTTAATTATCAAAAGTACAATGAAAAAAGCAAATAAAAAATCTTCTATTAAGTTAACTAAAAAGTTAACTAAGAAAAAAGTTGCGCTTCAAAAAAAAACTAAACTTCTTAAAGTTAATAAGAAAGTTTCTAAAAATAAAATTAAAAGTAAAGCATCTAAAAAATCGTTAGCAAAAAAAATTGTAAAAACTGCTAAAAAGATTGTTGTTAAAAAATCTCTTAAAGAAAAACAGAAATTAGAACCAAAACAAATAATTATTCCTTCAGAAGTAGATATCCAAGCTTTACTTAAAAAAGGAAAATTGAGATCTTTTGTTACCGAACAAGAGATTTTATTGTTATTTCCTGAGGTTGAGGAATATTTAGAAAAATACGAAGATTTTTTGGATGCTTTAGATATAGCTAGCGTTAGAATAGTAGAAACTTCATCATTATTGGGGAATAATTTTACAAATAATCCTAATCAAAATAATGTTTTAGATACTCCTAAAAAAATTCCTAAAATTAATTTAGGTGATGACATTGATTTAGGAGATATTTCTGCTGATTCTATTCAAATGTATTTACGAGAAATTGGTAAAGTGCCATTGCTTAGTCCCGAAGAAGAAATTGCTTTAGCTAAAAGGATTGAGCGTGGCGATGTTGAAGCTAAGCAAAAATTAATTAAAGCTAATTTACGTTTAGTAGTTTCTATTGCTAAAAAATTTACTGGTAAGAATTTATCATTACTAGATTTAATTCAAGAGGGTAATATCGGTTTGTTTCGGGCTGTTGATAAATTTGATTATCATAAAGGATACAAATTTTCAACTTATGCGACTTGGTGGATTAGGCAGGCAATTACTAGATCTCTTGCTGACCAATCTCGTACTATTCGTATTCCGGTACATATGGTTGAGAATATTAATCGTTTTCAACAAGTTGAACGTCGTTTGGTACAAGATTTAGGGCGCGAACCAATGCCAGAAGAAATTGCCGCTGAAATGGGAGAGGATTTAGAGAAAGTTAATCATATTATAAAAATTTCTCAAGAAACTATTTCTTTAGGCACTCCAGTTGGTGATGATAGTGAAGATAGTGTATTAGAAGATTTTATTGAAGATCAAAAAACGGTAACTCCTGATCGTGCTGCGGCTTTGCAGATTTTGAAGGATTATGTAAAACAGGTTATTTCTGAATTAACTCCGCGTGAACAAAAAGTTTTAGAGATGAGGTTTGGTTTAAAAGATGGAGTAGCACATACTTTAGAAGAAGTAGGTAAAGAATTTGATGTTACTCGCGAACGTATTCGTCAAATTGAAGCTAAAGCGCTTGAGAAAATTGAAAAAATAAAAGGCATTGAAAAATTAAAAGATTATTAATTTTCCACAGAAAGTTTAGTTTGACTTAATAAGAAAAATTTGTTAATGTATTTTATACATTAGCAAAAAAATTTTAATATTCCGCGATAGCTCAATGGTAGAGCAACCGGCTGTTAACCGGTAGGTTACTGGTTCGAATCCAGTTCGCGGAGCTTGTAAAAAATCGCCAATCAGGCGATTTTTTATTATAAATTCTGAACGCTGAACGAAATCCGAACTTTTTTTAGCGAAAATCCGAATGCAGAATTTTGACGCTCCGCCCCGCCGCCGCTCGCTGACGCTCGCTCCGACAAAGAAAAGTTTTGTTCACAATTTTTTATTTGTGCGCGCCCGTTTTTTTCTTCTAAAAGGAAAACAAAACTTTTCTTTGGCGGTCTGCTCTGAACGAGCAGGGCGGTGGGAGCGGAGTTTATCCCGCAACTGCGGGACTTCGGCTCGGGCGAGGCGGAATTCCCCCCACACCCCCCTTCCGCCTCGCCCTCGCTTTGGACGCCGACGGAATTTGTATTTTGCTTTGCAAAATGCGCCGCGAGAAAAGATGTTGCCCTTGCCCCAACCCACCCGTGCGCGGGCAACGACAAGGAACTCCCTTTTGTCTTTACGAATGTGAATAAATTTGATAACATAGTAATAAATTAAGCAATATAAATCGCTATTACTTTAATTATAGTAATATATTACAATGTCATCAACAAACAAATCCACAATCGCAGAGAATATAAAGAAATACCGGAATAAACTCGGTGTTTCTCAAGACAAGCTCTCAAAACTTGCTGATGTAACCTATAACACGATCATCAAGATTGAATCGGGAGCAAATATCAACCCAACCATAGAAACGCTATCCAAAATCGCCAAAGCTCTTAATGTTAGCGTTGATGATTTAATAAAGTAAAAACTATGACTAAAGAAACAAAATTTTATAAAGCACTTCAAGATATTTTTATCGGAGCTAAAATTGAAGGCGAGGGTGGATTTATTAATTTAATGCGGATTAAAGCCGGATACTATTCGCAGATTGAAAAACTGCTTAAAGAAGATGTAAATAAGGCAATTGAAAAATATCCTACTTTTAGAGAAGAGCTTTTTGATAAGTTGCATTCATTCTTTAGCCGTTATTTTACTGAAAGCGGATCAATTTATTTTAATTCAACGCCTTTCCATAACAATATCTACGAAAAAGTTTATACCGACGAAAAA
>CAYVUR010000024.1:0-8818 GCA_964455185.1 uncultured Gammaproteobacteria bacterium
GCCGATTAAAGTGGCACGCGAGCTGGGTTCAGAACGTCGTGAGACAGTTCGGTCTCCTATCTACCATGGGCGCAGAAATTTGAGAAGGCCATTTCCTAGTACGAGAGGACCGGAAATGACGAACCTCTAGTGTACCAGCTGTTCTGCCAAGGGCACCGCTGGGTAGCTATGTTCGGTTAAGATAAACGCTGAAAGCATCTAAGCGTGAAGCTGTCTTCAAGATAAGATTTCAAAATCCCCTTCGAGACGAGGAGGTTGATAGGCTGTAGGTGTAAGCGTAGTAATACGTTTAGCCGAGCAGTACTAATGGATTTGTTTGATCGCAAGAATAGCTAAATTTTTTGGCTAAAAGATTTTATTAAAAAAATAAAGTTTACCATCACGCCTATAAATTTTGAGAAAATAAAATTGAGTATAGAGTTTGGGTGCCAGTTACGGAAGTGTTACACCTGATCCCATCCCGAACTCAGAAGTTAAGCCTTCTCGTGCCGATGATACTCCTAGTGGGGAAAGTAGGTAGGCGCCCGTACTCTATACTTAATTATTAAACTGAATCTCGTTGATACGAGATTTTTTATTTAATTTCTTCTTGATTATTTAATATTTTTAGGTTATAATATTTTTACAATATTTGCGGGTATCGTATAGTGGCTATTATGCGACCCTTCCAAGGTTGAGAGGCGGGTTCGATTCCCGCTACCCGCTCCACGATAAAATTTACAGAAAATTGTTTTAAATTTTTTTGTTTATTACGCATTATTATTTTTATTCTAAAAAAGAAAAAGCAATTTTCTGCTCGGTTCCGCATTATTCACGGAATTCACGGACGATATGATATAGGGAGATTGGTCTGGAAAATGCCAGTCTTTTTTATTTGAGATTTTGGGACTTGTGTTTCTTGTGTTTTTTTTTGAATTTGGTATATTTAAAGTAATGTATGTAACACATAATTATTAATTTTTGTTTTAATTAAATTATATGTCTCAAGAAACATTTAATAAAGAAAAAAAAACACAGAAATCAGAGGGTGGCGTAAAAATCGTCAACAAAATTTATGAAGGTCTTGGTGTCAATAAGGTTGTTGATAAGATGGAAATAGTCTATAACCAATTTTGGATTGATCGATACCAAAAAAAGGCTCTTAAGTTTAAGAAAAAAATGAATGATTTGGATTTGAAAATTTGTGCATGTGATCAATCTAAAAAAAGGACCGAATCTCTTATTGAAACATTAAAAGAAAGAAATTTACCTGGTGTCGAATCTTTACAGATAAAATTGCAAAAACTTGATATG
Organism: uncultured Gammaproteobacteria bacterium; assembly: GCA_964455185.1. Classification (GTDB taxonomy): domain Bacteria; phylum Patescibacteriota; class Patescibacteriia; order 2-01-FULL-39-33; family 2-01-FULL-39-33; genus CAISTG01. The sequence goes on from CAYVUR010000024.1 coordinate 1,294, forward strand.
GAAAAAGAGAATCTTTTAAATAAAAAAGATATAGCTCAATCAAAATTTGAGACAAGAGAAAATAAGCTAAAATTGTACACAAATGAAAGAGACAGGGTGGCTGACAAACTCATCAGGCGTTATGAAGAAAAACTCAAGCCAATAGAGGCAGAGTTAGAAAAATTGCAAACTTCCAAAGACCAAATTGATTTACTTATTGCCGTTACCGAAGCAAAACATAACAATTTACTTGTAGAACTTAGCGATATAGAAAAACAGAAAAATGAATTAGAAGAATCGTTGTACGAAAGTGGATTGCCAAAAGAAGAAATTAAAGAAATAATTAAGGGACTTGAAAATACATTGACAGAAGGTCGAAAGCGAATAAGAAAAGAAAAAGAAGAACTCGCACAGAGAAAAGCAGAAATAAATAAAAAAATTGCCAAAATTGACGCAAAAGCCAATCCATATAGAGATAAACGGGAAGAGTTTGTGCGAATAAAAGAAAGAAGACCAATCAAAATTGACGCGACAATAAGGCAAAGAGGAAAGGTATTTACAGGCGAAGAAGAAATAACAGCACATCCACGTAGTGAAGCCAAAGAAAAAATAGCAGAAGATAAAGAAAAACTACCTTTTAAAACCTTTATCGAAGATTGGAATGCATTTTTGAAAGAAAATTACGAAAACGCCGCTCAATTTATTGATAGAAAAGATTTTTTGCGAGTAGCTGATCCTTCCTTGGAATTGGAAAAAACTGAATTGAGTTTTAATGATTTCAAAAATATTCTAAAAAAATATCTGAAATATAGAAAATTGCCGATGGAACAATTTAATGAAAGTATAGACAAATTTTACGAGAAAAAAGTAAAGGTTCGAAAGTAAGATACACCAAGTTAAAATTTTTATAAATATGCAAAAAAATACAAATCCACAATCCAATCAATCCCAATCCACCGATGTTCAACTTCAGGCTTTGCTTGATGAAGCAAAAAGTGTTGTCAAGAAGATAGACAAAATAGCTAGCGACTCCGCCACCCAACTTAATGAAATTAATTCTAAGGTTGATAAATCAATTACCACACTTGAAAAAAATTACTCTGAATTAGATCAAATTGAAAAAGAAGCAGGCGATGAAATGGATAAGTTGATATTGCAACAAGCAGAAATATTAGCTGAAGATGAAGAGTAAATTTTATTACTTTTTAGAAGTAAAAAAATAAGTTGTGTGTCAAATTATAAAAAAGCAATTTTTCTGTGAGGCAATGTGTCTTTTGGTAATATGACGACAAAAAGGAATAATTGAATTTTTTTAGGAATTCTTGCTAAAAATATTTTAGTTTAGTTGTATAAATACTAATATAAAATATCCGCTAAAAGCGGATTTTTTATTCTTGCTATTATTTATTATATGTAGTAAGATGCTTATGTAATAATAGTTTTATGATTAATTTAAGTTTTTGGCAGAAGATTTTAATTATTTTAGGCATTTTAATTTTTATTAGTTCTTGTTTAGGTGTTTTATGGAGTTCTTATCAATTAGTAGAAGGTGATTATGCTCAAGAGATTAGAAAATTTTCTATCTTTTGTTTGATTGCTGGTAGTTTAGTTATTGCTTTTCAATTAGCTAAATTATTTTTTTAAAAAAATAGGAGGATAATTAATTTAAAAATATGGAAGAAGAAAAAAATATTACGCCAGAGAATTCAGAGACTAATTTAGAATCGGCTAAAACAATTTCCTCAGTTCCTTCTCAATCTTCAATAACTTCTGATTCACAAGAAAGTGAAACAGTGGCTGTTGAAAATTCAGCAATAGAAATTCATCAAGAAGTTCAAGATAAACATCAAACAGTTTCTCAAGAAATAGAAACACCTTCAACTGATAATGAAGCTACTAATGAATTATTAAAAGAATCTTCAACAGCACCCTCAATAGAAAAAACAGATTTAGAAGAAAAAGAATCAAAGTTAACAGAAGAAAAAACAAATTTATCTGAAGTTGAAATTACTTCTAATAATTCTTCTGAAAATAAAGAGACTAAAGAAAACACAACTAATCAACTAGAACAGCCACAATTAAAGAATTTTCGAAGAATAATTGAGATTATTATTGTTATTGCTGTTTTAATTTTTTTTGCTTGGTTAATTAATAAAGAATCTAATACCAAAGATAATTCTTCTGATTCTAATGTTAATATTACCGTTGATGGAAAAGAACAAAATGGAATAATTAATATCATTGATGAAGTTAAAGGTGATGTCAAAGTTGAAGATAGTTCTACTACCAATATTCGTCCTTTATCTGGATATTTAATTACTGCTTATTATCTTAATACCAAAAAAGATCCGGAAATGGAAGATTGTAGTAAAGTTTATGAATTGAAGAGACAAGGTGAAAAAAAATATGATTCTGATATTGTTAATACGGTTCGTGGTTTGTTAACTGCTTTATCAACCGATGAAAAAGCTCAAGGTTTTTCATCAGCTATTCCTGATAATACTTTTTTACAATACGTAAGAATAGATCGGAACGGAAATGCAGAAGTTAACTTTTCTGGACAAATAGCTAAAGTTGCCGGTTCTTGTGCTGTTACTGCTATTCGCGCTCAAATTACTCAGACTTTATTGCAATTTCCTAATGTCAAAACCGTAACTATTTGTATTAATGGAAACTGCAAACAAGATGAGATTCTTCAACCTTAATTTATTTATTAGAAGTTTAAAGGATATTTGATGAAGCCTCGACAGGAGTCGTGCCCAGTCGGGGCTTTTGTTTTGTTTAACTTTCAAAAAAGCTTTTAAAATGATACAATTTAATCACTTAAACAAGTATTCTGATTTTATTTATTTAAAATAAATAGATTTTATATGATGTGGTTTTGGGTTACAATTGCTTCTTATTTTCTTAATTCTTTGTCCTTGTTGATTAATAAATTTTTATTACAAGAAAAAATTAAAAACCCAGCAGTTTATACAGTTTTTACTTGTTTTTTAATGTTGCTATCTTTTATTTTTTTACCTTTTGATTGGCGTCAACCTTCTTTTTATGAATTTATTATTGAATTATTAGCAGGATTTTTGTTTGGTTTGGGAGTATTGTTTATGTTTATAGCACTTAAGCAAGGAGAAACTTCTCGAGTTATTCCTATTATTGGTGGTTTGCAACCATTAGTAGTTTTACCTTTAGCTTGGTATTGGCTTGGCGAGACAATTAATTCATCTTTTTTTATTGCTTTGTTATTGATTATAGGTGGAACTTTTTTAATAAATTATGAAGCTGGTAAATTAAGTAAAAAAAATTATTTATTTTCATTTTTATCAGCTGTTTTTTTCGCGATTTCTGTTGTCGCTACAAAAGCTGCCTTTAACTCTCAAGAAAGTTTTATTACTCCCTTTGTTATTTCACGTTTAGGAGCAGTTTTTTTAGGAATATTACTTTTATTATATCCTCGTAATTTATATGATTTAATTGAAGAATTATCTCGACCTAAAAAACAAACTGGTTTATTATTTTTTTTAAGTCAGGGCGCAGGAGCATTGGCCTCGGTTTTACTTAATTTTGCTTTCGCAATTTCTTCTGGCGTAACTACAATTATTAATGCTTTACAAGGAATACAATATGTTTTTTTATTGTTAGGCGTTATTATATTATCTAATTTTTTTCCTAAGGTGCTTAAAGAAAATTTAGAAAAAAAGATATTGATACAAAAAATTATTGCTACTACCTTAATTATAATTGGTATTGTTATTATTTCTTTTTAATAATTTAATAATAATTAATTTAAAATGTCATTTATACAACGCCATTGGGTTTTAATTAGTTCTGTATTATTTTTATTTTTGCTTTTTGGTTTATTAATTATTGCAGATTTTTCAAGTCCTAAAATTGTTTGGGGTGTTACTTTTAGTTCTAAATATGCTCAACAAGAATTAGGTTTAGATTGGCGCCAAACTTATTTAGCAATTTTAGATGATTTAAAAGTTGAAAGAATTCGTTTATCAGCTTATTGGGATCTTATAGAAACAAATCCTGGTCAGTATGATTTTTCTGATTTAGATTGGCAAATAGCCGAAGCTAGTAAACGCAATGTATCAATTATTTTAGGTATCGGCAGACGTTTGCCTCGTTGGCCAGAATGTCATGATCCAAATTGGGCTTCTTCAACTAATTCCATTGAATTAGAAGAGAGACAATTAATTTATATTGAAAAAGTCGTTGAACGTTACAAAGATAATCCTAATATTATTTATTGGCAGATAGAAAATGAACCGTATCTTTCTACTTTTGGCATCTGTCCTAAATTAAATGAAGAATTATTTCATGAAGAAATAAATTTAGTTAAAAAAATAACTAATAAACCAATTTTAGTTACTGATAGCGGAGAACTTTCTACTTGGTGGCCGATTTCAAAGTCTGGTGGCGATATTTTAGGTACCACACTTTATCGTATTGTACATAATAAATATTTCGGTTATTTTCATTGGTTTACTCCCCCTTCTTTTTATTGGCTTAGAGTGAAATTAATTAAAAAGTTAAGTCCAATTAAAAAGGTAATTGTGGCAGAATTACAAGCAGAGAGTTGGCATACCGAAGAAAAAAATTTAAAAGAAATGTCACAAGCAGAACACAATCAATCAATGAGTCTTGAACAATTTAAAAAAAATATTTCTTTTACTAAAAAAGCCGGATTTGATGAAGTTTATCTTTGGGGTGTAGAGTGGTGGTATTTAATGAAGCAGCAGGGCAATCCTGCTTATTGGGAAGAAGCAAAAAAACTTTGGAATAAATAATTATGTCATTAGCAAAGAAAATAGCCAAAAATACTTTTTATCAAATAATTGGTAAAGTCGCAAGCACTGTTTTAGGTTTAGCCACCGTTGCTTTGATGACTCGTTATTTAGGACAAGAAGGTTTTGGTTATTACACTTCTATTATTTCTTATCTTCAATTTTTTGGAGTTTTGATAGATTTTGGTTTACAAATGACAACCGCCCAAATGTTGTCACGACCCGGAGTTAATCAATCAAAGATTTTTGGTAATATCATGAGCCTACGTTTAATTTCCGCTTTTTTATTTCTTGGATTAGGTACAATATTGGCTTGGTTTTTGCCTTATCCTGAAATAGTTAAAATAGGAATTGTTATTGCTTCGGCTTCATTTTTCTTTATTTCTTTACAATCAGTATTAATTGGTCTTTATCAAAAACAAATGGCTATGTACCAAGTAGCATTGGCTGAAGTTGGTGGACGTTTAATTTTATTAATTGGTGTTTGGTTAACGGTTTTAGGAAATTATGGGCTTTATCCTATTATTTTCTCTGTTTCTTTAGGTAGTTTAATTAATTTTATTTTTTTGTTTTTAGGGTCTTTTAAGTATCTTAAATATAAATTAACACTTGATAGTAAAATAGCCAAAGAAATTTGGAACGTTTCTTGGCCATTAGCTATAACCATTTCTTTAACTTTAGTTTATTTTCGTTGTGATACTATTATTATGTCTTTTGTCAGACCGGCTAATGAAGTAGGTATTTATGGTTCAGCTTATAAAGTTTTAGAAATTTTAGTACAATTTCCTTATCTTTTTTTAGGTTTAATACTTCCTATATTAACTTCTTCTTATTCAGTTAATAAAATTTTATTTGATAAAATTTTAGCTAAAACTTTTGATTTTATAGCAATTATAGTCCTTCCCTTAATTACTGCTACTTGGGTAATAGGAGATAAAGTAATGGAGTTTGTAGCTGGCAGAGAATTTATTATTGCTTCTGGACCTTTGTCAATTTTAATTGTGGCTACGGCTATGATTTATTTTGGTGCCCTTTTTGGTTATGGAATAGTAGCTATTGGTAGACAGAAAAGAATGATTGGTTTTTATATTTTTGATGCGATTTTTTCTTTAATTACTTATCTAATTTTTATTCCTTTTTATTCTTACTGGGCAGCGGCAATTTTGACAGTCATAACCGAGGCCATAATTATGGTTTCCGCTTGGTGGATTTTAAAACAAGAAGTAAATTTTCGTATTTATTGGGAAGTTTTTTTAAAAGCTTTTTTAGCTTCTGTTTTAATGGCTGTATTTTTAGAAATTTTTAGTGATCAGTCTTTATTTACTTTGATAATTTTTGGTTCTTTGGTTTATTTTATTTTTCTTTATTTATTGCGTGGCATCAAAAAGGAGGATATTTGGGAATTAATTAAATTAAAATCTTCATAAAATATGTTACCTATTATTATTTGTAGCGTATTATATGCATTTATTGCTTGGAGAAAACCCATTTTTGCTATTTATGGCATAACTTTATTATTACCAAGTTATTTAATTAGATTAAAAATACTTGGTATACCTTTAACTTTTTTAGAATTAATGATTTTGTTTTTGGTGATAATTAGCATAGTAAAAGGTTGGATTGATTATAAGCGTATTTATAATGATGTTTTTTTCTGGCCAATTATTGTTATTATTTTAGTTGCAACTTTGGCGGCAATTATTTCTCCGGCTGGAGCTAAAGCTTGGGGTGCTTGGAAAGCGTATTTTATTGAACCAATTCTTTTTTATTGGTTGATGCTTTCATTGATAAAATCACGAAGAAATTTAGAAGGAATTTTTTGGTCATTAGGAATATCAGCTACAGTAGTTTCTTTATTTGCTATCTGGCAAAAGTTTTCTGGTTATGGAGTGCCACAAGGTTTTCTTAATGAAATTGGTGAAGTTGATAGAGTAGTTGGTTTTTTTGGTTACCCTAATGCTTTAGGTTTATTTTTAGGTCCAATTATTGTAGTTTATGCTGGGTTTTTAACTTACAAAAGTACATCATCGCCTTTATTTTTTTTATCTAACAAAGTTCGTTTTTGTTTTAAATTATTAATAATATTACTTTCGTTTTTAACTCTATTTTTAGCAAAATCAGAAGGAGCAATTTTGGCTGTTTCTATTGCTGTTTGGTTATTAATTTTTGTAGCTAAAAAAACTAGAATTTTTGCTTTATTATCGCTTATCTTTTTTATTATTATAATTGTTATTTTACCGGAGTGGCGTAATTTTATTTATATTAAACTTTTTTTGTTAGACACTTCAGGTGGAGTGCGGCGTTTAATGTGGGGTGAAACTTGGCAATTATTAAAAGAGAATTGGTTGTGGGGTGGAGGATTATCATATTTTCAAGAAGCAATTAAAGCTTATCATGGTGGTAAGTATCCACTCGTTCCTTATCCTCATAATATAGTTTTTAATTTTTGGAGCGAATTAGGTATTTTGGGGCTATTAGTTTTTATTTGGTTAAGCATTAAATTTGTTTATTTAAATATAAGGAATATTTTTAAAATAATTAATGATTATAGTCAAAAATTGCCTTTTAATAAAATATTAAGTTTTGTTTTATTATTAGTTTTTTTAGAAATATTAATTCACGGATTAGTAGATGCGCCTTATTTTAAGAATGATTTATCAGTATTGTTTTGGATAATTTTAGGAGCGGCTAGTTTAAATTGTTCATTAAAAGAGGAGGATGATAAGAAAGAGTGTTGAAAAATATTGGAGAGGTGG
>CAYVUR010000025.1:0-8592 GCA_964455185.1 uncultured Gammaproteobacteria bacterium
TTTATAAATTTAAATTATTTTTTATTTAGTTACTCGCACTTTAGCTGGCATCAACACTTTACCATCAATTAAATATCCTGGCTGAATCTCTTCAAAAATCATATCCGAATCATATCCTTCCTGTTTTTCATAAGTAACTGCTTCATGAAGATTAGGATCAAATTTTTCTCCTACTGTTTTAATTTCAGAAATACCATATTTAGCCATAAAATCAGAAAATTGTTTACCGATCATAATTATTCCTTGTACCCAAGATTCCTGTTTTTGAGCTTCAGGAATATGATTTACGGCTAATTTAAAATGATTATAAACAGGAAGTAATTCAGCCATGAAACTAGCATTAGCCCAAGCTATAGTTTCTTTAGCCATCTTCTCTCCCTCTTTTTTAAGGTTTGCATAATCAGCTTGAGCTCGTTTCCATCCAGCCAATAGCTCAGCTGAATGTTCTTTTTCTTTAATTAATTCTTCTTCTAACTCTTTTATTCTTTTTTCTTCTTTTTTTTCTTCATTCATAAGTGCAAATAATTATTATTAATTTTAATTCAGTCGGAGCTCCGCTTAACAGAGCCCCTCAGAATCAAAATTATTTTTTAGAAGTATTAATCTTTATAGTCTTTGGTTTGACTTCTTCGGCTTTAGGAATTCTAATAGTTAAAACTCCTTGATCATAATTAGCCTCAGCGCCCTCACCATTGACTTTAGTTGGCAAAGCCACTGAGCGATAAAAACTCCCCCAACGAACTTCTTTACGGTAGTAATTCTTATCTTCTACTTCGGATTTCTTTTCATTTTCGCCCTTAATAGTAAGAACATTATTTTCGATAGAAACATCTACTTTTTCTGGATCAATTCCAGCGAGAGGAACTTCTACTACGACATTATCTTTTTCCTCGTAAACATCCAAAGCAGGAGTAAAAGAATTAGAAACTACCGGCCAATTTTCAAAAAATTTATCCATCTCATCAAAAGAATCGATGAGAGGAAAAGGTGTCCATTTGATTAATGCCATATTTTTGTCTCCTTTCTTTGGCTAATTAAGCCAAGTTAATTATTATTTATTATTATTTATTAATTTATTTACTTGTTTAATTAAATTAATATTTTTCTTGTAATTCATACGCAACAATCCTAAAATTCCTATCACTATTTCACTATTATTAAATAAAGTTTTAAAAATCACCGTTGAAGCTATATCTCCAAAAGGATTATCATCTCCAATCAAAACTTGTATTTCTTTTTCTATCTGATAAAAATGTTGAGCAATTACTTTATCTAATCTATCTATTGCTTGAGACATTGAACATACTAATTTGAAATTATTGAATTCTGGTTGAGAAAAAAGATTAGACAATCCAGTATAATAGACATCTAATGGCCCAAAAGCCAAAATAACAGCATCACCACTTAAATCAGCAATTGACTTAGCTAATAATTTTAAATCTTCTCGATTATCAACTTTCTCAATCTTTAATTCAATATCATCATTATTAAAATCATCATCAGTCAATTTACTAACATACTCTTTTAAGCCAGCGCTAGTAGGAATTCTTCCAGCAGAAATATGAGGTTGAAAAATCATTTCCTCTTCCTCTAATTGAGCCATTTCATTACGAATAGTAGCAGAACTTAAATTAGGAAAATATTTTTTGGCAATTAGAGTCGATCCTACTGGAGCAGCAGTTTTGATATATTCTTCAACGATGGCTTTTAATAAATTGTTTTTTCGACTATTCATTTTTATTATTTTAAGCCAAAAAATTAAGTTTTTTACTATTAGCACTCAATATATCCGAGTGCTAATTTAACTATAAAGCAAAATAAAAAACTTGTCAAGAGACTAAAAAACCATCCTTAATTTAAGGATGGATAATTTTTAATATTTTCTCAATTTAAATCTAAAAAATAGATTAATTTTATTAAAAAAACCAACAATTAAACTATTTTTATTATTAATGGTTAATATCTTTTTTTGATATTTTTTTATTAAAAGATTTAATAACAACAGTAAAAATTGTACCCTCTCCCTCTTTACTCTCAAAAAATATTTTACCACCATCATGAGCTTCAATAATTTTTTTAACAATAAAAAGACCAAGTCCTGAACCATCAGCATACATATTAACAGCATTTCCAGCGCGAGAAAATTTATCAAAAATTTTAATTTGATCTTGTTGAGGAATACCAATTCCAGTATCTTTAACTTTAACCTTTAGTAAATCCCCTTCTTGCTCCAAAGACAAATTCACGCTACCCTTTGGAGTATATTTAATGGCATTATCGACTAAATTATAAATTGCTTGCTCCAAAAAATCTACATTAGTGAGTATTGGAGAAGTTTTTTTCTTAGGTAAAATTAATTTTAATTTAATTTTTTTATTATTAGCCAAATCTTTTAAGTCTTTGTAAACTGAATTTAAAATATCCTCTAATTGTACTAATTGAGCTGTCTTGGGATTAATAACAAATTCATCCGTATCAATCTCAGAAGCACGTAAAATATCATTAATAATAACATTAAGCTTAGTTGCTTTCTGATAAATATTATCAAAAAACTTTTTCTTCTCTTTATCTGGCAATTTATCCATACTACCATCCATAAACATTGAGATGGTTCCGCGAATGACTGATACCGGGGTTTTGAGCTGGTGACTAGCAATATCAAGAAATTCCTCTCTCATCTTGAGTAGTTTTTCCAAATGCTCAGCACGTTTCTTTAATTCCGAAGTTTGTTCATCAACTTTTTGTTGTAATATTTTATTAAAATTCTTTGTTTCTTGATAAAGTTTAGCATTATTTATGGCAATAGCGGCTTGAACAGACATGGTTGTAAGTAATTCAAGGTCTTGTTTAGTATAAGGATCGCCAGATTCTTTAGCTCCTAAAACAATTATACCAAGCAATTCGCCAGCATTAATAAGAGGTAAACATAAATGAGCTTCAATGTGTTTCATTTCTTGCTCTAATTCAAAAAATTTACTTTGTTCTCGAGGCGATTTAATATCACGCGCAATTATGGATAATTCTTCCCTAACTAGTGGTGATGCAGTACGTTTTAGATATTGTGTTAAAAAATTATCTTTAACTAAACTAATACCATTGGTAATATCAAAACCTATTACTTTAGCTATTTTATAATAGATTTCTGATCCTTTCTTATTAATTAATAAAACCCCAGTTCGATTAAGCCCCATGGTTCTTTTAATAGTATCAACTATTAAATCAATAATTTTATTTAAATCATTGTAAGTATTAAGTTCTGAATTTAATTTGGTAATTGTTTGACGATAATCGTAAAGAGAATAAAAAAAGTAACGATCGACAAAGTGGATAATTAACTTATTCAGCGAAAATAGTCCATAGACGAAGACAGGAGCGACAAATAATCCCGAAAGCAAGGCATAAGGATGCCAGACACTACCCCAAATATAAAAGTAAGCAAAAACTAAAAAATTAAAAAAGGCGTAAACAATTACAGCGTCTATAAAATAAATTAACAAAATCCTAAAAATATGACGTAAGTCCATTAAGCGATATTTCAAAATGGCATAAGATATAATCATTACAAAAAACAGTCCTGATAAATAAGAAAAAGGATAAATACTAATACCGTAAGCAGGTAAATAGCCAATTGAACCAAAGATAGCTAAAATTAAAAAAGCGATAAAGATATATTTTATCTGGAGCTTTTCCAAGGCTACAGTAGTCTTTCTATAATATCTTCCCACTAAGACAAAGAAAATACTAAGATAAATTACGAAATAAATTAAGAAAATATGGTGTAGAATCTGAGCCCGAGTGTGAATACCCCAACGATAAGAAAAAATCCCTTTAACAAAATAATCAGTAAAAACTGTAGGCAAAAAGACCAAAGAAACAACATAGCCTAAAATCATTAACCAATAAAGCGAGTTGAATTTCTTGTTTTTAGTTAATGCTAAAACAAAATCCAACATAATAGCTGGAATAAATACTACGCCAGAATAAACAAAACGATCCCAAAATACAGCCTGGCTGGAATCTCCGCGACTAATAAACATCATAAATGTTCCCAACATCCAAATAGTGATAGCTAAACAAAAAAGAAAAAAACTCACGTTTAACCTGGATGTAAAATTTCTTCTAATTACTGCTAGCCCCATTGCCAAAACAAAAATCGCGCTAACCAGTGGAAAAAAATCTGAAACAATCATATGCTATATTATAGCATATTTCCAAGAAATAAAAACGTCGTAACGCGCACCGCGCGTTACGACGATACAAAATCAGACGTCAAGGTCGAGCTCATGCGGAGCAGACTCCACAATTTCTACCTCGAGTAGTTCGGACGGAATCGGCTTGGAAAAATTTGTCGGGGCCGGAAGCTTGAAGTCCAAATCGAGATACTTCGACATCTCAATGAGATGCTCAGAAGTAACGTCACGCCAGTCATTCTGCATCCACTCAGGATGCTCCTTGAGATGTGCTGCAAGAATGAAAGTTTCACAAAAACAACCCCAAACCAAGCCGCACGCCATGCGATTAATCTTCCAGGCGATCGGCCCGAGAATATATCGCAACTCCGGGGAATAGCCATTACCAGAGTCAAGGCGTATAACTCGATCCGAAACCTGAACCCAAACACTGTGACGCAAATTCGCAGGCTCACATGGGTCAACCACTATCAGCTTTCGGCCCAGTTTACGCAACCGGTCAATACGTTCTTTAGTCAACTGTGCCCACGGGGCACAATTGCAAGTCACTACGACATCAACTTTACCAACAACATCGAAATTGTCCGCGATGCTAAAGTCATTTTTCTTGGCAATTTCCTGAAGGACCTCATGTCGCTCAACAATGTCTGGATTACCCATGATAACCACATCGCAGTCAATACCTTCTTCTTGCTGGCAACTAACCAACGACATATACGCTGCCGTACCCAGTAGCCCATAAGGAGCAATCACTAGAACTCGCGGTCTCTTTACCTTGGAGAGCTCCAGTGCCTGCCGGATATTGGCTCCCAAAAGAACACCGGTGAAGTTATCTCCTAGAGTGAAAATCACGTGAGGGTACTTCTGTCGTAATCTATCCCATATCGGCAGACGTTTGGTTCCTGCCGCGTAAAGGATTACTCGGGCACCACTCTTGACTGAGCGGTCAACTGCTTTTTCAAATCGATCACAAGCAGTCTTAATACTGCCCGGACTAGCGGTAACGCCACCAATTTCTTCTGTCGTGGAAGAAATCATGTACAAACGTCCCTTAAGTCCGCGCCAGAAATACACAGTCCACGATATAAACTCCCGTGGATTACCAATGCGATTACGATCCGTCTTATCGCGACAGTTCGATATGAACGCCACGTCAAGCTTAGCCGGGCCGCCAAACAAAGTGAATAAAAACGAAATAATCTTAGCTAAAAACCAATAAAGTACGTTATTCATGACAAATACCTCCGTCTTGTTTTTGATATGTACACGACTCAAAACAACTTGAGTCTTCATATATATAATAGCATATAATATATATTTTGTCAATAACTTCAATTATTTTAAATTAAAAATTAATCTAATTTTATAAATTATTGACAATATATATATATTACTATTAACAAATTAATTTTTATATTGCATGGTTATTAATAACAGAACATGTGCTTTGTATCGTACAAAAAAACCACAAGGAGGATCATATCATGCGAGCCATCGACTTTATCATAATGATCGCTCTGACCATGTTGGCTCATGCCTTCCGGTTTTATCGTGACGGTACCGCGATCAACATCGAGCAAGCTATCAGCAACGTGGCAATTTAGCTGGATGACATCAAAAGAGCTGTGTTCTGGGGCGCTATTCTTTTCGTTGCTGACATGATCATCACTTGCACACCTAATTTGCACGATAAAACTAACACAACAGAGACGACACCATGAAAAACTCCGCCCACTTACTGGAAGCGTTAATCGCGATCGTGCTGTCGCCCTTCTTCCTCTAACGTTTCACGGTGGAGACGATCAAAGCCAGACCGTCATTCATCGAATTTGGGGAAGACGTTCACGGCTAGCTCACTTCCTGTTCATCGGCGTCCCTTAAGGAATAAGGAATCTACCTGATAATCCGGGACGCAAAAAGGCGTGATCACAATCCACCTCTTCGCACTTCAAATCGTCGGCAACCAATCCAGTTGGTAGCTGACGATATTTTTTAAAAAAATAAAAAAGGTAAGATATCCACCTCTCTTATAAAAAAATAATCAAAACATTACCCCGTATTTCTTGCAAATCAACTTGGCACAAATACGTCCCGATTCAAAAATTGTCGGCAAACCGCTACCCGGATGTGTACCACCACCAGTTAAATAACAATTTCCCACTTCTTCGAATTCATTATGCGGACGAAACCACATCATCTGTCCTAAATTATGCGCTAAATTAAAAGTAGCTCCTTCATAAATATTATAATTTTTCTCCCAGTCCTCTGGAGTAATAATTTGCTCTAATTCAATATTTTCTTCTAAATCATCAAGTTTCAATCTCTCCTTCAAAGCCTCTAATAAATAACGTCTCGTTGTTGCTTTTTCTTTACTCCAATCAATGCCAGAGCGATTATTAGGAACTGGCAATAATACATACATAGCACTTTTACCTTCGGGTGCTAAATCCGGATCGGTAATACTAGTATCACGAACATAAAAAGAAATGTTATCTCCCGATAATTTGCCAGAAAAAACTTCTTCTACGTTCTTCTTGTAGTCCTTAGCAAAAACTATTGTATTGTGTTGTAATTTATACTGCTTTTTTAAACCTAAAAGCATCAAGAAAATAGAGCAAGAAATCCCCTTCTTATCTAATTGTTTACGAGAATATTTTTTTAAAACTCCAGCAGGAAAAAGATTATTACAAGCATAGCCAAAGTCGGCATTAATAATCACCTTATCAGCTAAAATCTTTTCTCCTGAATTTAATTCCACTCCTATTACTTGACGCTGATTTAATAATATTTGTTTTACTGGTGAATTATAATAAATGTTTGCGCCTAATTCTTGAACTGCTTTAGACATTTGTCTAGTAATTTCTGATAAACCACCTTTAATATGATAAACTCCCATCTCATGCTCAACAAACGGCACCAATCCGAAAGCTCCAGGACACTCCCAAGGCGACATACCCAAATATTTGGCCTGAAAAGTGAAAGACAAACGCGCCAAAGGACTACGGAAATAATTCCCCATCACTTGGTATAATGATTGACCGAGTGAAAAATAAGGCAAAGAACTAATAGCGCGCCACCTAAAAACATCAAAAATATTATTATTATCTGACTGAAGCAGGGGCATCAATTTAGTAAAGCGCTTCTTTTCTTTAATATTAAATTTATCTAAACCATCCTCTTCTCCCGGAAAAACCCGTTTCAATTCTTTTTTCATGGAAACAACATCATCAAAAATATCAATATAATTATTATCAGGATAAATCAAACGATACATCGGTGATAAACGAATAAATTCTAAATAATCATCACTTTTCAATCCTGATTGCTCGAAAATCTCATCCAAAATATATTTCATCATGAAAAAAGTAGGACCGACATCAAAACGAAATCCCTTAAGATTAATTTCGGAGGTTCGTCCGCCCGGTTGAGAGGCTTTCTCATAAACATTAACATCAAATCCCCGACTAGCCAAAAGCATAGCCGCAGCTAAACCACCCGGACCAGCCCCAATAATAACTATTTTCTTTGAATTCATGCTATTTAGAATATTTAGTAGTAATAAAATCTATAACAACACCATAAATTATGCCGGCTATAAAACCTAAAACATCTCTAGCTTCTGATGCCACATACCAAGAAAGACTAACAATAAATCCTAGACAAGCACCACGGATAAGAGAATTAGTTGTTGGCTTTTTAATCAGCACAATGCCTCCAGCTAAACCTATTATTATACCCATGATTACTCGATTATACCAAGCAGAAAATAAAAACAGTCCATTACCTTCAAATCCGAGACGAAAACCGATACCAATAATACAAAAAATTCCTAAAATAACTCCTAAAATAGTAGCTAAAAATAATCTATTTTTCATATTTCATTTTAATATTAACTATTATATTTTAACAAAAATTTAATAAAAATAAAACAAAAACGAGCTATCCAAGCCCGTTTTTGTTTTATTTAAAGCTTTATTTCTTACAACCGCAACCTGATTTAACTCCGTTGCCTGTTCCGTTCTGGCTATTGCAAGAACCCTTGCAACCACAACTTTCTTTATCAGTGCAACCACAACTGCCACCATCCTTCTGGCAGTCACAACCTTCAATCTTGGCGGAACCACTTGCCGGATTGCCGGCGCTAGCCGGAGATATCCCGGAACTTACAGCAAAAATAGCTCCTGCTACGAACAGTGCGGTTATTACTCCGCCCCAAATTACTCCTTTACTCATAAAAATAATTTTATTTATTATTAATAATAATTTTTATTAATATTTTTCATTTTGACGTTGGTAAATATCTCGTAAATTTAAAAATTGTAATACTTTTGATTAAAAGGTTGTTGATTTTTTTAAAGGGATAGAATAGTTATTTAATTGTTGTAATCTAGTGAATTGTGTT
>CAYVUR010000026.1:0-8453 GCA_964455185.1 uncultured Gammaproteobacteria bacterium
CCACAGCCGGGTGATTGGCGAATAATAACTTCTTATCCGGTTAAAAATAGTGGCCCAGTAACTATTGATTTGAATTATACTATTTTAAGTTATGGCGGTGGCACCTATACTGTCGGTTCTCCATTAATGTTGGACCAAAATTCATCTTTACGTATAGTTAATAGTCAATTAATTAACAATAAAGGAGCAATTATTTTACTAAGTTCAGTAAAAAGCGCTATTATCAATAATTCTGATATTTGGAATCCAGATTTTTGCATACCTCAAGAAGGCAATCCTAATTATTGCGGTATGTGGGACGGCATCAAGAATTATACTTTTAATTCTTTTGATTTTAGTGGTAATTATTGGGGTGATGTTAATGGTCCGTCAATTGCTTTTCCAGAAGTTAATTATAGAAATGGTACGCCATTGGCCGAGGTCCGTGGCGGTAAAAGTGTTTACGAACCTTATAAAACTAAGCCGATTTGGCGTCAACAGAAATTAGACCCAGTAATTTTAATTCCCGGAATTTTGGGTAGTTGGTATCGGCCGACTACTGGCAAGTGGGAAATTGATCCAATACTTAATACTTATCATGATTTGTGGCAAGCACTTGAAGCCGCTGGCTATGAGGAGGGTAAGACACTATTTGCTTTTCCTTATCAGTGGCGTCAATCTAATGTTTTGACTGCTTTAGAATTAAAAGAGAAAATTGCCGAAATAAAGACATTAACTGGTAGTCAGAAAGTGGATTTAGTGACACATTCAATGGGTGGTTTAGTAGCGCGGCAATATATTGAGACGCCGGGTTATGCTCATGATGTTGACCAGTTGATTTTTATTGCCACTCCGCATCATGGAGCGCCTAAAGCTTATTTAATGTGGGAAGGAGCAGAGTTTGGGGCAGAAAGAAAAGATAAATTAATGAAATATATTTTTTCTTTAGAGGCAGTTGAGCATGGTTATGATGACCGTGATGGATTAGTAAAATATTTTCGCGATTTCAATATTAATTCAGTCAAAGAATTATTACCAGATTATGATTATTTACGACTTAAAGATTCTCAAGAATTATTAAATTATCCTAATGGTTATCCTACCAATCAATTTTTGGAAATCATCAATAATCCAGCGTTTCTAAATAATTTATCTGAAGTTAAAATACTTAATATTGTTGCTGATAGTGGTAATAACGAAACTTTAAGTGTCATTCGCATTGGTAGTAGCACTCAAACAGTAATGTATCCTGATTTGTGGGAGCATGGTGAGCCTGATGGCTTTTATGATTGGTTCTCTGATCATGGATTAGAGAATGGCGCTGGAGATGACACTGTACCTTTGGTTAGTAATAATGCTTTTAATGGTAGTCATCAGGAATCTTTTTTTGGTGCTACTCATCAGTCAATTGTTAGTAAAGCTCAAAAAGTCATAATTAAAGAGCTTACCAATAGTGAGCCGGAAGTAGAATTTTTTAGTTCACCAATTGAAAAGTTACTAATGTTTAGAATTTTTTCTCCTGCTGATTTTCAAGTAATTGCTCCTAATGGTCAGCGTTTAGGACGCAATTTTTCAGGCGACGGTATAATTGAGGAAATTCCAGCTGGTTATTATTCTGGTTTTGCTTCTTCTGCTATAGAATATGCGATTATTCCTAATCCTTTACCCGGAGAATATAAAATAGAATTATTGGGAATAGGTGAGGGGAATTATCGTTTAGTTGCTAATTATATTGATGATTCTACTAGCACAGAAGCTGTTTATTCCGGAACAATTACTACAAACGATAAACAAGAACTTAAATTATCTTATCAAAATGAAACAGTTGAATTATCTAAAGTAGAGACGACTAATAATATTAATAGTAGTGGTGGGGGAGGAACAATTATTGAAAACCGTTTTGGCAGTGGTGGCGCGCCTATTTCTTCTAGTACAGTTAATTTGCTAACCAAAACTGATTATGATTTTAATTTAATTAAACAAGAAATAATTGATTTACAAATAAGAATTAAGTGGTTAGAAGATTATACTTTAAGTGTTGAATTATATAATGGCATCAAAACTGATGATAAGATTTTTTTACTTGACCCATTAGTTGCGGAATTGAATCGTTTACGAGATTTATTACAAGAGAAAAAAATAATTATTCAAATGGAATAAAATAATTTATTTATGAATAAATACTTCAAAGGTTTTCTTTTAATTATTCTAACCTTGATTTTAATAATTGTCTCGGCCCCTGCTTTTGGTTGGTTTCATAATCGGTTTATTGAAAAGGTATCTGGATCTTGGATAGGAACTAGTGATTCCTGGATGTTTATAATTGGTTTATTTTATGGTTATGCTTTTTTTGTTCCTTTAATATTAACGATTGTTGTAAAAAGAAAATTTAAATATTGGCTAATTTGTTTTTTTATGGGAATTGATTTTTTTATTTTTAGAGAGTCTTGGACTGTTATTTTTGATTTAATAGTCGCTTTAACTGCAGTCGCTTTGGGTGAATTAATTTTATTTTTTTATAATAAACTTAAAAAATAGAGTGGTTAACCAATAGTTTTATAATCAATCTAGGAAAACTTTTTAAAAAAACTCATTTTTATTTCTAATTTTAGAAAAAAAAGCTCAAATTGTTTGACTTTTTTATTTTTTTATGATATAATTATATGTTTAGTGTATTGTTGAAAACTGAAGTAAATTGAAGCAAACAACCCGGTAGGAGGAAGAAGCAATGAACAAGTTCTTTACAACAGTTATTATGACAGTTATTGTTGTCGTCGCGATTTTGTTAGCCGTTCCGGCTCACGCCGGAGCGCTGACGCATCCGGCCGCTATTGGTACGGATGATGTTTTGTTCGGCGGAGACCCGGATGGTATCTGGATTTTCGGCAATCTTGGCGCGCGATTGCAGTTGCGTGACCAAACAGTTATCGACGTTGGTTCTGAAGTGATGGTACCGAAATTCAGTTACACGAATAGGTTTGGGTGCAAGTTCGAATCCAAAAGTGTGGCGCATCCGTTGCCTTCTATTTTCTTCGCCACTCATCTAAATGAAGATGTTGTGGGGGGTATAGATATCCATACGCTGTATGGCCTCGGCGCTACCTTTCCAGCCATTAACTGGGGAATGGACACCAAAACCTTGGTGGCCGGCAGTTATATTAATTCGTTTATAACACGGCGACTTACGGATAAGTTGTTTATTGGTAGTAGTTTTGACCTGGTATTCGGGCAACTATCGTGGGATGCGCCATTTGACATCGATCGCGTGCCATTGCCAATTATGACGAAAACAGACATGTATGGAATTGGTGTCGGTTCATCATTAGGGTTATGGTGGCAACCTTTTGATTCGTTTGGTTGCGGTTTAAATTACCGCTCTAAGGTCGAGGTCGATCTCAAGGGCAGGACACAGATTCTGACACCCTTCGGCCGTATTCGTGACAAGACGAAAGGCCAGTTTCAGTTTCCGGACAAGTTGGACTTTGCGTTTGGCTGGAGCCCGGCCGAGGACTGGTTGATCACGGGTGACTTCAGTTTCGTTGGTTATTCCAAACTCAACGATAACTTCCGGCTAGAATTTGATAAGCTGGGATTTACCAAACCAGTTCGTTTGGCCTGGCAGGATCATATCATAGCACATCTTGGAGTCAGTCGCCGCATCAACGATCATTGGCTGATCGGTGGTGGTGTCGGCTACATGGGGAAGTCTATACCAGATAGAACGGTGGACATGTTGACGCCGGACGTCGAGGGCTTATGCGCCGGTGCTCGCATCGTCTATCAGGCCGACAACTTTAATCTAACGGCCAGTATCACTCGTTCCTGGGGTGAAAATGACATACCTCAGGGTAAAATTGAAGCTGACATCTGGGTTTTTGGCCTTTCTGGTACGTTGAAGTTTTAGCGACACTGGTCAACCCTTTACCCCTCCGCTCGTTTTTTTAGCGCGTTCGTGGTATAATAACCAAAAACCATGGGCGCCTTTTTAATTTATATTATTTTGTAATTCATTAAGGTTAGTGATTTTTTAATTTGTTTTAAAAATAAAGCAAAGAAAATTATGAAAAAAAATGCTTTAGTTGGCCTGAGTTTTGGTATGACTTCTGCTACTATTACTACTCTTGGATTAATTGTTGGTTTAGAAGCGGCTACTTCATCGCTTAAAGTTGTTTTAAGTGGTATTTTTACCATTGCTATTGCCGATGCTTTTTCCGATGCTTTAGGGATTCATATTTCGCAAGAATCAGAAAATGAAAATACCGATAAAGATGTTTGGGTTTCTACGATTTTTACTTTTCTTGCTAAATTTTTATTTGCTTTGACATTTGCTGTGCCTTTTTTAGTTTTGCCAATAAATCAAGCTATTTATATTGGTATTATTTGGGGACTTTTTATTATTATAGCTCTTAGTTTTTTTATAGCTAAAAGAGAAAAAAAGAATCCCATTTGGTCTATAATTGAGCATTTTGTTATTGCTATTATAGTAATTTTTTTAACTCACCAAGTAGGCCATTTAATTTCTCAAATTTTTAATTAATTTAGATTTATAAAAATATTAAATTAGCTTGTTTATGGCTTGATTTTTTATTTTAATCTTGATAAGATTTTATTGTTAAAATATTTTTTATGAAATTAACTAAACAAGAAGTTGAACACATAGCTAATTTAGCTCGTTTACGTTTAACTGAAACAGAAATAGATAAGTATGCCGAACAATTATCGGGTATTTTAGATTATATGGATAAGTTGGGTACAGTAGATACTTCTAATGTCGAGCCAACTTCTCAAGTTACTGGAATTACTAACATTACTCGTGAAGATGTAGTTTATGATTCAGATATTGCAGATGAATTAGTGGCTTGTGCTCCTGAAAGTCAAGATAGATTTATAGCTATTCCGAAAATTTTTGAAAATAAATAATATGGCGGAACTTAATAAATTAACATTGCTTGAAGCTTTTACTGGTTTACGCGAGGGAAGATTTACTAGTCGTGAATTAACTCAGGCTTGTTTTAATCAGATTAAAAAATTTGACGATAAAATTAAAGCTTTTATTACCCTCAATGAAGAGGAAGCTTTTGCTCAAGCAGATGATTTTGATGTTAAATTTAAAACAGGTGAGAGTTTGCCGCCACTCGCCGGTATTCCCGTGATTATTAAAGATATTTTTTGTACTAAAGAACTCAAAACTACGGCCGCTTCGAAAATTTTAGCTGATTATGTTCCGCCTTTTGATGCCGATACTATTAAACGTTTACGTGATCAGGGCGCAGTATTTCTGGGTAAAGTTAATATGGATGAATTCGCTATGGGAGGATCAACTGAGAATTCAGGATTTTTCCCAACTCGTAATCCTTGGGATTTAGAGCGTGTTCCCGGAGGTTCTTCAGGTGGTTCAGCTGCTGCTTTAGCTGCCGATATGGGTATCTATGCTTTAGGCACTGATACGGGCGGATCAATTCGCGAACCAGCATCTTTTTGTGGCGTTTCTGGGCTCAAAGTTTCTTATGGACGCGTTTCTCGTTATGGAGTAATGGCTATGACTTCATCTTTAGATACCATTGGCCCTTTTGCAAAAAACGTTGAAGATATTGCAGTGATATTAAAATATATTGCGGGTCGTGATGTTAAAGATTCTACTACTCCAGATGTAGCAGTTGATGATTATAGCGAGGAGATTAAAAAAGATATTAAGGGATTAAAAATTGGTTTACCTAAGGAATATTTTGTCGAGGGTATGGACGCTGGTGTACGTGACCGCGTTTTGGAAGCCGCTAAAAAATTCGAAGAAATGGGAGCCGAGATTATTGATATTTCTTTGCCGCATACTGATTTAGCAGTAGCCGCTTATTATATTATCTGTCCTTCTGAAGTTAGTTCTAATATGGCGCGTTACGATGGTATACGCTATGGCTTATCTAAACGTGATGGAGATTTGCTTAGTATCTATCTTGATTCTCGAGCCGAGGGATTAGGCGCTGAAGTTAAACGACGCATTATGATTGGTACCTACGCTTTGTCCGCTGGTTATTATGATGCTTATTACAAAAAAGCAATGCAAATTAGAACTTTAGTACGTCAGGATTTTGACGAAGCCTTTAAAGAAGTTGATGTAATTTTAACTCCGGTTGCTCCAGCTCCAGCTTATAAATTAGGAGAAAAAATTGGTGATCCTCTTAAAATGTATTTAGAAGATGTTTTTACAATTCCCGCATCTTTAGCTGGTCTTTGTGGTTTATCCATCCCTGCTGGATTATCTGATAATTTACCAGTGGGTATTCAGATTTTAGGTAAGCGCTTTGATGAAAAAACTATTTTAAGAGTTGGACATCAGTATCAATTAGTTACTGATTGGCACAAACTTAAACCAACTCTTTTATAATATCTCTTGCTTTATTTTATTAAATATTTTAAAATAGAGTATATAATAAATAAAAATAAAGAATAATAATTTTCAAAAAAATGGAAGAACAAAATAAGGGAATAAATCAGCAATTTTTGCTAGGACTTTTCGCAGGAGTTGCCATCATTGCCGTTGTCGGCATGATAATTATGGGTGTTGTATTAATTAGTAATCAGAGCAAATCAGGTAGCGTTGCTGGAGTTTTAGATACTTCTGGTACTAATGAAGATAAGACTCAGCAACAGGAAACAGCTCAAGGACCAGAAATTGAAACGGTTACTGCTCCCGGAATTGAAACTTTTTATCAGAAAAAGAATGCTACTATTTGTAAAGAAGGTGGCAAGCCAATAGTATATTTATTTTCTACAACTTGGTGTCCACATTGTCAGTGGGTAAAAGATACCTTTGATAAAGTTGTTAAAGAATATGTAAAAGCAGGAAAGATAGTTGCTTATCATTGGGAATTAGATACTAATGATAATACTTTAACTTCAGCTAAGGAATCCTCTGTTCCTGCTAAAGATAAAGCAGTTTATCAAGAATTTAATCCCAGCGGTTCAATCCCAACTTTTGTTATCGGTTGTAAGTATTTTCGCATTGGCAATGGGCATGAGGCCGCTAATGATTTAGCCGCTGAAGAAAAAGAATTAAGAGCGGCAATTGATGCGGTTTTGAAATAAAAAATAAAACGTATTTAAAACACCTGAATTATTTCAGGTGTTTTTTATTTTATAAAGCTTCAGCAATTGGTAAATCGTCATCATTAATTTCTCCAACCCGTGGACAAAAATATTTAAAGATGATAAAAACCATAAACATTGTGGCGCTAGCAATTAAAAATGGTAGATATCTAATATTAGCATAAATAATACCAGATATTAACGGACCGATAATAGCTGCTGTTGATTGAATTGAACTCATAATTCCTAAAACTTCACCTCTTCTTTTTATTCCAGCAATGCCTGAGGCGCGAGAGGACATAATTACGCGTAAAAGAGATTGACCTAAAATCATAGGTAATAATGCTAGAAGAAAAACAAAAATATTAGGAATAGCCATTAATAAATAACTAATTGAGAAGATTAAAGTAAAAACAATCTCAAGCTTTGATTCTTTGAAATACTTGAGCCAGAATTTTTGCATGAGAAAACCCTGATTGATTATCATGATTAACCCCATAAAAGTCATAATATAACCAACAAAAGCAGCGGTAAGTCCAAATTGATCAAAAAGATAAATAGCAAAAATAGTTTGCTGAACAGTATTAGCTAAATTAAATAAGAACCAAATTAAATATCTTGATTTAAGATTATTGTCTCTAAAAGCAGAAAAAACAGGAGTAAAGGGATTAAGAGAAATTTTTTCTGTGTTTGTATGGTCTTTATGTTTAGTTTCTGGCAGAAAAAATATAGCGCCAATTAAATTAATGGTTGAAAGAATTGCAACGGCTAAAAATGGTAAAGAATGCGAGTAAGACGAAAGTATCGCGCCAATAAAAGGTCCAATTAAAAAACCTAAACCAAAAGCCGCTCCAAACAATCCCATATTTTGAGTTCTTTCTTGTTTGTCTTTTGCTAAATCACTTAAATAACTTTGAGCCGTAGATAAATTTCCTGCGGCTAAACCATCTATTATTCTACCAATAAAAAGCCAAATTAAAGAATGGGCAAAAGCAAAAAAATACCAACCAATAGCACTACTAGCAATGCTAATAATCATTATTGGTCGGCGTCCGATTTTATCTGATAAGGAGCCAAGCAGGGGAGCGGAAAAAAATGAACATAAGGAAAAAATAGAAAATAATAAAGTCATTGTGAAAGTTGAGGCTCCAAAACTAGAAATATAGAAAGGAAGAACTGGAATAATAATACTGAATCCTATTACGTCAATAAGTATAGTAATAATAATTGTAATTTTTTCTTTTGCAATTTTCATTTTTTGTAAAATATATTTTTTAGATTTATTAATAAAAGTCTTTTTTTAGAAAAAAGACTTTTAAAATTTTGTTGAAATTATGAATTCTGAAAATTGGCGGTGTGTATTTGAAAATATCCGAACCGATTTCATTAAC
>CAYVUR010000027.1:0-8207 GCA_964455185.1 uncultured Gammaproteobacteria bacterium
ATTTCTTCTGATGCTCCTTTAGCAATCATAAAAGTTTCAGAATTTTTAACGACTACACTCATGCGTCGCCTTTGGAAATCAAAAGGAGCGCTAGCTAATATTCTAGTTCCTGATAACAATTTAGTTTTTTTATTATTTTTGAGATAATCAAAAATTGCTTGATCTAAGGGATTGCTAAAACGATTACGTTTTAAATTAAGAGAATTACACCAAGCAGATAATTTCAAAATAAATTCATCATGATTACCAGATAAATTAAGATAATCTTTAAGTACAATTTTACCTTCAGTTAAAGTTCCAGTTTTATCAGTACAAAGAACATCAATATTGCCTAAATTTTCTACTGATGGCAGTTTTTTAATAATTACTTTATTTTTAGACATTATACGAGCAACGCGTGATAAATTAATAGTAATAATTATTGGCAATAATTCCGGAGAAATACCTACAGCAATAGAAAGAGCAAATAATAAAGATTCTAACCAATTACCACGCATTAAAGCTAAAAATAAAAAAATTGCCAAAGAAAATAAAATAATAATCTTTGACAAAAAAATTCCAAAATCATTAATGCCTTTTTGAAATTGGGTTTGGCAAGTTTTAGTCGTTAACAATTTAGCGGTTTTTCCAAATTCTGTATTTTTGCCAGCATAAATAACTACTCCTCGACCCGATCCTTGAACTACAAAAGTGCCAGCAAAAGCTAAATTATCCATGGCTTGAGGCAAATAATCTTTAACTATTTGTTCTTGAGATTTTTTTTCAACTGGAAACGATTCTCCTGTAAGCAATGCTTCATTAATAGCTAAACCATCTGTTTCAATCAAACGTAAATCGGCTGGCACTACCTTACCTAAAGATAAAACAACTATATCACCAACTACTAAATCAGCGGCGGGAATAATTTTATTTTTACCATCACGAATTACTTCAGCTTTTAAAGCTACTTTCTTTTTTAATAATTCAATTATTTTTTCACTGCGATATTCCTGCCAAAAAGAAATTATTGCAGAAAAAAATACTATTAATAAAATAATGGTAGTAGCAACTCCGTCACCCAAAAACCCCGATACTAAAGAAGCTACAACTAAAATTAAAACTAAAGGATTAAAAAATTGAGATAAAAAAATAAATAAAGGATGTTTGCTCTCATTAATATTAATGGAATTGGGGCCATAAATTTTAAGTCTATTAAGCGCTTCTAATTCTGATAAACCATTAATAGAAGTTTTTAAATATGATAATACTACGCCTTTTTTTTCTTCCCAAAATTTTAATTTATTCTGTTCTAATTGAAACATAAAACGAACTACAAAAATAAATTTAATAATATTATTATAACAAAAAATTATTTTTTTTAAAAAAGCATCATCTTAATTAGATGATGCTTTATATTTTCAATTAAAATCATTTTTCTTCTGGCGGATTAAACATTTTTTCCATTAAATGCAAAAATACTTTGGTGTTAATTTCTACATCCGGCATAGCACGATGCGCATTAACATGCTCATAACCAAAATATTTAGCTACGGCACTTAAATTATATTGAGATAAAGAAAGTAATTTTCTTGAAAGTTCTAAAGTATCAATTAATTTATTAGTGGGCAAAAGTAAATTGTAACGTTTAGCGCAAGCTATAACAAATAACCAGTCAAATTCTCTAATATTATGTCCAACTATAATAGAGTTTCTAGTAAAATCTAAAAAATCTTTTATAACTTCAATTGCCTTACGTCCATTAGATAAAAGATAGAATTCATTAAGACCATTAATACGCTCAACTTCTAGAGGAATTAATTTTGTTGGTTGAATTAAAGCCTCAAAACGAGCTGTTTCTTGATTTCCTCGCAATTTAATTCCAGCGATTTCTAAAATTTCATCTTTATTAGGATCTAAACCTGAAGTTTCTAAATCAAAAACCACAAATTCAGTTTGCAGAAATTTTAAATACTTTTCTTTTAATTGTTCTTTTAAATCTTTTTCTTTCATAACAATATAAATTTATTATATTTAAAGTTTTCTGGCAACATTTAAATATTAATATTGTTAAAAAAACAAAAAAATGTTAAGATATTAGTTATCAAAACAAATATATGATTAACTCAATAAAAAAGAGGCGAGCTATCAGAGAATTTTTAAATCAAGCTATTCCTGAACAAAAAATTCAAGAAATTATCAAAGCAGCCTCATTTGCTCCTTCAGCTAACGCCATTTATCCCTGGGAGTTAATTATTATTAAAGACGAAATAACCAAAGAACAACTTTCCAAAGTAACTCCTTGGGCTACTTTTGCCAAAAACGCTAATTTAATAATTATTATAATTGGAAACGAAGAAGAAAGTCCTCAATGGATTGAAGATTGTTCAATTGTAGCTGAACATATTTGGTTAGAAGCAGTTAATCAAGAATTGGGTTCTTGTTGGATACAAATACGTCAACAAGGCGAAGCAGAAAATGAAGTTAAAAATATTCTTAATATACCTAAAGAAAAAAGAGTTCTTTGTCTATTACCTATTGGTGTTCCAGCTGAAAATCTTCCTGAACATGAAGAATCAACAATAGACAAAAGCAAAATTAAATACGAAAAATACAAATAAATTTTATTTTTTGATCTTTGTAAAATAAAAAATATTTTTATTTTTTAATATTTTTTGTTTAAATTTAGATATTTTTTTAAATTTTTAATTTTTTACTATTGACTTATTTTTTAAAATATGCTTAAATTATAATAAATTAAGAAGCACCTTTAAAAAAAGAAAGCCAAAGCAAGGAGGAAAAATGGAAGAGAAATGGAAAAAATGTGCTTTTTGTGGACAGTTTTATTTAGACACGATGGGAGATTATTTTTTTCCTTGCTGCCCTAAGTGTTGGGCGGCGACTTGTCCAAATTGTGGCTACCCCATCGATGAGGTGGCCAAACAAACCCTGAAATGCCCCAATTGCGAGGAGGTTTTAGACCTTAATGAAAACGAAGAAAACGAAGAAGGGGGGGGAAGGATGGGGTGATGAGCAAACCCCAAATTTACCTGGTCTTTAATATTTTACATGGGTTGTAATATTTAGGCGTCATCTATATGATGACGCCTTTTTAAATTTTAAAAATACATAATAAAAATAGATATACAAATTAATATTGACTTTTTAATAAAAATTTTCTAATATATAAACACTAATTATTAAGACGACTTTCCCGGTTCAAGACCGTCTCAACAGTCACAAGAACTAGGAATCTCGCGACAAGGAGATCTCAATGATCGACAAAAAGAAAAAACAGCAGATTATCAAAAAATTTGCTGTACACGAAAACGATACTGGTTCTTCGGAAGTACAAATTGCCTTACTTACTGAAGAAATAAAAAACTTAACAGAACATTTGAAATTACACAAAAAGGATTTCTCTTCTCGCCGCGGCTTATTAAGAAAAGTCGCCGAAAGACGTCGTTTACTCCGCTATCTAGAAAGAGAAAATATACAAAGTTTCGAAGAACTAGTTAAAAAATTAAAATTGAAAATTACTAAAAGAAAAGATTTGTTATCTAACATCTTAGAGGAAACTGAAGATTTAATTGAAAAAAATGAAATAACAGAAGAAATTTCTGAATAAATATAGATACGGAGAGTTTGATGACTCTCCGTTTTCTATAATAATTAATAAATCAAGATCGTAAAACGATCGTACTTTTAAAAAATAATTAGAACGGCAAAGGGAGTTATTTATTTGAAAGAAAAATATCTGAATAATTAATTATTTATAAATCTATTTAAAATAATTCTGATATTTTTCCTTCAAATAAATCTCGCTGCCGTTCTTGAAAGGAATAAAAATGTGTTTCCCAATAAAAAATTTGAAACTGAATTTGCTGGACGTAAATTAAAAGTAGAAGTTGGTAAACTAGCTCAACAGTGCAATGGTTCATGTTTAGTTCAATATGGAGATACTGTAGTTCTTGCCACTGCAGTTATGAGTAAAGAACCTAAAACTGAAATTGATTTTTTTCCTTTAACTGTTGAAATGCAGGAAAAAATGTACGCTGCCGGAAAAATTAAAGGTTCAAAATTTGTTAAACGTGATGGTCGACCAACAGATACCGCAGTACTTGATGGTAGAAAAATAGATCGCGGTATTCGTCCTTTATTTAATCAAGAACTACGACACGAAGTACAATTAGCTACCACTACTCTTTCTTATGATCAAGAAAATTCTGCTGACATTGTAGCTATCAATGCTGGAGCTTTAGCCTTACATCTTTCCGATATTCCTTGGCATG
This sequence comes from uncultured Gammaproteobacteria bacterium, assembly GCA_964455185.1. GTDB lineage: Bacteria > Patescibacteriota > Patescibacteriia > 2-01-FULL-39-33 > 2-01-FULL-39-33 > CAISTG01. The sequence goes on from CAYVUR010000027.1 coordinate 4,269, forward strand.
GGCCATTGGCTGGTTTGTGTATAGGTAAAATCAATGGAGAATTAATAATTAATCCTACTGAAAGTCAACTTCAACAATCTGAATTTAAATTACAACTTTCAATTGCTGGAGAAAAAATAATCATGATTGATGCTGAAGGCAAAGAAATAAATGAGGAAGATTTAGCCGCCGCTTTTGAATTAAGTATTAAATCAGCTCAACCACTATTAAATTTTTTTGAAAAAATTCGTCAAGAAATAGGCTTGGAAAAAAAGAATGAAAATGAACTAATTGAAAAAGCTTGGGCTGGTATGGAAATTTCTTTAGCAGAAAAAAAATTAGCTTTTAACGAAGCAAAAAAATTTTTTGCTCCACAACTTGATAAATATTTATTTAATCAACCTCGCGGCACTAAACGCGAACGTAAAGAACTAGCTAAAAAACTTTTAGATTTATTTATTGAAGAACTTAAATCTAGAGAAACTCATCCAGAAATTATTGATTATATTAAAATGAATTTTGATCTTTATCTAGAAGAAGAAGTTACTAAAGCTATATTAGATAAAGATTTACGTATTGACGGACGTGGACTTAGAGAAATTCGTCCACTTCATGCTGAAATTGATATTTTACCTCGTACTCATGGTACTGGATTATTTCAAAGAGGCGAAACTCAAGTACTTTCTATTGTTACACTTGGCGCGCCAGGAGATGCTCAAATACTTGATGAGATGACTCAAGATGATATCAAAAAATCATATATGCACTTTTACAGTGCTCCGCCCTATGCTTATGGTGAAACAGGAAAATTTGGCAGTAGTGGACGAAGAGAAATTGGTCATGGAGCTTTAGCAGAAAAAGCTTTATTACCAGTTCTGCCACCTAAAGAAATCTTTCCTTACACTATTGTTGTTGTATCAGAAGTTATGGGGTCTAATGGTTCTTCATCAATGGCTTCAACGTGTGGTTCTTCTTTAGCTTTAATGGCGGCTGGAGTGCCAATCAAAAAACCAGTAGCCGGTATTGCTATGGGTCTTGCTTCTGATGGTAAAAGATATAAAATTATTACTGATTTACAAGATTTTGAAGATGGTCCAGGCGGTATGGATTTCAAAGTCGCAGGAACTAAAGATGGGATTACCGCTATTCAAATGGATACTAAAACCAATGGACTAAGTTTAGAATTGTGTCTAGAAACTATAAAATACGCTAAAGAAGCAAGGTTAAAAATATTAGAAGTGATGACTAATGTTATTGCCGAGCCGAGAAAACAACTGTCACCTTATGCTCCTAAAATTGTTTGCATTAAAATTAATTCAGAAAAAATTGGAGAAGTTATCGGAACGGGAGGCAAAACTATCAATAAAATTATTGAGGAATGTAAAGTACAAATTGATATTGATAATGATGGCGTCGTTGCCATTACTGGCATTGATCAAGTTGGTATAGATAAAGCAATTAAATGGATTGAGGGAATTGTTAAAGAAGTAGAAGTTGGAGAAGTTTATACTGGCACCGTTACTCGTTTAATGGATTTTGGTGCTTTTGTAGAAATTTTACCCGGCAAAGAAGGCATGGTACACATCAGCGAATTTTCTAATAATCGCATTGAGAAAATTAGTGATATAGCTAAAGTTGGACAACAATTTATTGTTAAAGTAATTGAAATAGATGATAAAGGACGCATTAATCTTTCTGTTAAAAAAGCATCAGCTGATTATAATCCAAATGAAGATTCAAGAAATAATTTTAAATATTCTCATAATAAATTAAAAAACAACAAAACAAACAATTACCAACATAATAGAAATAATCATCATTCACCTTTAAAATTTAATAATCAAAAAAATTTAAATAAAAATAAACTCATAGAATAAATGTTTTCCTTATTACTAATAAAATTTCTTAGTTTTAATTATCGAACCCGACTAATCGTCGGGTTTTCAATAGTAATTACTTTTTGTTTATTAGTAATTATTTTTTGTTTTAATTATTCTGCTGATAAATTGGCAATTTATTTACCTGATAATACTAATATTTATCTTTGGATTAATTGGCAAAAATTACAAAAAAGTTGGGCTGGAACAAAATTAGTTGACAGAATATTAATAGAAAATGAAGTAGCAAATATTAATAAACACTTATTTTCTAAACAATTAGCTCAAGTTTGTTTATTCTCTAAGAAAGAAATTAATTGTGGACTTTTTATTGAAACTATAGATTCTAAAAAAATGGAAAAAGAGCTAAATGATATTGGAATAACTTACAAAAAATTATCAAAAAAAGTTTTTGCTGTTAGCAATAATTCTGTTTGGTTAAATGAAATTAATAAAAAAAATTATCATCTTTTAGCTATTTGGGCACAACCTCTAATTTGGAGAACTGGTGACTTAACTCTTTACTTACAAGCACCGCCAACAACTTTCAATCAAGAAGCCAAAATTTTATCTTTAGCTTTAACAAAAAAAATTAAAGGAACACTTTTATGTGGTGAAACTGATGGTTCTAAGATATTAATTTCGAATAAATGTTTTTGGTTAACTAATTTAAAACAACTTAAATCAAACTATAATAATGAAGCTGATTTAATTATTTCATTTGACAACCTGACTAAATTAATTAATAATTGGACTTTATTCTTAAAAAATAATTCTTCGGATTCAGATACTATTAATCGCTTAATGCAAACGCTCAAAAATTATTATTCTATTGATAATAATTCTAAAATTTGGAAAAAAATAATTTCTGCTCCACAATTTTTAATAATCAAAAAAAATGAAAATTTTTCAGATAATTTTTTTAAGAAATATAATTTTATTTGGAAAATAAAAATTTCTAATTTATCAAATGACGAATTAGCTGAATTAGAAAAAACTATCTATAATTTATTAGCTCAAGAAGCGCCACAAGAAATAACTATTTATTTAAGTGATGGTACTAAAGTAATTGAACTTTTACCAGATATCTCTAAAATAAAAAAAGAAAATGATTCTGATTGGACTAACATCAAAAATGAAAACGGTTTTCAAATTTCTTATAAATATCAAAATGACATCTTATATTTAACTAATGATATTCATTGGAATTTTAATTTTGAATCTAAAGGAGAATATTTATATCTTAAAAAACAATTATTTCCTAATTTAAAGATATTTAACTTAATATCCGACTTTGAATCTATAAAATATAAAAAAAATATTATTGAAATTTACTAATTTATCCACAAATTTGACATAATTGTGGATAAATTGTTAAATAATTTTATAAATATTTATCTTTTAATTGTGGATAAATTATTAATAACTAATTTTTTTAACTAAATTTAGATTATAAAATTTCCACTTTAATAACCTTTGACCATATTATAAAAATTTGATATAATTAATATAGAAATAGTACATTTTAAGAATATACGTAAAAAACCTAATTTTTAAGTTAAAAACAAGAAAAGAAACCTGGGTAAAATTGCCTATTAACTTAAAAGTTAATTACTTAATTGTAAAAGTAATACCTAAAACTTTTAAGTTAAAGTAAATAGAACGTTCAAACCTAGTTTTCTGTCTTGTACTATGATAATCATGAGGAAGGGACCGAAGTCTTACCTTCCGTGCGCGGAACATTTAAAAAATAAAAGTACCCAAATTACCGCATCTTAGGTGTAATTTAAGGAAAAAACCCCAAAAAGAGAGGTTTTTAAATCAATTCACCGTTATCCGGGTACAAGACAACGATTTCGCCTGACTTACGAAATCACAACTCGCAGTTCTAGAATTTTTTGCTTGTTGCCACCATTTGGCGATAAACAAAACTAGATCTCGCGAGATCCAGAGCGCGAGACAACACTCAAAAATTAACACAAAAGGAGCGATAACTCGCGCTTTTAATTTTGTTTAATTTTAAATAAAATTTTAATTAAAAATATTATAAAAATAAAACTATTGACAAAAATTTATTTATTTG
>CAYVUR010000028.1:0-5748 GCA_964455185.1 uncultured Gammaproteobacteria bacterium
TAATAAAAAAATAAATAATAAAAATTTTTTATCTGTGGATAACTATTGTTGACAACTTTTTTTTGTGGTATAATATAAACAGTCAAAGTAATTTTGCGCACGTTAGTAAAAATTATTTTGCAAAATTTTTATCTTCAACAATGAAAGGAGGTGATCGTCATGGCAGCAAAGAAAAAAGTTGCAAAAAAGAAAGCCGTTAAAAAAGTAGCTAAAAAGAAAGCAACAAAAAAGAAAAAGAAATAAGAATTTTCTCAAAAACAAAAATCCACTCTTATGCGCAGGGAGTGGATTTTTGTTTGTATAAAATTTAACTTTTAAATCAATTGATTTTGTTTTAATTGATCTAATTTAATTTTTACTTTACCATAAACACCATCATATCCAGCAGTTATAATAACTTCACCACGACGCATTTTCATAATAGCTAAAGCTAATTCTAAACCAACTAATTTAATTAATTCTGTTTCATCAATATCAAGTAAAAGTGAAAATTCATTTACTTTATTAGTTATTTCTAAATATTTTTGAATTACTTTTTTTGATTGTTTATTAACATTATAAACATCAGCAATAATCTCTTGAAGTGGAATAATATTTTTATAAGCAACAAAATTTTCTGCTTGAACTTCTTTTCTATCAGCTAAAATATTAACACGATTAAGCACTCCTAAAGTTAAAACCTTACCACACTTAGGGCAACGATTGTTATACTTAATACTTTCTTCTGGTAAACAAGAAAATTGACAATCAGCGTGTCCATCGATATGATATTTTCCTTCTTCAGGAAAAAATTCTATCGTGTACAAAAAACTTTTTCTATCATGTTTACTTAAAATTCTAAATAACTCATCATAACTAAAATTATTTTCAGAAAAATCAAAAACATTAGCCTCACGTCCCAAATTAGCTAATGAATGAGCATCAGAATTAGATACTAAAAAAACTTTGTCCAATTGTGACAGACGCCAATTCATTGGCGGATCAGATGAAAGCCCAGTTTCAATTGCATAAATTCTGTCAGATAATTCTTCAAAACATTCTTCTATTGAATCAAAACCAGATTTAGAACCAAAAATAGAAAACCAAGGCGTCCAAACATGGGCTGGAATCACTAAAATTTTTTCATCTATTTCCCAACACAACTTAGCTAGCTTCTTGGCTGATAAGCCAATAATTGGTCGGCCATCTGATTTGAGATTATAACCTCTGGTAATTAAGGCTTGATTAACTTTTTCTGCTACTTCAATATTAGGGAATAACAAAACAATATGAATGCGACGACACTTGTCGCCTTGTTTATAAATACAACTAATTTCCGTTCCAATAATAAATCTGGTTTTTGAATATTTGTCTTTCAATTGATAAAATCCTGGATCAGTTTCAATTAAATTTTCTTTAATAGATTCTAACCATTTAGAGTGAGTGCTATCTCCGGTCGTTATCAAATTAATACCTTTACGCTCACACCAATTAACAATAGCTGGTAATTCTAAATCACGCGAACAACCACGAGAGTATTTAGAATGAATATGTAAATCAGCAATTATTTTCATAAATATTTTCTGGCTTTATTTTAATCTGAAGCGGCTTTTTTGGCAAATTAAAAATAATGACAATTGTAAATCAACATCAAAAATAACCAAAAAGAAAACCGCCTAACTCAAGGTGAGCAAGGCGGTAAAAGGGTAAGAGTAAAAGAGAGCGTGGTGCTTCGGAGTTCCCTTAAGGAAGGAGGACTGAGAGGTGATTATCTACTACGGCTAGCTTTGGGATTTAATTCCCAGTAGTAATAACCATAAGTCGCCTCACGATTAACTCGAGGCGGCGCTGGCTTGTTAGTATGATGGTAGTAATTGATATCATTGTCTCCTGCACGATACACAGGAGTATATGTCGTCGACTTCGAAGGACTCGTATACACCCTAAATAACGGGCGGTGACTGACTGGCGACCCAGCATCACCGATCCAGTCACGCACGCCTTGAACCGGACCGGCCATACTAGCACAACCACCCATTATCAATACTAGAACTAGAAAAACAGACGCAGACATAAAGTACTTAACCATTATTCTTCTCCTTATTTTATTATAATTTACAAAACTTCAATACATTATAATTATAGCACACTTTTAATAAAAAGTCAATAGATAATAATTATTTTTATTTAATTTTAGATAAAAAATAACCCTAAAAAATTCTATAACCCACAAACATCTGTAAAAGATTCGCAAGTTGACGCTTTACTAATACATTCTATTTTTTGTAAAGACCACTTAGCACATTCTTTCAAACAAGATTTATAACCATCATCAAATAAAGCTTGATTAGCATTGGGAACTAATGTTAAACATTTATTAACATAATTTTTACAAGCTTTATCACATGAATTAGATGACTGGTTTTCTTTACAAATTGACTTTAATTCATTTAATAAATTTATAATTTCTTGCTCTAACTTATTAATTTCTTTTAAAAATTCATCTTCATTTACTGATTCTTTGATTTTTTTCATTTCCTCATCATTAGGCATATAGCCACTTGGCATTTCTGCTGATCCGGGTGGGAGAGGCTTGGCATCAGCATCTAAAGGCCAGCCGGGTGGCGGTATAGGATTACCATCAAGATCTGGCGGCCAAGAAGCTGGCGGTATTTGATTACCGTCAAGATCAACAGACCAAGAACCGGGAAGAGAAATACTACCATCATAATCTCTTGGACATTCTCCGGGTGGAAAAGGTTTGTTGTTTTCATCTAAAGGCCAACCGGGCGGTGGGACAACACCACCATCAAGATCTGGCGGCCAAGAAGCTGGCGGTATTTGATTACCGTCAAGATCAACAGACCAAGAACCGGGAACAGCAATACTGCCATCATAATCACGAGCACAAACTCCTGGATGTTTATCGGGTTTATTATTATTAGCTATTTTAGTTTTTAATAATAATTCTGCATACCCATCTTTATAATCTCTTAAATCCTTTAACTGATCTTCTAAATTTTTTAATTCTTGATTAAATTTTTGCTGGTCATTACAAGAACTTAATAAATTTTTTTTCAATTCTGAACTTTTAATTTTTTCTAATAAGTTCTGATATTTTTTTACAACAAAATCACCATCACTAGATAAATCTACTTGGTTTGTACTTTCTGTGTTGTTTTGATTAGAATCAATATTTGACTCAAAACCATTAAATAAAACATAGCTAGCAACTCCTACGGCAGCGACAATTGAAACTCCACCAATAATTAATAAATTTTTATTCATATTTTATTAATTAAACTTTATTATAACCCACATTTAGTAGAAATGTCTTCACAATTAGAAGAATTAATTACACATTCTATTTTTTGTAAAGACCATTTAGCACATTCTTTAAGGCAAGAATTATATTGATTGTTAAGTGAGGCCTCACTATTAATATTGGATTGTTTTGAACTTAAACATAATAAATAATAACCACAAGCCGATTCACATGCGTTGGAAATATCAGTGGTTTCTTTAGTTTCTTCTAAAGTATTAACTTCAGAATTTGTTTCAGTGTTTGATGAAGTTGAAGTTTGATAAAATTCAGAATTTAATGATTCTTGATTGCTATTTTTCTTAGTTTGAGTCAATACAACTAAGCTCACTGAGATAATTAATACTAAGATAACAATAATGGCAACAATAATTTTTTTGTTCATAAATTTTATTATTTAATTAATTATTTAATTTAATCAATCTATTAATCAATATATCGGGGTGCGGAGAATTGAACTCCGTCTACACCCACCCCATGGGCGCGTACTACCGTCATACTCCACCCCGTGATTAATTTATTTTAAAATAATTTAATATTATTTTCAAGAAAAAACTCCTATATTGTTAAAACAATATAGGAGTAATTTAATGTTTTATTCTTCATCAAAAGAATCAGAAAAACAAGTGTTACCAGAAAGAACAAAAGGGCAACCTCGACCCACACGAAATAAGTATTGACAAGTTATTTTTGACATACGTCCTAATTTATAATTTTGTAATTGAGGACAATAAATTAATTGATTAAGTTTTTCGTTTAAAACCAAGATAGTTATAGTGTTTGGTAAATAATAAGGGCATTTTTTATCACTTAATTCTTTACCTGTGGCAATCTTTTGTGCCACATTAATTAAATTTTTTTCTTCCAAAGTTTTATCCTCCTTTCTATAATTTTAATTAATAGTTTTAATTAGAAATATACTCTCCAATTATTTGCAAGCCTTTAACTAAAATATTCTCTGGACCAGCATAAGATATGCGAGCCCAATTACCATAACACTGACCAAAAGCTTGACCCGGAGTTATCCCAACTCCTTTCTCTAATAAAATATCGGCTAATTCTTTAGTATCATTTAAACCCTTTCTTTTTAAAACTGATTTAAAATTAATAAACGAATAAAATGCTCCTTGGGGCGAAGTTAGTTCAAGACTATGTTCACAACACCAATTAATTATTAATTGACGTTTACGTAATAATGCTGGCAACTGTTTTTGAGTATGCTGTAAATTATGGCATAATTCTTGTGTTGCAAGCAAAGCGAAAACATTAGGACAACCAGCCATATTAGAAATTACTACTGCTAATGCCTTAATAAATTCCTCAGGACCATGGACAAATCCTAATCGATAACCAGGAATTCGTAAACTTTTTGATCCGGAACCGACAGTAATTGTTCTTTCTGCCATACCTTCAATTGTGGCAAAAGGAACAAATTCTGCATCGTCAAAAACTAGTCCAGCATAAGTCTCATCGGCAATGACAAAAATATTATAATCAGAAATAATTTTTGCCACACTTTCTAACTCCTGTCTAGACCAAACACGACCCGTTGGATTAACTGGATTATTAATAACCAATACACTAAGCTGTTTAAATTTCTCAGCCATATTTAACTCGATTTTTAATAATTCGAGATCGGGAGAGAATTTTATTGGCTTGTTTGGTATTAATATAGGATTAAGCTGTAATAGTTTAGCTGTATCGGCATAAGTATAGCCGGGACCAAACCATAAAACTCTATTACCAGGACAACACAATGTCATTAAAACATAAGAAATCATTGATCTAGCTCCATTAGTTATTGCTACTTGTTTAATTGATCCATCTCCTATGCCTAATGACTTAAAATAATCTGCTACTGCTTGACGCGCTGCAGCACTACCAATAGCAGAAACATAGCCAGCGTAACCTGCTTGATTTATTAAGTTACAAATACTTGAATGTAATTCTTCTGGAGGATCCATTTCTGGCTGACCAATAGCTAAATTACATTCAACTTTACTGGCTTTAACTGCATAAATTCCTAATAATTGTGGTTGCTCTTCTAAAAGTTCTTTAAGTCTCCGATTTCTTGGCTTACTCATAACTTTCTCCTTTCTAAGTTTGAATTAAAATAAATATAAAATTGTAAAGTACAAATTGTAATTTGTTCCAGCTTTAGCTTTTCCAAATTACACTCCAAGAAATGAATTATAAAAATAATAGTTCATTTTCCTCGAGTGTCTTTTGAAAAAAATACAAGCTTATCTTTATAAATATAATTTTATTTTATTACCTTTAATTAAACTAATTTATATTATTTAATTTTATTAACTGCTAAAAAAGTAGTAAAATTAAATTTTAAATCTTGAATTCCTTCTTCTAAAATTTGCATGCCATATATTTCTGCCGCTTTACACGAAGCAATTCCAGCGGCAGTTGCTGGTAATTCTCCTTCTTTTATTGCT
>CAYVUR010000028.1:5762-7411 GCA_964455185.1 uncultured Gammaproteobacteria bacterium
ATCAGCGGTATCGGTCCATTCTTTAATAGTAATTTCAGGCCATTTTCTTTTTAAATACATTTTACATTGTTTAAGAGCTTGATCATGCGAAGTTATCATAGTTATCTGATCTAGTGTTATGCCGGGTTTAGTTATCAAACAATGTCTAACATCAATTTCAAACAATTTATTAATATTAAAAAGATGCTTACTCATAGCATACACAGCTTCATAAACAATGCCTCCATTTGAATTTTCAATAGGAAAAACCCCTATATCAATTTTTTCTTCATCTAAATTTTTAAGTACATTTTCTACTGAAATTAAATAAATAATTTCATAATCACTAATTTTTTCTTGTTGGCAATAATAATCTGCCGCCATTTGAGAGAAACTACCTGGACCGCCAGATACGCCTATTCTTTTTATCATATTTTTTTCTATCTTTTAAAAATATTTTCAAAAAAACTGACCCGTTTTAGCGGGTCAGTTTAAATTTTATTAAATAAAAATTAACTGATCCGCCGGTCAGCAAAGAAAAAGAAGAAAAACCAATTGTTAATTTTTACTATCATGTATAATATGATAATTTAAATTTAATTATTAGTCAAGTTAATTTCCTCCAAAACGACGTTGTCTATTATTATAATCTTTAATAGCCTCATCTAAATCTGATTCAGAAAAATCTGGCCAATATTTATCTAAAAAAAGAAACTCACTATAAACACTTTCCCAAGTTAAAAAACCAGAAAGACGTTGTTCTCCAGAAGTACGAATTATTAAATCTGGATCATTTTGTCCTGCTAACCAAATATTTTCAGAAATAGTCTTTTCGGTAATTTGGTTGATTGGAATTTTTTGAGATATTATTTTTTTTACAGCTTCAACAATCTCTAAACGTCCACCATAATTTAAACAAATATTAAGCGTTCCTTTATTATTATTTTTAGTTTTTTCTTCAGCTGCAACAATAGCTTTAATTAATTTTTCCGATAATTTTTCTCTTGTTCCAATAATTTTTAATTTGATATTATATTTATTAAATTCTTCAATTTCAACAGTAAGAGCTTTATAAAGTAAGTCCATTAAATAATTAATTTCAGATTCATTGCGATTCCAATTTTCTATAGAAAAAGCATAAACAGTTAAGGTAGTTATATTTCGATCAATACACCATTTACCAACTTCTTTCATTTTTTCGTATCCTCGACGATGTCCTTCAAAAGAAGGTAAATTATTTTTTTTAGCCCAGCGACGATTACCGTCCATAATTATTGCTAAATGTTTTAACTCCGGCATGTAATTTATTTTTAGTTAGTATGATTAATTTTTCATTAATAATAAACAAAGTTAATCATTATAAAATTTTTTATTTTTTCAAAATAATCATAAAATCAAAATAAAAAATTAAAAAGATATTTATTTTGTTTATCTGTGTGTATTTAATCTAAAATATAAGAGATTTATGAAATTAATTTTGTACAAGTTTGTACAAGCTAGATAAACGAGCAAATATTAATTTAAAATTTGTAATATTGTTAGTCACAATTACTAAATGAAGCGCGAATCCATTTTAAGCAAGAATTTCTGTCCTGAAAAAATCATTAAGTTTTGATTGGTCGGGGTGACAGGACTTGAACCTGCGACTTCTTGCTCCCAAAGCAAGCGCT
>CAYVUR010000029.1:0-7130 GCA_964455185.1 uncultured Gammaproteobacteria bacterium
TCATTCGAGTTTAGCGGCACTCACAAGGTCGCTAAACTCATAACCTATTCTATACTATACCTTACCTTTAATTTATATATATTTATCAGACTCTATAATAATTAAAAAGAGTCTGTTTTAAGGAACTAAATTGAGTTGTTTAACTCAATATGTCATTATATCACATTGATATTTTTTTGTCAATACTTTATTAACTATTTTTTATATATTTAAATAATTTATTTAAAATTAGATAAAATTATTAATTTTTATTAACTATGATTACTTTTATCTTCAATAGTCAAAGATGTTATATTGGGCAGACTCAAATTAAAATATTTACCGGTAAAAACATCTTTTCCTGATGCTTTAATATCAGAAATAATGGTTGTTGTCTGTCCAATTTGATTTTGATTAGGTGTTAAAGCTACTTCTATAGCTGCTCCAATTTCCGGATAAAATTTAGTTGGAGCTAATAAGCGAGATACTTTCCAACTTATTTGACGATTAACTGGATCAAATTCTATCCCTGTTTCGCTAGTGGCGCTCATGTTGCCAGTAAGTTCTACATTATCAGCTAATTTTCCAGTTATAACAATATCACTAACATCATTGTAGTTAGTTTCTAAATTAAAGAAAACCCACAATCGAGTAGTTTGTCCCACTATTGGAGGCATTGGTCCACGACCTAATTGTTCACCTTCAGCAGAATAATAGCGAGAAAAAGCATTAACTTTAAATTCAGTGGAAATTTTGATTATTTCTTTATTAGATATAGAGGTTATTTTTTCTGTCGTTGAAGAATTATTAATATATTGACTTTCAGCTTGAGCTATTAGAGCAAATTTAGTTTGAGAATCTGATTGTTGTTCAAATTTTTTTGCTAAAATCCCGTTGAATTTTATTTGGCCACTTTCTCCCGGTTTAATTTCTTTAAGTTGAGCTAATTCATTACTGCTCCAAATAATTTTATTTTTACCTTGCCAAAATTCTCCATTAAGATCAAGAGTAATAACTGCTTCTCTAGCTATTGATTTTCCTTCATTTTTATAATTAATAATTAAAGTAAATTTTTCTCCTGGATCTAAAACTTCTTTAGATGATTGTAAATTTAATTTTAAATTAGGAGCTTCAAAATTTATTGCTGGTTGTTTATTTTGCCAATTTATTTCAGGAGCAATCCAATCTTGAGGACGATGAGTTGCTAACCAAAAATTAAAAATAATTAAAGATAAAATGATTATTATTAGAATAAAATCAGTAATTAAATGTAAATACCAAAATGAATTAGTTTGTGGTTTATAAAAACGGTGATAACGACGTCGTGCTGGATTAATAATTATGTTAAGGGTGCCGATAAAAATATTAGGCAATTTATTTTCAGTTATTGGTTTAATTTCATGCCCTTCGACTTTAATTATTTTTTGAGTTTGGGACTCATTATTAATTGATTTATGTTTCATATGTTTATTTTCCGTTAGCCATAAAAATATTAGTATTAAGAGCAATAATTTCATCTAAGCCGTCACCATCAATATCAGATGCAGTTATTTTAACACCAAAACGTTTAGTAGAATCATAAGCAAACCATTGATTAATAATTTGATTTGCTGAATTAAAAATTTTAATATGTGGCCCGCCAGTAATTCCGGCCCCGGTAATAATTTCATCGCGACCATCACCATCGACATCTCCAGCGGCTACATTAACACCACCACGAAAATTAAATCCATAAGCAAAGAATTCTTTTTTTAAGTTACCTTCTTGATCAAATATTTTAACGTGTGGGCCACCACCAAATCCAGCCCCGGTAATAATTTCATCGCGACCATCACCATCGACATCTCCAGCGGCTACTTGAACACCTAAATTAGTAGCTGAGGCGCGATAAGCAGAAAATTGTTTGCCGGTATCAAATAATTGATTATTGTAGATTTTAATCAAATTTGAACCACCTCTTTCTGGAGAAACTAATATAGAATATTGGCCAGAACCTTCTAAATTAGCAACAGCAATACTAATGCCTCCTTGAAATTTATCACCAAAAGGTTTGATTGTGTTTATAACTAACCCATTTGTGTCATAAAGAGTTACACTATTATTGCCAGCAACTAAAATTTCAATTTTTCCATCACGATTGATATCTTGTTTGATTATTTTTGAGTTACCTGAATAATTTTTATCATAAGTAAAAAACCCATTTCGTTTAATTTTTCCATTAATATCAAAAATACGGGCAAAAGATCCATTAATAAAGGAAGCGTTTTCTATTTGTGAAATTGGACGCAATAAAATAATACCATCTTTTGAAGGAATTGTTATTCGGTTAATAATAGAACCATCGTTGACTGAAATATCTTGTGTGCCATGTATTTTTTCATATTCCGCTTCTAAATTAATTGTTTGAGGTTTATTAGTAGAATTAACTAATACAATACCTCGTTCAAAATCTCTTTGCCAAACACCTTCTTTAAAATTATAATCATTATGATTAAAAATATTAAAAGCGCGTTCAGTAGGTTGTCCTAAATCCACAGAATATTCATCGTACCACCATAAAGTAATACGACTTTCTGTTCCTGATTCAAAATTATAGTAGCCGTCACCTAGTAAGGCGCTAGTTAAACCAAATCTCATTGATTGGAAATCATATTTATTTCCAGTATTTTCTGTATCTGAATTGATAATATTTAATCTAGGCCAATAGCCAGTTTCTCCTAAAGAATAGTATTTTTTCATTTGATTACTCCAACCCCCCTCCCAATATTCAGGAAAACCTTCAAACATTCTGCCATTAGCGTAATCAAAGATTTCTAAATCGCCATTAGTAACAATTAAATAACTATTGCCAATTTTTTCTCTTAATTTATTAAAGAAATAACGATGTCCTTCTTGCCATAATTGATTGATAATTACCTCATTATCTTTGTTTCCATCATTATTAATATCTATATCAGGAGAAAGCCAAGCTATATTTTGCGATGTAGTATCAAAAAATAATCCATCCCAATAACCAGTTTTTAAAACCTTTTCGTATAAAAAATCTATAAGATAATCACCATAACGTTTACCATCCCAGGATTTTACATAATGATTCATTAAATTATTATCTTTCCAAAGATGTACTTTTTCTCCGGTATATTTTTTTATAATCCATTCTTCACGGATTCCCGAATTAAGTTCATGCCAAATGCCATTGCCGGATGGTTCATTATCATATAATAAGGAATTAAGAGTTTCCACATTACTCGTATAAGCAAGTAAAATAATTTTAGGATTAAATTCTTTAATTTTTTTTAGATGTTCTGGATTATTTTGTGCTGCCATATTTAATATAGCTAAGTCATATCTAGCTATTTCTTTAGCAATTGATTCGTTAATTGGAGTAGCGAGATAAAAAGCAGCTATTTTAGGATAATTAGTGTAAGGTAAAATTATTGCCTCTCCTTGCTGATTATTAGAATACACCCAAAAGAAAATTATAGCCAAAATTGCAGTAGCAATTAGGATTGATTGTAATATTAAAATTGTTGTTTTATTGTTTAACATTTTTAATTGATAAATAAGCATTAATTATTGACTGTAAATGTCGTTGAGGGGAATATCTTTCTTCGTTTGCTGATTTAAAAGCTCCTTGAGATAATTTATTAATTAAATAAGGATTATTATTAAGTTTAGTTATAGTTTCTGCTAATTGATTAATATCTCCCGCATCAAATAATAATCCATTTTCTTCTTCATTAATTAGTTCTAATAAAGCCCCAGAACGAGAAGCAATAACTGGTTTACCATAAGCTAAACTTTCTAAAACAGCTAAACCAAATGTTTCATGTACTCTAGTAGGAAAACAAACAAATTTAGCTTTGGTAATTAAATTATTTAATTCAATTTTATTTTTATTGCCTAATAATTCAATTTTTTCAGTTAAATTAAGTTCTTGAATTAATTTTTTTAATTTAACTTCTTCTGGACCTGAACCAGCTATTTTTACTTTGGGAGCCCCTTTTCCTAAATAAGCTATGGCTCTAATTAAATCTTCAAAACCTTTGGTTTCATCTAGTCTCCCAAATGATAAAATGTAATCTCCTGAAACAGACTGAACACTAGAATTGTTCATTTCTATAAAGTGTGGAATGACAATAATTTTATTTTCAGCATAGCCATGTTCAATTAGTTTATTTTTTACAAATTGTGAAGGAGCGATAAAAAGATCCACTTGATTATAGATTTTAATAGCTTTATGAAAAGCAAATTCTAAACGTAAAATTAAATCAGCTATTAATGATTCTTTATGTCGTCCACGATAATTATCAGCGCGTAAAGTGTAGTTATAAGAAATAAGTTTGAAATCATGCACGGTCATAACTATTGGTAATTTAGCAGTTTTAGCGGCAGCAATTAAAGAAGGAGATAATTGATGATAAATATTATGTAAATGTACTAAATCTGGTTTTTCATCATTAATTAATTTTTTGAGATTTTTAGCCGCTTTAAATGACCAAAAAATTCTACCAATTCTAAAAAGAGAAGCAAAAGAAAATTTATCTAATTCTAAATTATTTATAAAATATTTTTCTTGTTTACAAGGAATATTTTTAGGATTTTTTTGCGAAAAGTAAATAATCTCGTGACCCGCATTAGTCAAAAGTTTAGAAAGAGAAAATAAGTAAGTTTCTGCACCTCCTTTGGGATAAAGGAATTTATTAATTTGTAATATTTTCATTTTCTTTTATTATAAATGAAGTTCTAAGTAAACCTAAAAAAATCCAAAAAAATATAGCCATTAAATTAGTTTCTAAATAAGGTTGAAATAAACTAGCGAACAAAAAAGCTGCACAACCAGTAGCCAATCCTAAATAATAAGGCAATAATTCTTTGTGATTATAAATTTGTTTCCAAGCAGAAATTCCGGAGGCTAAAATAAAGGCAAAAAATATCAAAAATCCTAAAATACCTAATTGTACTAAGAGTGCCAGTATTGAATTATGCATATTACGTATTTCTTCAAAATTTTGCCAATCTCCAGTATCTATTAATATACTTTTACCTAAACCGACGCCAAAAATAGGGTTTTTTTGCCAAGATTTTTTAGCATCATACCAAAGTTGTAATCTCCAACTAGCTGAGGTGTCTTCTCCAATATTAATTAAAGAAGTAGCTCGAGTTATTAAATTATTAGTTTGTTCACGAAAATTTTGACTGAAATTTGTTAAATAAAACAATCCGGATATAGTTATTAATAGAGCAATTGTTGAAAGTATTATTAATCCTGATTTTTTAATATATTTATAAAGTTCTTTTTTGTTTTCTTGAGGCAATAAGAAAAAAAGTAAGATAAAAGAAAAAACAACATCAAGCCAAAGATGACGCATTAAAGATAGTATTATTCCAATTAACCAAAAGCCACCTATTAGAGAAGCGAAACCAACACTACTTAGACGTTTGAAAGCTAAAAGAGAAATACCCAAAATTAAGCATAACAACATATAAAAAGCATGAGTTCCGGCTAAATATCTAGTACCTGATGTAGATAAGGGGGTATATTCAGTCCAAAGTCCATTACCACGTATTAAACCAATAAATAAAAAAACAATAATAATGCTTCCAACAATTAAAATTAAATGAACTATTTTTTTAAAATCGATTTCATTTTTAATGGTTAATATAATAAAGAAATAAATTAAAGGATACCATACATAATTTTTAAAAGAACTAAAAGCTACTGCTAAGTCTGCATTAATATCAAACATTGCTCTTATTAAATAGGTGGTGACTAGAATCATAAAAGCAATAAGTAATAATTCGGGCCAACTAAATTTAATTTTTAACTTAAATTCTTTTATTTTTATACTTATAGCTAAAGCTATAAAAGAAAATAACATTATTATATCTATTGGATAAAGTTTATATATATAACGATCAATAATTAAACCTTGTAAAGTAAAAAAACGTTCAAAAATCATCGTTAAAACTATAATTAAAGGTAAACCAATATAATAATGATTGGGTAGAATTAAAATTAATGATAAAGCAAAAATTGCTAGCCAAATCAAATAAAAATTAGAATAAAAAGCAAAAATACCTATTAATAAAATAAAATATAGATATCCTAATAATAATATTTTACCTTCTCTTTTTTTTAATAAAGGATTATTTTTGTTTAATAACATATTTCTTCTTAAAATAATCAAGCCGTCCAAATATTAAGACGGCTTACTGATTATTGTATATTATCTTGATTGTCTGCTTTATAATCAGAGCCGCTCAACCAAGGGTTATTTCTTTGTGGCTTATATTCAGGATTGGATGAAGAATTGTTTATTGATTCATAATTATGATAAGCATTATAAATTTGAGAATCAGAGGAGTAAAAATTATTTGCATGAAGTTCTGGTATGGTTTCATAATATTTTTTTCTAAAATCAAATAAACGATGGTTAGGAAAAATTATTACAAAAGTTAAACCAATTAATAACCCAGCAATTAAACCTAAAAGAGTATCACGTATTATTTTAAATAAAGCCCAACTGTCATAAACAGAAGGATTATCAAGCATTTTTAAACTAACACGGTCAGCACTACCATCATAATTTCCATGTTCTTTAATTAAAGTATCACCAATAACCTCAGCTAATTTAATAGCATCAGTTTTTTTCTCTGAATAAGTTTCAATAATTATAATTCCTTTATTTTCTAAAATCGTGGTTTTAACAGATTTTTTCCAAGCCTTTAATCTGTTTTCATTTCCATAACCTAAATTATCTTCTATATTTTCTGATTTCATGACACTATTTATAAAAGCGTTTGAATAAATTACTTCTCCTAAAACATTAGTAATATAATTAGCAGTTTTAGAAGCGGTGTAAGCATCAATGTTAGTTTGATTAAAAACGGTTAAAAGTTTAATAGAAGATTTATATTTTGGTGTTTGCCAAAGACTAATACTTAAAGCTAGTAACATTATTAAGGCCCCAAAGAAACCAACAGTAAGAAAATTTTTAATATTTTTATTTGTATTTTTTTCCATATTTTTTATGTAATTTTATTGATTTTTTATTTTTTTATTTATGACTATTAATGATAGCATAATTTTGTAATTTTGTCAATATAATGTTTTTATTTAATTATATTTTATATTTTTTTATTAAGAG
>CAYVUR010000030.1:0-6046 GCA_964455185.1 uncultured Gammaproteobacteria bacterium
AAATAACATAAATAAAATAAAAGATTGATTAATTTAATTTTTTATTTAATTTTAGTATAATTATTTATAACGATTTCTGATTAATTTTAAGTAATTATAATTGAATATAAAATACTCAAAGAAAATTCTATTGACAAAAAACCTTATTTTTTCTTGATTTTACTTATTTTTTTAACTATAATTAACTATGTGGATAAGTAAATCCTAATAATTATTAATTTTTTAAAGATTACGGCTAAAATGACTAAAGCCCAGATCATTAGCTCTTTAGCTGATGCTACTGGCATTTCTAAGAAAGAAGTTACATCTTTAATGGAAAAGATGACTTCTATGGCTTATGATGAAGTAAAAAAGAATGGAGAATTTGTTATTCCAGGAATTGGTAAATTAGTTAAAGTACAACGTAAAGCTCGTGAAGGTAGAAATCCAGCTACTGGAGAAACCATTAAAATTCCTGCTAAAACAGTTGTTAAATTCCGTGTAGCCAAAGCCGCTAAAGAAGCTGTATTATAATTTTGTAATAAATTTTTAAAAACTCGGTTTTAAAAAGCCGAGTTTTTATGTTATAATATTTTTGATAATAATTTTTTATTATGGTTAATAAATTATCAAAGAATTATAATAAAGCTTGGGTTGTAACCGTGGATATGGGTTATGGACACCAGAGAGCCGCTTATCCTTTTTCTAAAATTGCTCAAGGCGGAATAATTACAGCCAATAATTATCCGGGCATACCAGATTCAGATAAATTTATTTGGCAAAATAGTAGGATTTTTTATGAATTTGT
This sequence comes from uncultured Gammaproteobacteria bacterium, assembly GCA_964455185.1. Lineage (GTDB taxonomy): Bacteria > Patescibacteriota > Patescibacteriia > 2-01-FULL-39-33 > 2-01-FULL-39-33 > CAISTG01. The sequence continues at coordinate 788 of CAYVUR010000030.1, forward strand.
GTCTCGTTTCAAAATGGTTCCGGTTATTGGCGAGAAAGTTTTTGATTTGTATGATAAGATTCAGGCTATACCTAAATTTTACCCTAAACGTGATTTATCTAATTCCAATCTTCAATTACGCCAAATGTATAAATTATTTCGTGATAATGATTGGGGTAAGCATTTAATTAATAAATTGGCTAAAAAACCATTACCACTAGTGACAACATTTTTTGCAACTGCAATGATGGCTGAGTTTTTTAATTATCCTGAAGATATTTATTGTATACTTTGTGATGCCGATATTTCTCGAGCTTGGGTACCTCCAGAGCCACATAAAAGTAAAATTATTTATTTAGCTTCCAATAAAAGAGTAGAAGAAAGACTCAAACTTTATGGTGTCAGACCAGAGAAAATAATTTTAACTGGCTTTCCTTTGCCTGAAGAAAATATAGGTCAAGGACTTAAAATTTTAAAACAAGATCTTGGGAAAAGGTTGATACAGCTTGATCCCAAAAAAGTTTATATTTCTCAGTACAAAAAAACTTTATATTCTTTGGTGGGTAGAAATAATCTTAGATTAACCGTTACTCGGCCGCTGACGATTACTTTTGCGGTTGGAGGAGCAGGAGCACAAAGAGAATTGGGAATTGACATAGTAAAAAGTCTAAAAAAAGAGATAATCTTGAAAAAAGTTAAAATTAATTTAATTGCCGGAGTAAATGAAGATGTAGCTAAATATTTTAAACAAGAATTAAGAAAACTTAGACTATCTAAAGAAATTGGTAAAGGGATTAATATTTTATTTAAGTCATCTAAAAATGAATACTTTAAAGCTTTTAATAAAATTTTAAGAAAGTCTGATATTTTATGGACTAAACCGAGCGAACTTTGTTTTTATTGTGCCCTTGGTTTACCAATAATTATAGCGCCGCCAATTGGTTCTCAAGAAGTTTTTAATCAAAAATGGCTTCAATTAATTGGGGCAGGAATTGATCAGGAAGATCCTAAATATACTAATGAGTGGCTAACTGATTGGCTTAATTCTGGCTGGTTAGCTGAGGCGGCTATGCAAGGATTTATTGAAGCTCCTAAATATGGTACCTATAATATTAAAAAAGTAATTTTCCATAAAGCAAAAGAAATTAAGAAAGTAAAAACGGTTTTACAATATTAATTTATGAAGCGAGAAGTTTATGTAATTTGTGATAATATTCGTAGTTTATATAATGTAGGATCAATTTTTCGTACTAGTGATGCTTTAGGTGTAAAAAAAATTTATTTGTGTGGTATAACGGGAACCCCCGAACAAAAGGGGGTTCTTAAAGTATCACTTGGCGCGGAAAAATCTGTTCTTTGGGAGCATTATAAAAATAGTTGGCGATTAGTTGATAAATTAAAAAAACAAGGTTTTAATATAGTTTCTTTAGAATTGACACAAAATAGTAAAAATGTTAAGTTTTTTAAGCCTAAATTTCCTTTAGCATTGATTGTTGGCAACGAAGTTGATGGCGTTTCTCAATCTTTACTTAAAAGATCTAACGCTATAGTGTATATTCCAATGAAAGGCATAAAAGAGAGTTTAAATGTTTCCGTTGCTTTTGGAATTGCGGCTTATGAAATTTTAAATAAGTAATTACTTTATTGGTTGTGGCGCAGTTGGCTAGCAGGCCGGCTGTTTCAGGGACATGAGGTTAAACATTTTTTTAAATATAACATCGGGCTGTGGCGCAGTTGGCTAGCGCGCGTCGTTCGGGACGACGAGGTCGCAGGTTCAAGTCCTGTCAGCCCGACCAATCTAAACATTGCGAATTTTGCGGGCTTTGTCTGCCGTCAGGCAGCGAGCCGCTGTGGCGGGATTTCTGTCCGTCAAGGCAGAAATTTTTGTTCAAAAAATTTCGATTTCGTTCAGTAATTGCGACTATTTAGAAATTATTAATTGCGGTATAGTTAGCATAACAACTAAAATAATTCTTAAAATAAAAAAACAGGCTTAATCAACCTGTTTTTATTGATTAAAATTAAAATTTATTCAATACAGCAATCAATCGCTTTTTTAACTAATTCGCCAAGTTTTCCCATAAAACCTTTCTTTTTCTCATCTTTTTTATTGATAGCGTTATCATCAATTTTTTTTATGTCGCCGACATTCAGTAATTTCATGTTTAGCCCCCAAAACAAAGAATAAAGATTATAAGCTTTATTAAAAAGATTATAGGCCTCATCTTTTTTACCCATTCCTAATTGTTTTGTACCAACCTCCATCAAACGATAACTAGCGGCGAGTAAGTGTTTGGAAATACACCAAATTTCACCTTCATATTCTTTGATAATTTTTTTGAGTAGTTCTTTTCTTATTTCTCTGACATCTTTTATCATGTCATAGTATTCGGTTTTTCCAAGTTTAGCTCCAGTAAAAAAGAAATGTTCCTCAATACTTACTAAATTCATTATAGCAATACTTAAATCCTGATCTGATGATAAATCCATTTTTTCTTGTTTTTTCATCTCATCTACTTTTTGAATAAATTCATTGAGATTTTTTATTGGACTTTGATTGTTCTTTGTGTTGTTCATAGAATTATTTAGTTAGAAAATAATAAATTATGCTTAAAATTAAAAGAGGCGAAACAGGCATAACAACTTTTTGAAAGGGAAAATAAGCGTGGCCGTTATTCTTTTCTTTTAAATAATAATACCAGCTGGCGCCAAACCAAAAAGCAATACTACCGGCAATAATTCCAAATAGCAATTTATCTAAACCACAAAAACACAAAGTATTAGCTGGATTGCCAATAATACCATAATAGTATAATGGAATAATTATTAGAGTATAATAGCCTAAAACATTGACAAAAATTCTACCCTTGAAGCGAACATTTTTCTTTTCTAACCAGTTTTCTGTCCAAGTAATCATAGAAACAATTAGTCCGCCGATCCATAAGCCAGTTATCATATCGTCAATTCCCAACCAACGAGAAAGTCCAACTCCGGTACCGACGGCAATAGTGCAAATTGGGCAGACAGCTAAAGTTTTTTTAGCGAAAAGAAAGCTAAAGAAAAAAATTGATAAAAAATAGATCAGTAATTTTTTCATATTATTGGTTATTAACTTTTTCTTTAAAAAAGTTGATAATATCTTGATCGCCAATCAAGCATTTTTCGCCGTCCCACAAAAAGGGTACGCCAATTGAATCAGTCGGCAATCCGCAAATTTTTGCTTTAGCTTCAAGTTCTCTGGCATTGTTTTGGTTATAATAAACTTCTTTTTGAATAAAAGAAATTTTATCTTGGATTTTATTCTCTTTGATGTATTTTTCAACAATGGCGCAATGCGGACAGCCGTCACCGTAAAAAAGAATAATTTGACTTACCGGTTGATTTTCAGCCATTATTGCTTCATTTATTGGAGTTTGATTTTTATTTTTCTCTTGCGAAATCGCAAAAAAGGAAAAAATCAAAACGGCGATAAATAAAATTGTAGAGATAATAATTTTTTTATTCATATAAATTAAAATTCAATTTTTATTTTTTTTAATTTACTTTGTTTTCTAATTTTTTTCGATAACAGTAATAAAAATAATGAATATTACAACTTTTTTATATTTTTTATTTTACAAAGGCATTAAATAAAAATCCAATAATCATTATATTGATTGTTGTTATCCCAAAAAAATAAACAAGTAATTTTGTTTTCATTACTTTTTTTAGAATTAGTGCTTCTGGTAAAGAAAGACCAACAACAGCCATCATAAAAGCCATAGCCGTTCCTAAAGGAATACCTTTTTCTACCAGTGATTGCATAATTGGAATAACTCCAACAGCGTTAGCATACATCGGAACGGCTATGATGGTAGCAATAGGAACGGCAAATAAGTTTTCGGCAGTTATGTATTTTTCAAAAAATCCGGTTGGCACAAATCCATGTATTGTTGCTCCAACGGCAATACCCAAAAGAACATATGGCGTTATTTGTTTTGTTAGATTAAAACCTTCTTTCCAAAATTTCTTAATTAATATACCCAATTTTTCTTTATTTTCTTTGATATCTATTTTTTGGCTTTTAATATTCCAAACATAATCGGCGACATATTTTTCAAGTTTTAATTTTCCTAAAATCAAACCGCCAAATATCCCTAGGAGCATTGCAGAAATCACATAAAGAATAGTTATTTTCCAACCAAATAATCCAGCAAATAGAACAACTGCTACTTGGTTGACTAATGGTGAAGTAATTAAAAACGATAAGGTTACACCCAGAGGGATACCTGCCTCAATAAAACCAATAAACAGAGGAATTGAGGAGCATGAACAAAAAGGTGTAATTGTGCCGAAAAAAGAAGCTAAAAAATAATCTAATCCATACCACTTTCTTGAAGCGAGGAAATCACGGAGCTTTTCTATTGGTAAATAATACCGAACAATAGCCATAAAATAATTAATAATCAAAAGTAAAATCAAAATTTTTAATGAATCATAAACAAAAAAATTGACCGTGGTGCCAAGATGAAATTCTGGACTTAAATTAAATATTGAGTAGCTTAACCAATCAGCAAATAATTGCAGTGGGTAAAAAATATCCATAATGAAAATTAAATAAATTTTTTAATTGTTTCTTTTATTTTTTCAACATCCGGCAAAAATCCGCTTATAGCTGACTTGCCGTTTATAGCCAAAACAGGAACAGACATTACGCCCATTTCAATAATTTTTTGAATATCAGTGACATATTCCACTTCTATTTTCAAACCTAATTCCTCAATTGCCTGCTTTGTCAGTTCAAATAATTTTTTGCAGGTCGGACAACCTGATCCCAAAACTTGAATTTGCATAGTTTTATTCTCCATATGAATTTAGATAATTAGTTAATAATTTTAAATATTTTTTTAAGATATTGTTATTAATTGAATAAATAACTTTTAATCCTTTTTGTCTTGATGAAATTAGTTCAAAATCTTTTAATACCTTCAAATGGTGGGAGGTAAGATTTTGAGCTAAATCAAGATATTGCCAAATATCGCAAACACACCTTTCTTTTTCTTTAAGCAAGCAAAGTATTTTTAAACGATTTTCTTCGCTGATGATTTTCAAAAATTCTGCGATTTGCGAAATTTTCTCAAGAGATTTTTTATTATTATAATATTTTGATTTCACAATTTAATCAATGTTAATTATATCAATGATTATTGATATTATATTGGATTTAATTCTGGTTGTCAAATTTTATTAATTAAAAATATTTTAGACTTGATAGTAATATAAATTTTTAATCTTATAAAA
>CAYVUR010000031.1:0-4584 GCA_964455185.1 uncultured Gammaproteobacteria bacterium
TAATGTTTGTTGCTTTTTTTTTTTTTTTTTGGCTGGATAAAAAATATAGACTACATATTAATTCGGTTGTAGTTTTGGCTGGTGTTTATTTGATTATACTTACAGTTGCGTCTTTATTAGGTAATGATTTTTATCGTAGTTTTTGGAGTAATAATGAACGTAGTGATGGAATTCTTTTGTTGATTCACTTATTTCTTTTTGTTTTGGTTTTAACTAGTCGTTTTAGATCATTGAAAGAATGGCTGTTAGTTTTTGATATTTTTCTTGCTGCTAGTTTATGTGTCAGCTTAGTCGCTCTTGATCAATATTTTGGCGGCAATCATTTTTTAGCTTCTTCTAATGGTACACGTTTAGCTTCAACTATTGGTAATGCTGGTTATGTGGGTGGCTATATGGTTTTCGGGGTATTTTTATCTCTTTTTATGTTTTTTAAGCGTAATAATAATTGGTTTAAAATTTATTACGCTTTTATTTTTTTATTAGAATTATTTATTACTATACAAACACAAACGCGTGGCGCTTATTTAGCTTTAGCTATGGGTTTAGGCGTTTCTTTTGCTTATTTTACTTTGTTTTATTATAACGATAAACGTTTGAAAATATTGTTTGTTTTAGTGTTGATAAGTTCTGTTATTGGTATTTCTAGTTTATTTATTTTTAAAGATTCTGATTTTGTTAAAGATAATTCTATATTAAATAGAATCTCATCTATATCTTTTACAGAAGCCACCGCCAATAATCGTTTAATAACTTGGAAAATAGGCTGGCAAGGACTAAAAGAAAAGCCGCTTTTAGGTTATGGCCAAGAAAATTTTTATCAAGTTTTTGATAAATATTATACAACTAAAAATACGGAACAATGGTTTGATCGCTGTCATAATATGATTTGTGATCGCGCTATAACTGGAGGAGTTTTAGGTTTGCTTGGTTATTTGGCTTTATTATTGTTGCCTTTTTGGGGTATCTGGAGGTATTACCGCAAGGAATATATTGGAAAAATGGAAACAAATGAAAATTTTTCTAGAAGATATTTTACTCCTATTATTTTTAGCATTCTTATTTTAGCTTATATTATTCAGAACATGTTTATTTTTGAGGCGTTGGTAACTTATGTACCATTAATGATGGTTTTGTCTTTTGTTGGTTTGTATGGTAAAAAGTTTGATTTTTCTTTTTTAGATAATCAATCATTTAAAAAAGCAGCCTCGGTATTAGCTTTGGTTGTTTTACCTTTTTCAATTAATAATTTTGTTATTATTCCTATAGGGGCTAATACTGATTTTATTAAAGCTTTAAGTAGAAATGATCTCTCATTAGAGAGTAGAATTTTATCTTTTGAAGAAATTATAGCTAGAGAAACTTTGGGAAATCAAGAATATAGAAAACAGTATGCGATGGTATTTGATCAGTATATTTATGAATTTATGAATAATCCTCAAATAAGAACAGAAGAAAATGCTAAATTATTATCCGATTTTGCTGATAAAATTGAATTTCAATTGCAGGAACAAATAAAAGAAAATCCTCATAGTGTAATTAATTATTTAACTCTCATGCGTTTTTATAATACAGCTTATATTTTTAATGTAGAGAGATTAAATAAATCTTTATTGGCTTTTCAAAAAGCAATAGAATTAAGTCCTAATAGACCACCGCTTTATTATGAGGTGGCTAGTACTTATTACTATTTAGGTAATTATTATTTAACCAATAAGCAAAGCGATTTGGCGGCCCAAAATTATCGTGAATCCTTAGCTTATTTTTATAAGGGAGCGTCTTTAAATCAAAATAAATTAGATTTTTTTGATCAATTAATTAGTTTTATGAATAGTGTTGCCTCTACTCCTAACAATCAAGAAATTGCTAAAGCATGGTTATCTGGTAAGATTGCAGATAAAAATATTGAAACTATTATTGATGAATTAGCTGTTGTTATAAATGAGTATAATTCTGATAATAACGAGGCTGTTATGAGAAAAAATCAATTTAGAAGTGTTTTAAATTGGTTTATTTCAATTGATCCTAAAAATGAAAAATTACAAAAGCAGATCGAGTTATTAAAATAATTTCAAAGATAAAAACTCCGTTTAAACGGAGTTTTTTATTTATAAATATAATTTTATAGTTGCGTTTACCATCCTATCTATTGAAAATTTTTCAGTAGCTTTTTTAATCGCAGATTGACCTAATTTTTCTCTAGTATCTTTATCATTATCATTGATTAGAATTTGTATTTTTTGAGCAAGAGCGTAAGAGTCGCCAGCGTTAACTAAAAGGCCATCAGTTCCATCTTTGATTATTTCTGGTATTCCACCAACATTGGTGGCTACAATAGGATTTCCAGCTAATTGTGCCTCTATTAATGAATAGGGAAGTCCTTCCTTAATCGATGACAAAACAAAAATATCAAATGCTTTGAGATATTTAGATGCATAATTAATTCTTCCTATCAAAAAGACATTGTTGAGTTTATTTTTAATAATTTGTTCTTCTAATTTTGATCTTAAATCACCATCGCCAATTATTACTAATTTTAATTTTTTATTAATATTTTTTTCTGATAATATTTTAAATGCCTCTATTAAAAAAAATAATCCTTTAGTTTTATAAAAATTGGCAATAGTTCCTATGATAAAATCGCCTTCATTAAGATTAATTTTTTTTCGAGCTTCAGATTTGGAAAAAAAATATTCTTTTGATAAAGAAATTCCATTATGTATAGTGATTAATTTTTTAGTATCAATACCTAATTTTATTGCTGTTATTCTATCAAATTCAGACACGCAAATAATTTTATCTTTTATTAGCGAGGAGATTTTTTCTAACCAGATGAATACTATTTTTTTAAAAAAAATCATTGGCTCATTAAATACCCAGCCATGAGCTGTATATATTACTTTTATTTTTTTACCGCTAATTCGGTAAAGTAGAGAAGCAAATGATCCCACTAACCCTGCTTTGGAGCTGTTAAGATGTATAACATCAGGATTAATTTTGTGTAAAAGTTTAAATAATTCAAAAATTGCTAATAAATCATTTAAAGGAGAAATGTTTCTTTTTAGGTGTTTTAGGGACCAAATTCGTCCCCCTAAAGAATTGATTTCTTGACTAAGCCAATTATTCTCATCTTCGCCTATTGCTACATTTATATCCCAATTTTTATTCTTAAGAACCTTTGATAGTTCAGCTATATATTTTTGAGCTCCACCTAGTTCCCCTTGAGTTATTATGTATAGAATTTTCATATAAAAAATTGTATTTTTAGTTTATTTCTGATATAATATTAGGGTATTATTTAATAATTTACAATATTTATGAAATGATCAGAGAAAATAAGAAAAAAATTTTAATATTTTCATTAACTTATCATCCATTTGTTGGTGGCGCAGAGATAGCAATTAAGGAAATTACTGAGAGATTAAATAATTTTTTTGATTTTGACATGATTACAGTTAATCTTGATGGTAAACAGTTAAAAGTAGAAGAAAATTTTAATGGAATTAATAAAATTTATCGAGTAGGATCAGGAATTATTGGGAAATATTTATTTCCTTGGTTGGCTTATATTAAAGCTAAAAAATTACATAGATATAATAATTATCAAATAATTTGGGCGATAATGGCAAATCAAGCTGGTTGGGCAGCTTTAAAATTTAAAAAGAAAAATAATAATATTCCTTATCTTTTAACCTTACAAGAGGGCGATAGTGAAATTGATATTTGGTTAAGAACTTTTTTTATTAGACCAATTTATAAATCTATTTATAGAAACGCTGATAGAATTCAAGCTATTTCTAAATTTTTAGCTTGTAGAGCTAAGCGAATGGGCGCAAAATGTCCTATATTTATAATTCCAAATGGAGTTAATTTTCCAAATTTTTTTCGATATAAAATTAAATCAGATATTAAATTAATTTTTAGTTCTTCTCGTTTAGTAAAAAAAAATGGTCTTATTTATTTAATTAAGTCTATTCCAATTTTAAAAAAAAGATATGGAATTAAAGTTAATTTAAAAATCGTTGGTCAGGGGCCATTGTATAAAAAATTAGATAAACTTATTAAGAATTTAGGATTAGTAAATTCAAATGGAGAAAAAATTTTAGAGGGAGAAGTTTCTAATAATCAAGTATATAAATATTTAAGTTGTGCTGATGTTTTTGTAAGACCATCGATATCAGAGGGATTTGGTAATTCTTTTATAGAGGCTATGTCTATGGGAGTTCCGGTTATTGGCACAAAAGTTGGAGGTATTACTGATTTTTTAGAAGATGGAAAGACTGGATGGTTTTGTGAGGTTAATAACCCAGATAGCATCGCAGAAAAAATACATTATATTCTTGATTATAGAAATAAAAAAGAAGTAGATTTAGTTATAAAAAATGCTAAAGATTTAGTTAAAAATAAATATTCATGGTCATTAATATCTTCAAAAATGTTAGATTTTTTTAATATTTTTGATTAATTTTTTTAATTTAAAATTAATGTCTTTTAATAATAAAAAAATTATTATCGCTGCCGATATATTTCCACCAGAAATCGGTGGCCCAGCAACTTATAGCGTTGAATTGGGTAATTTATTATCAA
>CAYVUR010000032.1:0-4493 GCA_964455185.1 uncultured Gammaproteobacteria bacterium
TAAATTAATAATAATTAATAAAATAATAATAATAAAAATATGGCAAAAATTTTAGGTATTGATTTAGGAACTACTAATTCTTGTATGGCTATAATTGAAGGAGGACAGCCAAAAGTTATTGAAAATAAAGAGGGATCTAGAACTACTCCTTCAGTTGTTGCTGTAACTAAAAACAATGAACGTTTAGTTGGTATTGCTGCTAAACGACAAGCCGTTACTAATCCGGCTAATACTTTATTTTCTATAAAACGCTTAATTGGTCGCGCTTATAATGATGAAGAAGTACAGCGTGATATTAAGTTAATGCCTTTTACTATTAAGCAAGCTGGCAATGGAGTTAAGGTAGTAATGGGTGGCAAAGAATATAGTCCTCAAGAAATTTCTGCAATGGTTCTTGCTAAACTTAAGGAAGACGCTGAAGCTAAATTAGGAGAAAAAATTACTGAAGCGGTAATTACGGTTCCGGCCTATTTTAATGATGCTCAAAGACAAGCCACTAAAGATGCTGGAGAAATTGCTGGTTTGAAAGTTTTAAGAATTATTAATGAACCAACTGCTGCTGCTTTAGCTTATGGATTTGAGAAAAAACAAGGTCAACAAATTGCAGTTTATGATTTAGGAGGAGGAACTTTTGATATTTCAATTTTAGATGTAACCGCTGATACAGTAGAAGTAAAATCTACTAATGGTGATACTCATTTAGGTGGAGATGATTTTGATTTGAGAATTATGAATTATATTTTAGATGAATTTAAGAAACAAGAAGGTATTGATTTATCTAAAGACGCTACCGCTTTACAACGTGTTAAAGAAGCTGCTGAAAAAGCTAAGATTGAATTATCAACACAAATGGAGACTGAAATTAATCAGCCCTTCATTACTATGGGAACCGATAATTCTCCTAAACATTTAAATATGAGATTGACTCGCGCTCAATTAGAGTCATTAGTAATGGATTTAGTTGAAAAAACTTTTGAACCGGTTAAAAAAGCTTTATCTGATGCGGGCATGACTGTTAAAGATATTGAAGAAGTAGTTATGGTTGGTGGTATGACTCGCATGCCATTGGTTCAGAAAAAGGTAGAAGAATTTTTTGGTAAAAAACCAAATATTTCGGTTAATCCAGATGAAGTAGTAGCTATGGGTGCCGCAGTGCAGGCTGGAGTTTTACAAGGAGACGTTAAAGATGTTTTATTATTAGATGTTACTCCGCTTACTTTAGGAATTGAAACTTTAGGGGGAGTAATGACGCCAATAATTGAAAGGAATACTACTATTCCTACTTCAAGAAGTCAGATATTTTCTACTGCCGCCGATAATCAACCAAGCGTAGAAATTCATGTTTTGCAGGGTGAACGTCCTATGGCTGCGGATAATAAAACTTTAGGTAGATTTATTCTTGATGGTATTCCTCCAGCACCACGTGGTATACCACAAATTGAAGTTACTTTTGATATTGATGCCAATGGTATTTTAAGTGTTAAAGCTAAGGATAAAGCTACTAATAGAGAGCAACATATTACAATCACTGCCTCTAGTGGTTTGTCTAAAGAAGAAATTGAAAAAATGAAAAAAGAAGCAGAAATGCATGCCGAAGAAGATAAAAAGAAAAGAGAGTTAATTGATTTAAAAAATCAGGCCGAATCACTTATTTTTACTACTGAAAAAACACTTAAAGATGCTGGCGATAAAGTATCAGCTGATCAACGTAAGGATATATTAGATAAGATAGAGGATTTGAAAAAAGCTAAAGAAGGAGAAGATCAAAATTTAATCAGGAATAATTATGAAGCTTTATCATTAGCCATTCAAAAGATAGGTGAAGCTATGTATCAACAAGCTGGATCAGCTAATAATTCAACAGGAAATCAATCAACTGGAACAGAAGACAACAACTCAACAAAGCAGGAACCAATTGAAGGACAATACGAGGAAGTGAACAAATAATTTGTTCATAGATGGTGACTCTGTATTAACGGGGTCATCAATATGAGTAAATAATTTTTAAAAAAATGCCAGAAGCAAAGCAAACAGAAATTAAAATTGTGGACAATTTAGCTGGCGGAGAATATGCTAACGCTATGCAAGTTGTACACAATAAAGATGAATTTCTGATAACATTTTTTAATGTGGCCTATTCAAGTGGTAGAGTTTGTGGTAAAATTATGACTAGCCCAGGACATTTGAAAAGAATGATTTCTGCTTTATCTGATAACCTCAAAAGATATGAGAAACAATATGGAGAAGTTAAAGAATCAGAAAGTCCTAAAAAAGAAATTGGTTTTAACGTTTAAGGCTAATGGCTAAAGATTATTATCAAATACTCGGTGTTAATAGAAATGCTAGCCAAGAAGATATTAAAAAAGCTTTTCGTAAATTAGCTCATGAATATCATCCAGATAAAAAAACTGGTAACGCAGAAAAGTTTAAAGAAATAAACGAAGCTTATCAAATTCTTGGTAATGAGCAAAAACGCAAACAATATGACCAGTTTGGATCAGCTGGTTCATCTTTTAATTCTGGAGGATTTTCTGGTAGTAATCCTTTTAGCAGTCAAGGATTTAATGGAAATAATTTTCAGGGTAATATTAATTTTGATTTTGGTGATATTGAAGATTGGAGTGATATTTTTGGTGGCAGTGATATTTTTAGTAGTTTTTTTGGTGGTAGTCGTAATTCTAATAGAACTAAAAGAGGCAATGATTTAGAAATTGAAATATCAATAGATTTTGAAGAAGCGATTTTTGGCACTAAAAAAGAAATTGAATTATCTAAAAAAATTATTTGCCCAGTTTGTAAAGGTAGTGGAGCTGAACCAGGCAGTAAAATATCAACTTGTAATACTTGTCATGGCTCAGGTAGGATTACTAGAATACAACAAACAATTTTAGGTAATTTTCAAACCCAAACAATTTGTCCTGATTGTCGTGGTGAAGGCAAGAAACCCGAAAAACAATGCCATAAATGTCGTGGCACTGGTTCAATTTACGGATCAGAAAGAATCGAAATAAATATTCCAGCAGGTATTGATGATGGTCAAAGAATAAAATTAAATGGCAAAGGTGAAGCTATTGCTGGTGGAATACCTGGAGATCTTTATGTAAATATTAAAGTTAGACCGAACAAAAAATTTGTTCGTAGAGGATTTGATATTTTTTCAACAATTCAAATATCTATAAAACAAGCAATTTTAGGTGATAAAATTATGATAGAAACTATTGATGGTCCTGTTGCCTTAAAAATTCCTGAAGGAACTCAAAGTGGTACTCAGTTTAAATTACGGAATAAAGGTGTTAGGATATTAAACGGTTATGGACGAGGCGATCATATAGTTGAAGTAAAAGTAAATATTCCTAAAGGATTAAATAGACATCAAAGGAAATTAATTGAACAATTAGATATTTAATTATGGAGTTTTTTTATATTTTATTTTTATTGATTTTGCTTTTTATTACATTAATTGCTTGTTTTTTTTCTATTTCTTTAATAGTTGGATTATTTATGACTGGAGGGGTTCCTTTTATTTCTTCGCCGTTTTATGATTTAAAAAATATTTGCCAAGCAGCTGAATTAAAACCGGGAGAAGTAATTTATGATTTAGGTTGTGGTAAGGCTAATTTATTAGTTGTGGCTTCTAAATATTTTAAAGCCAAAGGTGTAGGTTATGAAATATCTTTATGGCCTTATGTTTGGGGACTTTTAAGAATTTGGTGGAATAAAGCAGACGTTGAACTGCATTTTAAAAATTTTTTTAAAGCAGATTTAAGTAAAGCTGATGTAGTTTTTTGTTATCTTTTTCCTGAGATTATGGCTAAATTAGAATCGAAATTTAAAACTGAACTTAAACCCGGTGCTCGAGTTGTATCATATTCTTTTAAATTACCGAATATAACTCCTAAAAAAATTATAAATGGTAAAGAAATTAATAATTTTTTTGTTAAAAATTTTAGAACCACCGGTAAAATTTATGTTTATCAGTTTTAAGTTTTAATATTTGATTTTTCAATTTTTTTATATTAGACTAATATCGTTTGGGCCTCATCGTCTAGCGGCTAGGACATCTCCCTCTCACGGAGAAAACTGGGGTTCGATTCCCCATGAGGCTACTATATTATTAAAACGTCAAAATTGGCGTTTTTTTATTGTTTTTTATTTGATTTTTCTTGATTTATTTATTTATTTAAGTTAAAATTATTTAAGTATTAATTTAAATTAAAAATTTTTTATGGAACAAAAACAATTGATAGAACGATTCTTAGAATGGTTCATTTGGGGTTGTTTGGTTGCTATTTTTTTTAGTGTTTTATATGTAGATGGAAGACTATTTTTTCCTTTCATTACTTCCAAAACCGCTGTTTTTCTTATAGCAACAGAATTAATGTTTGTTGCTTTTTTGTTTCTTTGCTGGCTGGATAAAAAATATAGACTACATATTAATTCGGTTGTAGTTTTGGCTGGGGTTTATTTGATTATACTGACAGTTGCGTCTTTAT
>CAYVUR010000033.1:0-4259 GCA_964455185.1 uncultured Gammaproteobacteria bacterium
TGTTATCAGGAACTAAAATATTAGCTAGCGCTCCTTTTGATTTCCAAAGGCGACGCATGAGTGTAGTTGTTAAAAATTCTGAAACTTTTATGATTGCTAAAGGAGCATCAGAAGAAATTTTAGATATTTGTGAAAAAGTAGAGATTAATAATCGACAAGAAGATATTAAGCGACATTTGAAAAAAATTAAAGAAAAAATTACCGAACAAGAAAAACAAGGTTTCAAAGTTATTTTGGTGGCAATTAAAAAAAACAGCGAGATTACTAATTATTCAGCTAAAGACGAGAAAGATATGGTATTGGTCGGTTTGTTAGTATTTTTTGATCCTCCTAAAAAGACAGCAACTAAATCAATAGAAATGTTTAGAGATATGGGAGTGAGTATAAAATTGATTACTGGTGATAGTGCTGAGTCAGCCAAATTTTTAGCGCAACAACTTAATTTTATTAATCAAGAAATTTGTCTTGGCTCACAAATTGATAAAATGAATCAGGCGGAATTAAAAAACGCTGTTAATAATTATGATATTTTTGCTAAAACGACCCCTGAACATAAATTAAAAATAGTAGAAGCTCTTAAGTTATTAGGACATAATGTTGGTTTTATGGGTGACGGAGTAAATGATTCCCCTGCTTTACATTTAGCAGACGTTGGAATTTCTGTTGATAGTGCGACTGATATTTCTAAAGAATCTGCTGATGTAATTTTATTAAAAAAAGATTTAAGAGTTTTAATAGATGGGATTAAAGAAGGCAGACGCACTTTTGGTAATACTTTAAAATATATTTTTTGTACTATTTCTTCTAATTACGGCAATATGTTTTCTGTAGTTGGAGCGGCTATTCTTTTACCTTTTATTCCCATGTTGCCAGTACAAATATTATTATTAAATTTTTTAAGTGATTTTCCAATGTTAGCGCTTTCAGCTGACACGGTTGATGTTGAATATCTAAAAAAACCAAAAACTTGGGATATTAAAAAGATTCGTCTTTTTATGAATTATTTTGGTTTGCTTTCTTCTTGTTTTGATTTTATAACTTTTTTCTTTCTTATTTTTGTTGTTAAAGCTTCTATGTCGTTATTTCAATCTGGTTGGTTTTGGCAATCATTCTTAACAGAAGTAATATTGATATTTATCGTTAGAACTCGTCAATGGTTTTGGCAATCACGTCCGGCGCGTATTCTTTTTTTAAGTTCAATTATTACCACTATTTTGGTTTTGATTATTATTTATACTCCTTTGTCTAAATTTTTTGGGTTTCAAGCTTTACCAATCAATGTTTTTATGGGTTTAACTTTAATTAGTTTAATTTATTTTGTTTTATCTGAATTGGTTAAAAAAATGTTTTATCGATATTATGAAATATAATAATTAATATGAAAAAAATAATTTCTAAAATTCCCGATATTAAAGAAATTAAAGAATTAAAATTAGAAATATTAGTTAAAATGTCTGATTTAGCAGTAGCAGGATTTGGTTTAGTTGCGGCTTTAGCATGGAACGAAGCTATACAATCTTTGGTTAATAAAATTTTACCTAAAGATTCTAATGGTGGCATAATTGCTAAATTATTTTATGCTATAATAATAACTTCAATAGTAGTTTTAATTACTGTTAAATTAGGTAAAGCAACTAATAAAGCTAAAGAAGAATTAAAAAAAACTAAAGAAAAATAAATGATTATTATATTAGCAATTTTTGTTTTATTGATATTGTTTTATTTATTAGGTAAAACAGCTGATTTTGTTGTTAAGAATTCTTCTAAAATTACAGAAGAGTTTTTTTTACCATTACCATTGGTTGGTTTTATTTTAGGGATGTTTACTACTTTGCCGGAATTATCTTTAGGTATTAGTTCTTTGGAGCGCGGTGTGCCAGCAATTTCAGCCGGTAATTTATTGGGAGGTATTTTTGTAATTTTATCTTTGGTTTTAGGGTTGAATATAATTTTTAATCGTGAAATTGAAACTGATAATAGATGGTATTCACTTATACCGTTAGCTATTTATTTATTATTGCCAGTTATTTTATCTTTAGATGGTAATTTTCAATATTTTGACGCTTTAATTTTAATTATTGGTTATTTATTTTGGTTAGCTATTTCTTATTTACCGGAAAGTCATGGTTTACAAATAAATTTATTAACAATTAATAAAAAAAAATTAGCTAAACAAGTGTTTTTTGTAATTACTGGAGTAATTGCAGTTTTAATTTTATCAGATATTATTGTTAACCTTTCTTTGTTTTTATTAGAATTTTTTAATATTTTTCCTTATTTAGTTGGTGTTTTATTTTTTTCTGTTGGAACTAATTTGCCAGAAATTAGTATAGCTATAACTTCCACACGCAAAAAGGTTAGTAATTTATCTTTTTCTTATCTTTCAGGTTCAGCAACTGCTAATGTTTTGTGTCTTGGTTTAATAAGTTTAAGTGGCAAAATGACTATAGGAGCAGGCAAGGGCCCTGCTTCTTGGGCTTTTGGGATAATTCTTTTATTATTATTATTTTTTTTGTTGTTTTCTTATAATTCGGGTAAAAAATTTTCTCGAGTTGAAGGATGGACTTTGCTTATTTTTTATATTATTTTTGTTGCTTTGCAGATATTTTTAATTAGATAATTATAGTTTTGTTGGTATTATTTTAAAACAAAACTATTATTAACATGTTTAAAAAATTTTTAGAAAATTTTTTATTTTTAATAATATTAGTAACTCTAGTAGGTGTTTCTTATTATTATCGAGAGCCACTAGCAAAATTTATTGTTCCTAATTTAGAAAGTTTGGGTCAATTTTTAGGAATTATTGAACGTCCTTGCGCTCGTCCTTTAACTTTAAAATTATTAGAAATTGATAAACGATTTAATATTAGTGAAACTGAAGTTAAAAAAGCTATTGAAGATGCTTCAGTAATTTGGGAGGATGCTATCAATAAAGATTTATTTGAACTTTCTTCTGAAGGAGAAATAGGTATTAAGTTTGTTTATGATTATCGTCAAGAAATAACTGATAAATTAAAATCATTGGGTATTACCATAGAGGAGAATGAAAAATCTTACAATGAAATTCGTGTTCGATATGATGCTTTAAAGAAACAATATCAAACAAAAAATATTGAAATTGAAAAAATGAAACAGGAATTTACTACTAAAGAAGCGGCTTATAAAGAAGAAGTAGAAAAATGGAATAGCCGAGGCGAAGTTCCAGTAAATATTTATAATCGTTTAGAACAAACTAGAGTTGAATTAAAAAATTTAGTAGATTCTATTAATATAAAAATTACCCAAATTAATCAATTAATTGAAGAACTTAATTCTTTGGGCGGTATTTTAAATAAACTGGCTTCTGATCTTAATCTTAAAGTAGATAAGTATAAAATGATTGGTGAAACAGTAGGAGGAGAATTTCAAGAAGGGATTTATATTCAAGATCAAAATGGTAAACGTATAGAAGTTTATGAATTTACTGATTATAAGCAATTAGTAAGATTATTAGCGCATGAACTAGGTCATGCTTTAGGTTTGGAACATACTCAAGGTAAAGATGATATTATGTATTATCTTAATGAAGCTGGTAATGATAAATTAACAGAAAATGATTTCAAAGCTTTGAAAGAATTATGTTCTTTTGCTAAATAAAATTTTAATTTTTTAATTAAATTTAGATAAAAATTAAATAAAAAATAATTAGTTTAATTAGTTAATTTCTTGACAAAAAGTAAAAAATAAATTAAAATTAAAAATGTATTTTTAGATAGTTGCAGATATTTAAAAATACAAAAATTAGAGATTTATTTGTTTTTTTAAAAAATATCCACAATTTTTCCAAAAAATTAGACTGGACAAATTAAAAAGAATAATTTACAATAAATCTCGTTACTTAAAATAATTTATGAGACATCAATCAACAACTTTTACTTCTCCAGGTTGTTATGAACACTAGGATGATTTTAGTGTCCGTCTCAAAACCGCTGGAGAAGGCGGTTTTTTTGATGTCATAAATAAATAATCATTAAAGATTAGCTGACTAAGATAGTTTTTATCAGTTAAACTTTGATGAGTATTAATTACTTATCAGAACTTTGAAAATTGAATATTTTCTTAATAATGGGTAATTAAAAGCAATTAAAATCACATCAAAATTTATAGGTGTGATGGTAAACGCCGAAATCTTAAGACTAAATAAATTGTTTTAAGATTTAATATAATAAAATCAACATTCTTGCGATCAAACGCAAGGGCAAATGGTGGATGCCTTGACA
>CAYVUR010000034.1:0-4043 GCA_964455185.1 uncultured Gammaproteobacteria bacterium
TCATTAATAATAAATTCTTTATTATTTTTTTTTTTTTTTTAATTTTTTTTAGAAGAAATTTTAGATAGTTCATTCTTTAAAACACTAGAAGGTGGTTTAATATTAGTAATTGTATCTTTAATTATTTCTGATTTATTTAATTTTTTCTTAATTACTGAAGAATTTTTTTTCAACTGAACATCTTTTTTCAAATTTTTAGAAATTTTTTTAGCTTTAACCATAGAGTTATCCTCCTTAATTATATTATTTTTAGAATTTATTTTAATATTTTTATTATTATCAAGAGCTTCTAAAACTTTTCTTTTTAATTCAGCTTTATGTTGCGGAGTTAAATTAACTTTTTTTATCATAAATAAAAATTAAAAAAATCTTCTAAACCATTTAATAGGATTGGCTACATTTTTATTGAAATTATTTTTTTCATCAATTAAACGAATTACTTCTTGATTGGTTTTTATTGCAATAATTGGCTCATTAGCAAAATTGCCACGATCTATAAATATTGCTTTTTCTCCCGGTTTTTGTAAACCAAGTTTAGTACGAGCCGCCATTTCTAAATCAGAACTATTCTTCCAAGAGGCTATTTTTTGCTCTATAATAGCATTTTCTTGTTTTAATTTGGCTATTTTATTCTCATAATCAGTTATCTGTTTATTAATTTGTCGACGATTCATTATTTCCTTTATTAAACCCCAGCTAAAAAAAATAATTAACAAAAAAACTATTGCCAAATAAAAACGATAAATAATTTTAATTCTTTTTTCCTGATTTAAAGTTGCCATAATTTATTATAACACAAAAATTTATTAATCAAAAATCAATTCGTTAAATTTATCCTCTCCTAATTTTGCTTTTATTTTAACTAATAATAATCGAGCCTTTGTTTCTCTTGTAGCGGCAAGTGAGTTTAAATATTCTTCTTTTCGTTCATTAATTAAAGAAATTAATTGTGAATAATTTTGTTTTGCTGGCAATTTTAATTTAGTTTTACTATTTTTAATTTTTATAAAAACATCACCTAATTGCAAAAGTCCCTGAAATAGTCCTTTTCTTTGTCCATAAACATTTTCTATATCAGAATAATTAATTTCTGTCTTCTCTTGATTAAAAAAACCACTCTGAAAAACATCTATAATTTTATTATTAGTAATCTTCCAATAACTAAAATACCAAATAATATAACCTTTTAAAAAAATAACTATTCCTAAAATAGCTAAAAAAATATCTAAAATTATCCCCCACCAACCTTGTAAAAATAAAGGATAAAGAAAAAAAGCTGAAGTTAAAATTAATAATCCAGAAATTAACCAATATTTCCAATAAATAATAAAATTACTGCGGGCTAAAAAATAAACTATCTCCTGCTTATCTTTATAATTTAAATTTTGTTTTATTTTAGACATTAATTTTTTTTAAATTAATCTCTGGAAGAGGAATTTTTTTGGCAATTTCAATAAATAAGAGTTTAATTAAACTAAACATTAAAACTATACTCCAGTCTTCTGGTTTAAGTAAAACCGTTTTAAATAAAATATTAAACCCCGGTAAACTTATAGCCATCAATAATAAAGAAAAAGAAATAGCTACCGCCGCTAATAAATAATTATTAGTGAAAATATTAGTAGTTAACACTGATTGTCTTAAAGATTTAATGCTAAAAGAATAAAGCAAAGAATCTAATCCTAATATGGCAAATACTATTGTACGCAAATGATTAATTTCATAAAATCTTAAAAAATTATAAATCAAAAATAAAACAATTATATCAGTAACTAAACCTACTCCAAAAATAATAAACTTCATTCTTTGATTAAGAATATTTTCAAAACGGCTACGTGGAGGCATAGACATAACATCTCCTTCTTCTCCTTCAAAAGCTAAAGCAATATTGGGGAATCCAGAATTAATTAAATTTATCCAAAGAATCTGAATAGCTAAAATTGGTAAGGGTAATCCTAGAAACATTGCTCCAGTAATTAATATAATTTCCGAAAAAGCGCCCACCAAAAGATACAAAACCACTTTTCTAATATTATCAAAGATTATCCTACCTTGTCGCACTGCATCAACAATAACTCTAAAATTATCATCAAGAAGAATAAGATCAGCCGTTTCTTTAGCAACATCGCTTCCACTGCCCAAAGCAATGCCCACATCAGCAGCTTTAAGTGCTGGAGAATCATTAACTCCGTCACCAGTCATAGCAACAACTTCACCGCGTCTTTGCCAAGCCTTAATAATACGCAATTTATGATGCGGTTCTACACGAGAGAAAATATCAATTTTAGTAAGAATTTTATCTAATTGTTCATCACTTAATTTATCTAATTCTTGACCTTCAATTACATTACTATCAACCTTAATTCCTAATTCAGAAAAAATGGCTTTGGCAGTAAACTTATGATCTCCTGTTACCATTACCACTCTGATTCCAGCAGATCGGCATTGTTCTAAAGTTTCTTTAGCATCAGTACGCAAAGGATCTTTGAGTGCAATAAATCCTATAAAAACTAATTCATGCAGTTCGTCTTCTATCTTGTTAAATTTATTAATAGTTTTATAAGCGCAAGCTATAACTCTTAAACCTTGCGAGGTCATTTCTTCAATTTTCTTTTTTAATTCTTTATGGTACACTGCGGTAAACTTTTTTTTAATACCAGAAATCATTATTTGATTACAAAAAGATATAATTTTTTCTGGAGCTCCTTTAGCAAAAATATGAATATGACCCTTGCCTTGATGCTTATTAGCAGTAGCCATAAATTTTAATTCGGAGTCAAATGGTATTTCATCTAATCGTGGATATTCTTGATACAAACTCTCTGGATCGTGTCCAGCCTCAATTGCTCCCAAAATTAAAGCCTTCTCTGTTGGATCTCCCAAGATACGCAATTCCTCCAGAGTGGCCTCGGGGTTCTCAATAGAAGCATTAGAACAAAGCACTGAAATTTTAGAAATCAAATCCTTTTCTTTATCTACAATATCGCCTTCTAAATGTCGTGGTAATAAATATTCTCTACCGGCTGTAACAAATTTATGAATTTGCATTCTTCCCTCAGTTAATGTTCCTGTTTTATCCGTACAAATTATAGAAATACTACCTAGAGCTTCTGCGGCAGATAACTTTCTAACCAAAGCTTTTTTCTTAAAAATTGCTTGCATGCCAACAGTTAAAATAATTGTTACCGCAACTAATAATCCTTCAGGAACAACTGCTACTGCTAATGCCACAGCAATAATTACCATCTGCCAAAGATCACGACCTTGATACAAACCAAAAATAAACACCAGTAAACAAACTAAAACAATAGTTAAACTTAAAAATCTACTAAACTGAGATAATTGTTTTTGTAATGGTGTCTTTTCTTCTTTTATTTCTGAAACTAACTTACCTATTTTTCCTATTTCTGTATTAACGCCTGTAGCACAAACAACTGCCTCGCACCAACCAGATACAGCCACTGTTCCAGAGTAAACCATGTTGGTACGATCACCTAAAGAAGTACCGATTGGTAAGTTTCCCGCAAATTTACTTTCAGGAATTGATTCGCCAGTTAATGATGCCTCTGAACATTGTAAATTATTTGATTTTAATATTCTAGCGTCAGCTGGTATTTTATCTCCTGATTTAATAAAAATAATATCCCCTAAAACTAATTCTTTGGCTTCAATTTCTATTTTTCTTCCATCTCGAAAAACTTTAGCACGAGGAACTTCTAACAACTTTAATTTAGCCATAGCTTGATTGGATTTATTCTCCTGAATCCAACCAAAAAAAGAATTTACTAAAACAACTAATACAATTATGCCAACATCAAGCCAATCTCGCATAAAAAAAGCTAAAATTGCTGCTCCTAATAAAATATAAACTAAAGGAGAATTAAATTGACTCAAAAAAACCCTCAAACTTGATGGGGGGCGATAACTAGGTAACTCATTAAAACCAAAAACTTTCTGTCTTTCTTTAGCTTCCTGAGAAGACAGACCATTAAAATTTGATTTTAATTTTTTGAATAACTCTTTTTGACTTAAACTATGCCAAT
>CAYVUR010000035.1:0-3889 GCA_964455185.1 uncultured Gammaproteobacteria bacterium
TTTTATTTTAATATGTTATTAAATATAAACTAAAACTTTATACTTCATACTTTATATTTATTATTTTTGTTAAAATATGATTGGAGTATTTGATTCAGGAATAGGTGGGCTTACTGTGATTAAAAAGATACAAGAAAAGTTACCGGGTTTATCGTTTATTTATTTAGGCGATAATGCTCGTACGCCCTATGGCAATCGTAGTTCAGAAATTGTTATTCAATATGCAAAAGAAGATGTTGAATTTTTAATATCTCGTGGAGCAAAAATGATAATCATTGCTTGTAATACCGCCTCAGCTTTAGCTGGTAAATATCTAAAAGATAATTATGATTTACCAATTTGGGAAGTAATTACTCCCGCAGTAGAAGAAGTTATAGCAAATGGTAGTAAAAGAGTCGGAGTTATTGGTACAAGATCTACAATAAATAGTGGAGCGCATCAAAAAGCTCTAAAAAAAATTAATCCAAATATTGTTGTTTTCAATCAAAGTTGTCCATTATTTGTTCCTTTAGTAGAAGAAAATTGGCTTAAACGTCCTGAGACTAAAATGATTGCTAGACGATATTTAATGTCTCTTAAAAAAAATAGTATTGATAGTTTAATTTTAGGTTGTACTCATTATCCTTTGCTTAGGAAAATTATTCAAGAAAAAGTTGGTAAAAAAGTAAAATTAATTGACCCAGCAGAATCTATTATTAATGTTTTAAGTGAATATATTGATAATCAAAGCAATATTGATTTTTCGGGAAAAGAAGAATATTTTGTTACTGATATGGATAGTCGTTTTCAGGAGATAGGTAAACTTTGGTTAGGTAAGCAAATTGTAGTAAAAAAAGCTGAATTGTAAAAATTATAAATTAAGCTTTTATAAATTTTTTATAAAAAAGAGCCGGGAATATAATATCCCGGCAAAATTTTTAGAGAATTTTTTTAATTTTTTCGATAATATCGGCTTCAATTTCAAGTCGAGCACGACGAATGGCGTTAGCGACTGAAATAGGATCACTTTTACCGTGACCAATAATTACTATGCCATCAAAACCTAAACAAATTGCTCCACCAATTTCTTTAGCGTCCATGCGTTTATAATGAGCATGAAAAAAGGAAATAATTTTCCAAAAATAACCAAGTTTAACGCTTAAGTAATTAAGTACGCCTTCCCCGGTTTTAATAATAGTGTTACCAATTAATCCAGGGCAAACAGCAACATTTACTGGCTCTACAAAAATTCTGTCTGGTTCAATATTGCCACAAAAATTAATTTCATCAGTTTGTGAAAGTAGGGAATAAGCAGATACTAGTGATAAATCACCTTTACAACTTTCTTCACCAATATTAACTAATTTTACTATTGGCTGTTTTATTCCCCAAATATTTTTTACATAAATTGATCCCATTTGGGCATAATAAACCAAAGCTTCTGGTTTAACAGAATGTAATGCTCCAGCGTCTAGTAATAAACAAGAACCAGTTATGTTAGGTAAAGGTACTGCTATTCCCGGCCTAATATTACCAATACGTTTTAGGTGTTCTATAGCAGTGGCTACAATTCCAGCAGTGTTTCCCATAGATACAAAGGCAGAGAATTTCTCTTTAGCAATTCCAATTAAAGCTTGGTGAATTGAAGATTCTTTTTTTCTTCTTGCTTCTAATGGGGTATCACCCATTCCTATCTTTTCTCGGCAGAAAAGACAGAGAATATTTTCTATTGCATTTTGAGCTTGTTTTACTGAATCTTCAACACCTATTGCTACGATTTGATTAGTTTTAATAAAGTTGTATTTAATTGCTAATTTTATTCCCTCAATTACTGCTTTTGGAGATTTATCTCCACCGTCTAAATCAACAGCTATTAATATTTTATCTTTATTCATTGTTATTCTCCTTTTTTGTTGTTTTTAATGTACTAGGATTTCAACAATTGAAAACCATTTTCATCTTATCATAGTTTAATTTTTTGACAATACTTTAAAATAAAAAGCCGTTTTTAACGGCTTTTTATTTTAAAGTATGTATTTTTATTGTTTTTCAGTATCAGTTTTTTTATCTGTTTCTTTTTTCTTTCTGCCACGTTTTTTCTCTTCTTTAGAAGTTTCTTCTTTATCTATTTTAATATTTTTATTATCTTCTGTAGTTTGTTCTGTTTTTGATTCTTCATTTTTATCTGTTTTATTTTGTTTTTCTGTTTTGGGTTTAGTTAAAGAAAGACCTAAACGATGATTTTTGGCATCAATTGATACTATGTAAAATTCTTTTTTTTCTCCTACTTTAGCAATATCATTAATATTAGCGGCTTGTTTTTCATTAAGTTGAGAAATATGAGCTAAACCTTGAATATTTTTTTCTAATTCTACAAATAAACCAAAAGGATTTATTTTAATTATTGTACCTTCAACTTTTTGTCCAATTTTATATTTCTTTTCAATACCTTCCCAAGGATCATTGGACAATTTTTTCATAGACAAGAAAATTTTAGAATTTTCAATACCAATAATTTCAGTTTTTACTTTTTGTCCAACTTTTACAAAATCATAAGGATTATCAATTCTTTGCCAAGCAATTTCAGAAATATGAATTAATCCTTCAAGTTTATCAGGAAATTCAACGAAAACTCCAAAATCAGTAACAGCTGTAACAGTGCCTTCAACAGTCATTCCAACTTTGTATTTTCCAATTACATCTTTTTGGGTTTCTTCCCAAGCAGCTTTTTCAGAAACAATTAATTTATCTTCATTTTCATTAACATCAAAAACTTTAACATCAAATTTTTTACCCACATAACTTTTTAAAATTTCTAAAATGCGATTTTTGTCTCCACCAGGAACGCGAGGATAGTGTTCAGGAGATAATTGTGATACTGGTAAAAATCCAGTAATACTTTCTAATTTAATAAGCAACCCTCCTTTATTAGCTTCAGTAATAGTAGCTTGAACAATATCTCCATTTTTGAGTAAATCTTTTAAAGTTTGCCAAGATTTTTGTCTGCCGGCATATTGGAAAGATAATTCTATTTCTCCGTTTTCATTTTCTATTTCTAAAACAGTAGCTTCAACAATATCGCCTGGTTTTAAATTTTTATATTCATCTGATTCATCATAACGTTCTTTACCACGAACAACTCCAGTAGCGATACCACCTAAATCAATATGAATTTCATTTTTATCAATACTAATAACCGTACCTTTAACAAGGTCGCCGACTTTAGGCAAAGAAAAATACTGCTTTTTTTCAAGCAGCTCATTCATGATGGAATTTTTATTTGGTTTTGATTCCATAATAACTGCTTAACCATTTAATTTAACCTCAAGCGGGCGCTTTATTCTATCTGGTCAAGACTTTAAAATAGAATAAAGAAGCATTATTCGCTTCGAAGTGTTGCTTTTTAATTATCTTTTGCAACTTTTATTTTTAAAGGTATTGAAATTATATCAAAGATATGTTATTCTGTCAAGGTATGGTTTTTATTAAAAAAACAGAAACATTTATTTGTGAAAAATGCGGAATTAAAGTAGTTAATCCCGGTTATCTTAATCATTGCCCTAAATGTTTATGGTCTAAACATGTCGATATTGAACCGGGAGATAGAGCGGCTGATTGTGGAGGATTGATGGAACCGATTGATTTGTATTATAAAGGAGGAAAATGGATTATTGTTCATCGTTGTCAATCTTGTGGTTATAGAAGCATTAATAAAATAAAAGCAGAAGATAATTTTGATGAAGTTATTATTCTTGAGAAAAAAATAGTAGAAAAAAAGATGAAAAAAACTCATTTAAAATGAGTTTTTTATTTTTTTCATAATTACCTTATTTAATAAAAATTATAATTAATCTTTTTATCATACATTGCATAATGTATTGGATTAATTTTTATAATAGTATTTTTGTAA
>CAYVUR010000036.1:0-3375 GCA_964455185.1 uncultured Gammaproteobacteria bacterium
AAAATGTCATGAAAAATGCCATTAAAAAAAGTCTAAAAAAAATACAAGTAAAAGATAATAGTGTGAAAGAAGATTTAGCTTTAGTAATAAAAAGTATTGATAAAGCTGCTAAAAAAGGAGTAATAAAGAAAAATACAGCTGCTCGCAAAAAATCACGTTTATTAAAAAAAGTGAATCAACTTAAATAATTAATAATACACTTCTTCTTGGAAAAGGGCATAAATACCTTTTCTAGGAATAAGCGAAAAAATTATGTTAGATAAAAAAACAAAAGAAAAAATTATTAAAAAATTTCGCGTTCATGAAACAGATACTGGTTCTCCTCAAGTTCAAATTGCTATTTTAACAGAAGAAATTAAACAATTAACTGAACACTTAAAAAAACATAAACACGATTATTCTTCCCGACGCGGTTTGTTGAAAAAAGTTGGTGAACGTCGTAAACTTCTTAAATATTTACAAAAAGAAAATGCTGACCAATTTAGAAAAATTAAATCTAAAAATTGCTCAAAAATTACAAGCTGAAGAAGAAGAAGAAAAATTGAAAGAAAAGAAATATAATGTTATTGCTGAAGAAGACGATTTAGAAATTAATCCTAATCTTGAAAAAGAAGAAAAATAAATATGATAAAACATAAAGAACAAAGAGTTGGTGTTTTAATAGATGTTGCTAACATGTATCATTCTGCTAAAAATCTTTACGGTAAACGTGTTAACTTTAAAGAAATTTTAAATAAAGCAGTGGCTGAACGGAAATTAATCCGGGCCACTGCTTATGTTATTCGTGCTGAAAACGAAGAAGAACTTAATTTTTTTGAAGCTCTTAGTCAACAAGGATTTGAAGTAAAAATAAAAGATTTACAAATTTTTGCTGGCGGTGTTAAAAAAGCAGACTGGGATGTTGGTATTACTATTGACGCTATTAAATTGATAAACTAGATGTAATAGTTTTAGTTTCTGGCGATGGTGATTATTTGCCCTTAGTCTCATATTTACAAAATAATAAAGGCTGTTTAGTTGAAGTAATGGCTTTTAGAAAAACTTGCTCTGCTCGTTTGATTGAAGAGGCTGATGATTTTATTGATTTAAGTTTAGATAATAAATTTTTAATTAGTAATAAATATAATAAAAAATAATAACAAGTTTGGTCTACAAATAGATAGTACTGTTAATATTCAGCTTTAAAAGAATATACAGTTCTGTAATTTGTAGGCCAAGCTAAAAAATTATGGAAAAAATAGTAAGTTGTGACTGGCTTGGCCGTCAACTCACCATTAAAACAGGTAAAATTGCCCTTCAAGCTGACGCTGCTGTTTTAGTTCAATATGGAGAAACAGTAGTGATGGCAACTGTGGTTCAAAATAAATCCGCTCGAGAAGGAACGGATTTTTTTCCTTTGATGGTAGAATTTCAAGAAAAACTTTATGCTGCTGGCATAATTAAAGGTTCTCGTTGGATTAAACGCGAAGGTAGACCAAGTGATGAGTCTATATTAACTGGCAGAATGATTGATCGTGCTATTCGGCCCCTTTTCAACCAAGATGATCATCGTGAAGTTCAAATAATTATTACTGTTTTAGCTGTTGATCAAGAAAATGATCACGATATTGTTTCTTTAATCGCTGCTTCAGCGGTTTTAGCTATTTCGCCAATAGAATGGCGAGGACCAATTGGTGGTCTTAGAATTGGTAGAATAAATGGTAATTTTATTTTTAATCCAACCTATAATGAACAAAATAATAGTGATTTAGATTTAATTATTGCTGGCACTAAAGACAAAACAATTATGATTGAGGCGGGAGCTAATGAAGTTCCGGAAGAAATTATTTTAGAAGCAATTATAGCTGGGCAAGAACAAATGAAGCCAGCTATTAGTTTAATCCAAGAATTACAAAAACAAATAGAACCTAAAAAGAATGAAACTGAAAAAAAATTAATCAATGAAGAAGAATTAGAAAAAGAAAAAGAAAAACAAGAAAATTTAAATTTAGGTGCTGCTTGGTTAAAAGAAAATATACCTCATATTTTATTTGATAAATCATATTATACTAAAGGAGAGCGTAAAGCAGTGATAAAAGCAATTAAAGAAAAATTAGATGCTTATCTTTTTGAAAAAGGTATAAAAAATGATCACAGAGAATATATTATCAAGTCTTTAGTAGAAAAAATGATTAATCAGGCAATTACTACTTATATTTTAGAAAATGATAAACGAGTTGATGGTCGCGCTCTTAATGAAATTAGACCGCTGAAAGCAGAAGTAGGCATACTTCCTCGTGATCATGGGACCTCTCTATTTTCTCGTGGAGAAACTCAAGTGATGTCTATTGTTACTCTAGGCGCTCCTGGTATGGAACAATCACTTGAAGGTTTAGAAGGACAAAGCAAAAAACGTTACATGCATCATTATAATTTTCCTCCTTACTGTGTTGGTGAAGTTTCTCCTTTACGCGGTATTGGTCGTCGTGAAATAGGTCATGGCGCTTTAGCCGAAAAAGCTTTACTGCCTATGATACCTAGTAAAGAAGAATTCCCTTATACTATTCGGGTAGTTAGTGAAACTTTAGGTTCAAATGGTTCATCTTCAATGGCTTCAACTTGCGCTTCTACTTTAGCTTTAATGGATGCTGGCGTGCCGATTAAAAAGCCAGTTGCTGGTATTGCTATGGGCTTAGCCTCTTATCCTGATTTAAGTAAATGGAAAGTTTTAACTGATATTCAAGACTTAGAAGATGGTGAAGGCGGCATGGATTTTAAAATAACTGGTACTGATATTGGTTTAACTGCTATTCAATTAGACACCAAAACTGACGGTTTAACACCAGAAATTATTGCACAAACATTTAAACAAGGTAGAGAAGCTTTAAATCAAATTCTTAAAGTAATAAAAGATACTATTGCTGCTCCTCGTCCTCAACTATCGCCATATGCTCCTCGTATTACCAGTTTTCGTGTTGATCCAGAAAAGATTGGCGCTATTATTGGTCAAGGCGGCAAAGTTATTAATAAAATTATTAATGAAACAGGAGTTAGTATTGATATCGAGGATGATGGTTTAATTATGATTTCTGGTAATGATGAAAACATGCTTAATAAAGCTGTCAATCAAATTCAAGATATTGTTCATGTTTCTACTGTGGGCGAAATTATTACTGGTAAAGTAGTCAGAATTATGGATTTTGGTGCTTTTGTCCAATTAAATAATAATCAAGATGGCTTAATTAAAACTAGCGAAATTGCTCCCTATTACATAGAAAAACCTAATAATGTTTTAAATGTGGGTGATATTGTTACGGTCAAAATTATTGAAATTGACGATCAAGGTAGAATAAATTTAACTATGAAAGGTTTAACAGAAAATAATAATCTCTGGAA
>CAYVUR010000037.1:0-2625 GCA_964455185.1 uncultured Gammaproteobacteria bacterium
AAAAAATTAATAAATTATATATTGATATGACAATAAATAACAAAAAAAATCAGCCATTAATTAATAAAAAGATTTTATTAGGCATAACTGGTGGCATAGCAGCTTATAAAACGTGTTCTTTGGTAGGATTACTACATAAATTTGGTGCTGATGTTAAAGTAATTATGACGCCAGCGGCAACTGAATTTGTTGGCCCGCTTACTTTTCAGGCATTAACTCACCATCCAGTATATATTGAAATGTTAAAACCAATCAATCAAGAAGAGGTTGAGCATATTGCCTTAGCTCAATGGTGTGATTTAGCTATTATTGCTCCAGCAACTGCAAACACCATAGGAAAATTAGCTAATGGTCTTTGTGATAATTTATTGACTACTGTATTTACTGCTATCCCCAAATCAACTCCAATTATAATAGCTCCAGCCATGAATGTTGAAATGTGGGAAAATGAATTTGTTCAAGAAAATATCAAAAAATTAAAGAAAACTAATAGATATTTTTTTGTTGATCCAATTTGTGGACGGTTAGCTTGTGGTTATATAGCTAACGGAAAAATTGCTGATAACGAAATAATTTTGGAAGAGATTAAAAAGAGGTTAAAGTAATTAGTAATTATGTTTAGTAAAAAAAATTTAAAAAATAAAAAAGTTTTAATTACAGCTGGACCTACTTGGGTAGCAATTGATAAAGTCAGGGTTATAACTAATATTTTTGGTGGTGCACTTGGTTCTGTTATTGCTAAAAAAGCTTATGATGCTGGAGCCGATGTTTTATTATTAATGGGGCCTGGTAGGGCCCTTTTACCCAAAGAATCAGATAGATTTAAGATAATAAAATTTAAGTATTATGATGAATTATTAAAATTAATGAAAAAAGAAGTTGCTAGTAAAAAGTATGATATAATTATTCATTCTTCAGCAGTATCCGATTATAAACCAATTATATCTAAAGAACCTAAAATTAAATCGGGCAAAAAAGAATTAATAATTAGATTAAAACCAACTATTAAAATAGTTGATTTGATAAAAAAAATAGATCCCAAAGTGTTTTTGGTTAAATTTAAATTAGAAGTTAATTTAACTAAGAAAAATTTGATTGAAGTAGCATACAAAAGTATGCTTCAATCTAATGCTGATTTAATTGTGGCTAATGATTTTAAAACAGTAATTAAAAATCATAAAGCTTTTATTATTGATCCCAATAAAAATATTATTACTTGTGATTCAAAAGAATTGATTGCTGATAGATTAATTAAAATTATAGCTCAAAAAATTCATGAAAAAGATAGAAAATAAGTTTTTATTACCAACTAAATTTTGTGATAGTGATAATGAAAAAATTATAAAACTAGCCAAAGAAATAACTAAAGATTGTTCTTTTGAAAGAGAGAAGGCTATTAGATTATTTAATTTTGTACGAAATAATTTTAAGTATGCTTTTGGTCCTTGGAACTTTAAGGCCTCTGAAGTTATATATCTTAAAACCGGAATGTGTACCACTAAAAGTGAACTTTTAGTTGCCCTATTAAGAGCTATTAATATTCCTGCTGGTTTTAAAGTAGTTAAAATAAAAGCTAAACAAGTATTTGGAAAATTCGCTATTTTTTCTTTTATTACAAATCAAATTTCTGAAATTTCAATCCATATTTATGTTAGTGTTTTTTTAGATGGTAAATGGATTGATGTTGATCCATCATTAGACGAAGCTTTAATTAGGGGTTTAATTTTTGTTGGTTATGATAGAAGTATGCTTGATAAATGGGATGGCAAAAAAGATATGATGAATTTTTTTGAACCTGATGAATTAATAGAAAATGGTAATTTAGTTGAATCAATTGATGAATATCATTTAAAAAAGAGAAAAGTTAATAAAAATTTATTTATTTTTTTTAGCAATTTTATAATGAATTATTATCGTTTTTTGGGATTATTACTTAAAATTAAAAAATGAATATTTACGCCATTTCCTCGATTATTACTGCTATAGCCAGTATTTTACTGGGAATTTTTGTATTGATAAAAAATTATAAAAATAAAATTAACAGAATTTGGTTTTATACTAGTAGCTCAATTTTTTTATGGACCATAAGTTTATATTGGTGTTTTTATGCCCCAGATGAATTAGCCGCTTTATTTTGGCAAAAAATTTTATATATAGGAACAACTTTGATACCAATAACTTTTTATCATTTTGTTTTATTAATTACTAAAAAGATAGATAATAAAAATTATTTATTATTAATGCGTTTAGGTTATATTATTTCTTTTTTGTTTTTGATATTAATCAGTTTTAGTAATTTTTTAATAATAGACATTGGTCAAAGAACCGATAATGGTTATTGGCCAATTAATTTTAGCGATTTATATTATTTTTATTTAATTTATTTTGCTATTTATGTCATTTTAATTTGGTATGTTTTATGGCATGCATCTAAGGATGCTAAAGGAATAAAAATTGCTCAAATAAAATTTGTTTCTTATGCTGCTTTAATTGGTTTTATTGGAGGATCCTTTAATTTTTTACTTGATTTTGGTTTTAATTATCCAATAGGAAATCTTTTTGTTTTTTTATATGTAGTTTTTATAGCTTATGCTATTACTAGATATCGTTTGCTTGATATACGTT
>CAYVUR010000038.1:0-2254 GCA_964455185.1 uncultured Gammaproteobacteria bacterium
AACGTATATCAAGCAAACGATATCTAGTAATAGCATAAGCTATAAAAACTACATAAAAAATAACTAAAAAATGAGCAAAAGGATAAATATTGAATAATTGAGGAAAAAAATCAGAAAGCCCGCCACCAAAACCAAATAACGCACAATAAAAAACGTAGATAATTTGATATTTCTTATATCCAGTAAATTTTCTAATTGCTTTTATCAATAAATAAAATGACCAAGTAACAAAAAAACCGAAACTTAAAACATACAAATAAAACAATGGTCCGGGATCAAGCCAAAAAACAAAACCAGCCTTAGGAGAGACTCCAGCCACAAAATATTTAGTGGGTACAAAAAATAAAAAAATCAAAGTAAAAATGTAGGAGATGTTAATATAATTCAAATACTTCTTCTCTTCTCCTATTAATACAGTAGTAAAATGAAAAAAAAGAACAGGTATAAAAATAGCTCCCCAATATAATATCCAATTCCAAACAATAGCCATACCAACGGATTCTGAAGTAATAATTTCTGCCAAAGAAAAACTCCAAACAGCAGTCATAAAAGAAACGCCAGTCCAAAGTAAATTTAATTTAGCTAACTTATTTTTAAAAAATACAAAAAACCCCATAACTAATGACAGGGCCGCAGTGAAATAACAAGACAATAAAAATAAATTAAACATCTTTTATTTAAAATAAATTATTGGCCAATCATTGACTTTCGCTATTTTTTTTAAAGTTTTATCCGGATTAACTGCTGTTGGATAGCCAACCATTTCCAAAAGTGGAATATCACTTTTATTATCAGAATAAGCGCATGATTCTTTAAGGTCAAATTGTTTATCAAATAACTGTTGAATAAATTTAGGTTTGTTAACTCCATACATTAATCTTTCGATTTTTCCAATCAGTAAACCGTCTTTTTCTAATAAAGTAGTGCCAACTCCAGCATCAGCGCCTAATTCTATAACTAAAAGATCAACTATTTGCTGTAAAGTATTAGAAACTAATATTATTTTAAATCCACGATTTTTCAAGTTTTCTATTAATTTCTTTCCTTCTAGGAATATTTTATTTCTTAAATATTTGTCAAAACACTTTTTTATTAACATTTCTGCTTCATTTACTTTCCATCCTTCAGTAATAGCATAAGAAGCATCCATTATCTCTTTAATATCACTAACTAAACCCAACTTGTATCTCACAAAAAAAAATAAAAGCGCTAACAACTTAAAAATTCCTATCTTTCTAGCCTCAAAAGCAGTTAAAGCTAAAAACATTTGTGTTTGTCCTGAAATCAAAGTTTCATCTACATCAAAAAAAGCTGCCTTACCTTTGTTGATCATAATATTACATATATTACTAATATTATAACACAAAAAATAAAATTGAAACTAAAAAGGATAAATTTCACCTGTAAGCTCTGCTATTGCCGGCATTACTATTTTATGAGTTATATTATCTAAAACATCTTTTTCTGATTCCTGGCCATAAAAATGATTTAAATATATTGGTTTACCAATTTTAATTAAACATTTTCTAATTTTTGGAAACTTATCGTGTCTAGACATTATCTCGTATGTACCAATCATACCTACTGGGATTATTGGAACTCTGGCAGATAAAGCTATTTTAGCAACTCCAGTAAATGCTTTCTGTAATTTTCCATCAGTAGAACGAGTCCCTTCTGGAAAAATACCAAGGACGCCACCCGATTTTAAAACGTCTAAAGCGGCAGCTAAGACTGCGGACTTATCTTTACTATTTCTGTCAACTTTTATTTGTCCAGTAGCTTTCATTATCGGACGCCACCACCATTTTTTAAAAAAAACCTCTCCAGCCAAATAAATAATTGGGCGCGGACAGATAGCAGAAAAACATAAAAAGTCAAAATAACTTTCATGATTAGAAGCTATTACTATTGGACCAGAATTAGGAATATTTTCTATTCCCTCAACTTTACCTATCCAGAGCGCTTTAATCAATGGTCCCAATATTAAACGAATTAAATTATTCATAAAATGAATTATCTATTTTTACAATTAAATTCAATTTTTGTTTTAATTTTAAAATCGGAATCAATCTGTGTCTTTTATTAATACTAAAAATACATTTATTATAGTTGTAATAATCAATAAATATAGCAAGTATAATCTAATACTTAATGAATCTTATAATTAAAATTTAGAAGTAATTCCTAGCTCTTTATATTTATAAATATCATTCTCTGAAATAAAGTAGGTCTTCATAACTATTTTTAAATATTT
>CAYVUR010000039.1:0-685 GCA_964455185.1 uncultured Gammaproteobacteria bacterium
GAGAGGTAATAAAAATTGTTTTATTTTCAAAAAACCATATTAATAAAGATAGCCAGCCAATTAAAACAATAATAAAAGCTATTATATCAAAAATTTTATCAGCCCGACGACGCCAATTAGATATAGCAATAATAGAACGACTAAAATCTTTTTTCCAATAGAGAAATCTCCCTTTAAACCAAATACCTTGGCCATAATTTTTATCTATTTCTATTTTTAAACTTGATAAATCATTCATATATTAATTAGGTAAAAACTGAAAAACTGTGGCTATAATTAATAATAAAGGTAAGGCTAGCCAAACAAACATTAATAAAATACCAATAATCAACCAAAAACACAAAACTAAACCACGAAAAATTATTTGCACTAAACGCATAAAAAAACTAATAATACGACCAACAAAATCATACTGTCTATACATTGGTACAAATATATTTTTAAGCCAAATAAAAAATCCTAAAGATTTTTGTTCTTCTCGCCAAAAAGAAATAATTCTTTTAGTAAACATAATAAAACCAAGGCTATACCACCAGATAGGAAAAAATAAAATATTTCCCAAAAAACTAATAATAACTTTTGGCGCAAAAATTAAAAAATTAGATTTATGCATACTTTTTAATTATAGCATTAAAAAAGAGCTATTATCAAATTAAAAATCCACCCGAATAAAAAAGGTGGATTT
>CAYVUR010000039.1:769-2235 GCA_964455185.1 uncultured Gammaproteobacteria bacterium
TACTAATACCTAAACCAAGATTTTTCATAATACTTAAAGCTTCAGTCGGACGGCCAAGATAATAACGACGTAAATCAAGAGGATTAATATACCAGGCCTCTCCGTTGCGTTCTACTTGAATAAAAATTTTACCTGATAATTTTTTAGTAAATAACAAATCAAAAGAAGCTTTGCCAGAACCTAATGGATTATAACCATTTTTTATTTCTTCATAATCAGAAAAACCATCTTCATCAGTATCAACCTTTAACCAATCTGTCTTTAAACCTTTTTCTAAACGATCAGATAAGCTATCTTTGTCAGTATCAATATCTAAAGTCAAACTATCTTTAATTAAACCAATTGGAATTTTATCAAGATTTTTGTCACTAATACCACTTCCTAAAATACGCATCACTTGAAAAGCATTACTTGGTCTTCCTAAATAATATTTTTTGCCATCAATTGGATTAATGTACCAGGCGCGACCTCGATCTTCAACTTGTAAAACAATACGACCAAGAAGAGAATCTACTAAAGATTTATTAAGTTGAGTAAAGTTTTTTCTAGCATTTTCAATAACATCAACCGCCTCTGAATCAAAATAATAAAAATTGTTTTCATTTTTAATTACAGGCTTAATGATAGGTTCATTATTTTTTGATTCAGAATTAATTTCACAAAATTGACTTAAATTAAGTTGTTGCTCTGTAGTTAAAACACAATTAAAAGGAGCTTGGCTAATAATCGAACGTATTTGTAGACCATTTATACAATCCCCCCAAGGACCATAATAAACTTGATAACAATAAGTTATGCTCCCTCCTCCGCCGCCACCGCCACTGCTTCCACCGCTATTATTACTCCCTCCACCGCCACCGCCACCATCAAGATCAACGGTAAAAGTATCAGAAACAATGGTAGAAATATTACCTAAAGCATCACTGGAACGAACAGAGATGGTGTAAGTGCCGCTAGATAAAGCTGGACTAATAGTACAGGTATAATTCTCTGATAAAGAATTAAAGGAACCATCAGTGGCAGTACAAGCTGTCCAAGCACCGCCATCAAGCTGATATTCAACCGTAGAAATATTAAGTAAAGCATCAGTAGTAGTGCCAGTAAAAGAAGGGGTAGGATTATTGGTAGGATCAGGGGATAGAGGAACAAGAGTGATCTCAGGGGCAGTGGTGTCCCAAATTAAATTAAAAGAAGCAGAAGCCGAGCGGGAAAAATCATCATAAGCAGTTAAAGTAATAGTATAGGAACCATCGTGATCAGCAGCAATAGTCGTATCTTCAGCATTAGGAGAACCAAAATTAATTATGCCAGCGCCAGTGTAACTCCATTGCCAAGAAGTAGCTCTTTCAGTAGCAGCGTCTTGGAAAAATTCAGCTTTTTCTTCCCTGTCAGCCATAGGATAAACATAGGGACCATCAAGATCAACGGTAAAAGTATCAGAAACAATGGTAGAAATATTACCTAAA
>CAYVUR010000040.1:0-1889 GCA_964455185.1 uncultured Gammaproteobacteria bacterium
TATTATAAAATAAAATATTATAAAAATAAATTTAGAATATATTAATTATTACTATAAATAAATTCTATTTCTTTTTTATAATTACTTTCAATTGTATTGCGTCTTAATTTTAATGTCGGAGTTAATTCATCTTTTGCTTCCGATAATTCATTAGGTAATAATACAATTTTTTTAATTTTTTCATGTTCAGCTAAATTAATATTAACTGCTTCAATTTCTCGCCAAATAAGCTCTTTAACCTTATCATTATTAATCATATTTTCTGGTTGAGAAAAAGTTTCATCGATAGAATTAAAATATTCTCTAACCTCTTCCCAAGTTGGAATAATTAAAGCAGAAACAAATTTTCGTTTATGACCGATAATCACTGCTTGATTTATGTATTTGCTTAAAGTCAATTGATTTTCAATAGGTTCGGGCCAAATATTTTTTCCGCCGGAACTGACCATCATTTCCTTTTTGCGACCGATAATTGTTAAAAATCCATCACGATCAAAAAATCCTAAATCACCTGTATGTAACCAACCCTCATCATCAATCGCTTGCTTAGTTTCACTATCATTACGATAATAACCAGTCATAACAATTGGTCCCCTAACTAAAATTTCCCGATCGGATGAAATTTTTGCCTCCACCCCATCAATCACTTGGCCGACTGTTCCAAACTTAAATGACCGCGGCTTATTGACAGCAATAACTGGCGAAGTTTCAGTTAAACCATAACCCTCAACGATTGTTAAACCGATTTTACTAAAAAATTTTCCAATCTTAGCATCCAGTGCGGCGCCACCAGAAATCGCTAGTCGCAAATTACCACCTAATTGTCTTCTAATTTTTTTAAAAACTAAAATATCAAAAATTTTGTAAGTTATAGTACCTGGCTCTGCTTTTAATGCTCGAAAAAATAAATTCTCTTTCCATTTAGGTCCTTTTTTTATTTTTTTAAAAATCGCTTCATAAAAACGTTCAAAAATTCTAGGAACAGCAATTAAAACAGTAGGATGAATTTCTCGTAAATTTTTTGGTAAATCTTTAGTGCTTTCAGCATAAGCAATAGACGCTCCTATTAATAAAGGATAATAATAGCCACCCATACGCTCTAAAACATGAGATAATGGTAAAAATGATAAAAAAATATCAGTATGATAAAGTGGTATTGATTTTTTTGTTGCTTCAATATCACTTAAAAAATTATTATGAGTTAGACAGACACCCTTAGGTAATCCGGTTGTGCCAGAAGTATAAATAATGCTACAAATATCTGAACTTTTTATTTTTATTTGAGATGATTCTTTTTCTTGACTTCTTAAAAATAATTCATTCCAATACAAAATCTTAATTTTAGAAAAAAAATCCAAATCTGCTTCTTTTTGTCCAATGTAAATTATTGACTTTAAAAATTCTAACTGATCTTGCACTAATAATACTTTATTAAGTAATTCAGCGCCGTTAACTACAAGAATCTTAGCTTCACTATGATTAAGTATATAAGCAATAATTTTAGGACTTAAAGTTGAATGAATAGGAACAGTTACTCCTCCAACTAACATAGTTCCTAAATCAAAAATCACCCACTCTGGGCAATTCTTTGACAGTATTGCCAAATTATCTCCTTGTTTAACCCGTAATTTAATTAAATTATTAGCAAAAATTTTAATTTTATCTGCTAATTCTTTATAAGAAATATGATAATAAGATCCATTTTTCTTATAACTTAAAGCTCTTTTTTTATTATATTTAGCCGCTGATTCAAAAAAAGCTTGAGGGAGAGTTTTGTTAGTCATAATCTTTATTAAATTAAAATAATAATCATAAAAATAGCCCGAATTATTAAAAATTTTTTTAATTATTTATCTTAAACATTTATCTTTTTCGCTTTACTCTTATCA